>NZ_JBSFDW010000024.1:0-142616 GCF_053594115.1 Streptomyces sp. NPDC001970 | reverse complement strand
AGTTCTCAAGGAACGGACGCTTCCTTCGTACTCACCCTCTCGGGCTTTCCTCCGGGCGCTTCCCTTCGGTGTTTCCAGCTTAGCAGATCCGATTTTCCGTTTCCGCCACCCGCTGGAGCGGGCTGCCGGGTCGTTCTTCGCTTTCGCGTTTCCCTTTCCGGCGGTTCCGACTCTATCAGACTCTTTCGGGCCTGACTCCCAGTCAGAGGGGGGCTGTCTTTCCGGCCGTTGGGCCGTTCCGACGAGTGAGACTTTAGCGGAATCCTGACTCCCGACGCTAATCGGGTTGCGCTCGATCGAACGCGGATTCCTCATTTCGCAAAAGCGCACGAAAAACGAAGGCGACGAAGTGCCGCTCGCTTGGAGTGGTTCTTGCGGAATGGCTGCCCGGGGCCGACCGGAGTCGGTGCTCACGTCGGACAACCCGGAGAACACTACGGATCGGGGTTTCTCATGTCAACCCCGGCCCTCGGGGCGTACCCTCGACGCATGACTACGCGTGCGCACACCCAGCATTGGTGGGCCGCCTGACGGCGGCCGGCACGCATGCGCTCACGGCCGCCGCTTCGGCGGCCGTTCGCGTTTCTCCCCTCTTCCGGGAGCCTCGGTCGCTGATGGCGGCGGCTCCGACAGGACAGGAGAGGGAGACAGGGATGACGCGGATCTTCAGCGGGGTCAAGCCGACGGGGCACTTGACGTTGGGCAACTACCTCGGGGCCGTACGGCGGTGGGTCGAGGTGGATCAGGATCGGGCGGATGCGCTGTTCGGCATCGTGGATCTGCATGCGTTGACGGTCGAGCACGATCCGGCGCGGGTGCGGAGGCTCAGCAGGCAGGCGGCGACGCTGCTGCTGGCGGCGGGACTGGATCCCCAGCGGTGCACCGTGTTCGTGCAGAGCCATGTGGATGAGCACGCCCGACTCTCGTATCTGCTGGAGTGCACGGCCTCGGACGGCGAGATGCGGCGCATGATCCAGTACAAGGAGAAGGCTGCACGGGCGCGGGCCGCCGGGGAGAGCGTGCGGCTGTCGCTGCTGACGTATCCCGCGCTGATGGCGGCGGACATCCTGGCGTACCGCACGGACGAGGTACCGGTCGGGGACGACCAGGCGCAGCATGTCGAACTCACCCGGGATCTGGCGGCGCGGTTCAACCAGCGGTACGGGCATGTGTTCACGGTGCCGAGGGCGACGCACCCGGAGGTCGCGGCGCGGGTGATGGATCTGCAGGACCCGACGTCGAAGATGGGGAAGTCGCACGAGAGCGGTGCCGGGATCGTCTATCTGCTCGATGACGCGGACGTGATCCGGCGCAAGGTCATGCGGGCTGTGACGGACAGCGGGCAGGACGTCGAGTACGACCGGGAGGGGCGCCCGGGGGTGGCGAATCTGCTGGAGATTCTCTCCGCCTGTGAGCGCGGGAACCCGGAGGCCTTGGCCGGTGTATACGAGTCGTACGGCGCGTTGAAGAAGGACACGGCCGAGGCGGTGGTGGAGTTCCTGAGGCCCTTGCGGGAGCGGCACGCGGAGCTGGCGGCCGATCCGGGATATGTGGACGAGGTGTTGAAGGCGGGGGCCGAGCGGGCCCGGGCGATGGCCCGTCCTCTGGTGGATCGCGCCTATGAGGCGATCGGGCTGCTTCCGGTCGGCTGACGGAAGGCGGCCCGGTAATCGCGAGGGCTGGTGGCGAGGTGAGCGGCGAAGTGCTGTCGCATGGTCACCTCGCTGCCGAAGCCCGTGCGGCGGGCGACTTCGGGGATGGGGTGATCGGTGAGTTCGAGGAGTTTCTGAGCGGCGGCGACGCGCTGGGTGATGAGCCAGTGCAGCGGGGTGGTTCCTGTCGTGGCCTGGAAGTGACGGGCGAAGGTGCGAGGGGACATGCCTGCGCGCGCGGCGAGGGACGCGACGGTGTGGGGTTCCTCGAGGTGGGCGAGCACATGGTCGCGGAGTGCTGCGAGCGTGTCGGCATCGCGGTCGGCTCGCGGGGTCGGGTGCTCGATGAACTGGGCCTGGGTTCCGGTGCGGAAGGGGGCGGTGACCATCGACCGGGCGATGGTGGCCGCGGCTTCGGCTCCGTGGGTGAGGCGAACGAGGTGGAGGCAGAGGTCGATGCCGGCGGCGGTACCGGCGGAGGTCCAGAGGTTGGCGTCGTGGAGGTAGAGCGCGTCAGGGACGACGGTGACCTGGGGGTGGTGCTTGCGGAGGAGGTCGGTGAGGTTCCAGTGGGTGATCGCGCGGCGGCCGTCGAGCAGGCCGGCCTGGGCGAGGGTGAAGGCGCCGCCGCAGAGTGCGGCGATCGGGGTGCCACGGGTGTGAGCGCGGCGGAGGGCGTCGAGGACCGGTGAGGGAGCCGGGGTGAGGTGGTCGTCGAGGCCGGGGACGACGATGAGATCGGCGCGGGTGAGCCAGTCGAGGGTGCGGTCGGGGGTGAGGCTGAGGCCGCCGCGCATGGGGATGGGGGTGCGGTCGGTGCCGGTGCGGCGCAGTTCGAAGGGCGGTACGCCCCGGTCGGTGCGGTCGACGCCCCAGACCTCGCCGATGACGCAGACGTCGAAGGCCCGGATGCCAGGGAAGGAGAGGAGCGCGATGTGTTGAGCTCGTGGAACCGACCCGTTCGCCATAGTGGCAGTAAACCATCGATCGCCGTCTTTTGCGCCTCTGTGACGAGGGCGTTCGGGGCGGCAGCATCGAAGGTATGGAGATCGCGGAGAACGCAGCGCTGGTGGTCGTCGATGTGCAAAAGGGGTTCGAGGAGGAGGACTTCTGGGGGCCTCGGAACAATCCCGGGGCGGACGGGAACATCGCCTGGCTGATCGACGCGTGGCAGGCGAGTCGGAGGCCGGTCGTCTTCGTGCGGCACGACTCCTCCACGCCCGGGTCGCCGCTGCGGCCGGGGCACGAGGGGAACGGCTTCAAGGAGTACGTGGAGAAGAGGAGGGGGCAGGGCAGCGGAGCCGAGCTGCTGGTGACGAAGACCGTGAACTCGGCGTTCTACGGCACACCGGATCTGGGGGCGTGGTTCGGGGCCGAGGGGGTCCGGCAGATCGTGGTGGCCGGAATCCAGACCAACATGTGCGCGGAGACTACGGCCCGCATGGGCGGGAACCTCGGGTACGAGGTGCTGTTCGCGCTCGATGCGACGTACACCTTCGACCAGGTGGGGCCATTCGGCTGGGCGCTCGGCGCGGACGAGCTGGCCCGGGCCACCGCCGTGTCGCTGCACGGCGGTGGGTTCGCGACGGTGGTGAAGACGGAGGACGTGGTCGCCGCTGCTGCGCGGTGAGCCTCAGCCGTTGCCGGAGGCGAGTTCGCGGCTGCGGTCACGGGCGGCCTCCAGGGCGGCGATGAGCGCGGCGCGCACCCCGTGGTTCTCGAGCTCGCGGATCGCGCTGATGGTGGTGCCGGCAGGGGAGGTGACGGCCTCGCGGAGCTTGACCGGGTGCTCGCCGGAGTCTCGGAGCATCACGGCGGCGCCGATCGCGGCCTGGACGATCAGGTCGTGGGCCTGGGCGCGGGGCAGGCCGAGGAGGATGCCGGCGTCGGTCATGGCCTCGACGAGGAAGTAGAAGTAGGCCGGGCCGGAGCCGGAGAGTGCCGTGGCCGCGTCCTGCTGGGACTCGGGGACGCGGAGGGTCTTGCCGACGCCGCCGAAGATCTCCTCGGTGTGGGCGAGGTGCTCGGCGGTGGCGTGGCTGCCGGCGGAGATGACGGACATGCCCTCGTCGACGAGGACGGGCGTGTTCGGCATGACGCGGACGACAGGGGTGTTGGGGGCGAGACGGCCCTCGATGGTGGAGGTGGTGATGCCGGCCGCTGCGCTGATGACGAGGCGGTCCGCGGAGACGTGGGGGGCGAGTTCGTCGAGGAGCCTGCCCATGTCCTGGGGCTTGACGGTGAGGATGAGGGTGTCGGCTCGCTTGGCGGCGTCGGCGTTGGTGACCGCCTCGACGCCGTAGCGGCTGCGGAGCTCCTCGGCCCGTTCGGCGCGGCGGGTGGTGGCCAGGAGGGCGGCGGCGGGCCAGCCGGCCCTGATCATGCCGCTGAGCAGGGCCTCGCCGATCTTGCCGGTACCGAGGACTGCGACTGTCTGGGTCATGCGGGTCACCTCGCCGGGGGTGGTGCGTGTGCACGTACAGGCTCGTCCATGTCCGTGGACGGCTCGTCCACGGACATGGACATCCTTTCACCGGCCCCGGCGTGGCGCCCTTGGTGTCCGAGGGGCGGTCACGCCGTGCGGCGGCGCAGGGTGGCCGCGCCCAGGGCGAGGACGAGGACGGCGCAGGCGGCGACGATGAGGACGTCGCGGATGAAGTCGGCGGTGACGTCGGTGTGGTGGAGCACTTCGTTCATGCCGTCGACGGCGTACGACATGGGCAGGACGTCGGAGATGCCTTCGAGGACGGGCTGCATCCTGTCGCGGGCGATGAACAGTCCGCAGAGCAGGAGCTGGGGGAAGATCACGGCCGGCATGAACTGGACCGCCTGGTACTCGGAGGCGGCGAAGGCGGAGACGAACAAGCCGAGTGCCGTGCCGAGCAAAGCGTCCAGAAGGGCCACGAGGAGCAGCAACCACGGCGAACCGACGACGTCGAGGCCGAGGAACCAGACCGCGAGTCCGGTGGCGAGGGCGGACTGGACGATGGCGAGCAGCCCGAACGCCAGAGCGTAGCCCGCGATCAGGTCGCCCTTGCCCAGGGGCATGGCGAGCAGCCGCTCCAGGGTGCCGGAGGTGCGCTCGCGCAGCGTGGCGATGGAGGTCACCAGGAACATCGTGATGAGGGGGAAGATGCCGAGGAGCGAGGCCCCGATGGAGTCGAAGACCTGCGGGCTGCCGTCGAAGACGTAGCGCAGCAGGAAGAGCATCACGCAGGGCACCAGGAGCATCAGGCCGATCGAGCGCGGGTCGTGGCGCAGCTGGCGGAGGACGCGGGCGGCGGTGGCGAGGGTGCGGGCCGAGTTCATCGGGCTGTCTCCTGGAGGGCGTTGGCCGTGTCGACGAGGTGGAGGAAGGCGTCCTCGACAGTCGCGGTGTCGTTGCGGTGCCGGAGGGCCTCGGGGGTGTCGTCGGCGAGCAGTTCGCCCTCGCGCAGGAGCAGGAGGCGGTGGCAGCGCTCCGCCTCGTCCATGACGTGCGAGGAGACCAGGATCGTGGTGCCGCGTTCGCCGGCGATGCGGTGGAAGAGGTCCCACAGGTCACGGCGGAGGACCGGGTCCAGGCCGACGGTCGGCTCGTCGAGGACGAGCAGTTCGGGGGTGCCGAGGAGGGCGACGGCGAGCGAGACGCGGCTGCGCTGTCCGCCGGAGAGATTGCCTGCGAGGGCGTCGGCGTGGCCTGCGAGGTCGACGTCGGCGATGGCCTGGGTGACGTGCTGCCGGCGGCGGTCGGCGGCGGCGCGGCCGGCGTCGAGGATCGACGCGAAGTAGTCCAGGTTCTGGCGGACGGTCAGATCGTCGTAGACGGAGGGGGCTTGGGTGACGTAGCCGATGCGGGAGCGGAGGGAGGCGTCGCCCGCGGGACGGCCGAGGACGTCGAGGGTGCCGGTGACCTTGGCCTGGGTGCCGACGACGGCCCGCATGAGGGTCGACTTGCCGCATCCGGAGGGTCCGAGGAGGCCGGTGATCTGGCCGGGCGGGACGTCGAAGTCCAGGGCGCGGAGGACGGTGCGGGTGCCTCGTACGACGGTGAGGGCGCGGGCGTGGATGGCGGGGTCCCCGGCGCCCCCAGCGCCCCCGGGAGCGTTATTCATCATGCGGTGAATAATGCTCCCGGGCGAGGTGGCCGTCAAGCCGTTGTCAGGGTGCGGGCCGAGGCCCGTCCGGCCCTGCGCGACGACTGTCCGCGCACCAGCCGCAGGTAGCGGACCGTGGAACGGACCACCTGTTCCTTCGTCAGGGCGGCCGGGCGGCCTGTGAGGAGACGTTTGTGGGGGCTGTCGTCCGGACCGACGAACTGGATCAGGCCGTCGTGGCGGCCGAGGCTCACGCACTGGACGGCACAGCGGAAGTTCAGCGGGCGCGGTTCGCGGCCACGGGACTCCGAGATGATCGAGGAGGCCGCGTGGGCTCCCGTGGGGAGGGCGGTCGCGCAGGCCATGCGCAGGGCGCCCGCCCTGGGTGAGCGGGCGGCGGCCGTGTCGCCCGCGACGTACATTTCGGGATGCGACACCGAGCGCAGAGCGCCGTCGACCGCGATACGGCCGGACGCGTCGAGGACGAAGCCTGCGGCCTCGGCGAGTTCGGCGTGGGGAATCATCGAGGCCGCCCAGACGACCGCGTCCGCGTCGAGGTCGTCGGCGTGGCCGACGCGGTGGCCCTCCTCGATGCGGACGCCCCGAGCCGTCAGGACCCCGCGGACATGGTCGCGGCCGCGCGCCGAGAGGCCGGCGCCGATGCCGCCGCCCGAGAGGAGGCGGACGGTCCAGTCGGTGTGGGACTCGGGCGAGTTCGGCGGCGAGTTCGATGCCCGTCAGCCCGCCGCCGCCGACGACCGCGAGGGAGCCGGGCCGCCCACGGAGCCGCTTGTGCAGGGCGGCGGCGGACTCGCGTGTGTGGGCGCGCTCGCCGGAGGGTGCGGTGCGGCTGCCGAGCGCGTGGACGAGCCGGTCGTACGGGAGGCTGCGGCCGTCGTCCGTGGTCACCTGGCGGGCTACGGGGTCGATGACGGTGGCGCGGGACGCGATGTGCGCGACTCCGGTGGAGCCGAGCAGTCCGGTGAGGGGGTGGGTCACATCGGGGCGGCCGGCGGCGAGTTCGTGGAGCCGGACGCGTTCGGTGAAGCGGTCGCTGGGGTCGATGAGGGTGACGCGGGCGTGCGGGGCCGGGCGGAGTGCGGCGATGAGCCCCGCGTAGCCCGCGCCGAGGACCAGGACCTGCCACGGTTCGGCCGAGTGCGTCGAGTGCGCTGAGTCCGTTGTGGTCATGCAAGGGGGACGACGCAGCGGCGCGGAGTGTGACAGTGCCGACGTTCACGTGCCCATGCCGCCGCGTCACGCACCCGCGCCCCCGACCTTCACGTGCCCATGCCGCCAGTCACGCACCCGCGCCCCCGACCTTCACGTGCCCATGCCGCCAGTCACGCACCCGCGCCCCCGAGGTCCAGGTGCCGCAGCTTGTCGGGGTTGATGACCGCGTCGATCTCGGTGATCCGTCCGCCGTGCACGGTGAACGCGAACACTGCGCCCTGTGCGCCCACGGGGTCGGCGAAGACGACGCCCGGGGCACCGTTCACCTCCCGTACGAGCACCTGCATCGTCGCCGGGTCGAAGCCGCGCACGAGGCGCTGGGCGAAGCGGGCGACCTTCTCGTCGCCGAGAACCGGAAGCCGCGCCGCGGCGACCTTGCCACCGCCGTCGGAGCGCCAGACCACATCGGGGTCCAGGATCTCCAGCAGCCCGTCGAAGTCGCCGCCCATGACCGCCGTGAGGAACGCGTCGACGGCACGCCGGTGCTCGCCGCGGTCGACGGTTCGGCGGGGCGCCTCGGCGCGGACACGCCGGCGGGCGCGGGAGGCGAGTTGCCGTACGGAATCTGGGGTGCGGCCGACGACCTCGGCGATCTCCGGGAACGGCACGGCGAAGACGTCGTGGAGGATGAAGGCGGTGCGCTCGGCGGGCGTGAGCCGTTCCAGGACGGTCAGCATCGCCATCCCGACCGACTCGTCGAGGGTCACCCGGTCCTCGGGGTCGTCCGCACTGATCACCGGCTCCGGCAGCCAGGGCCCGACATACGCCTCGCGGCGGGAGCGGGCGGAGCCGAGCTGGTCGTAACAGATCCTGCTGATGACGGTCGTCAGATACGCGCGCGGGTCCTCGGCCTCCCCGTCGGGCAGGCCCTGCCAGCGCAGCCAGGCCTCCTGCACGGCGTCGTCGGCGTCCGCGACCGAACCGGTGATCCGGTAGGCGATACCCCACAGGCGGTTGCGCTGCTGCTCGAAGAGCGTGAGCTCTGCCATGGTCCGGTGCTCCTCCTCTGGCGTACGTGTCTCTTGATGTACGGCCCTCTGGGGAAGAGACGCTCAGGAGGGGCGGAGTGTGACAGCGGATCCGGCGCGCGGAGTGCGACAGCCTCATCCGGAGCGCACGCCTCCTCGACACCCTCGTCGAGGAACAGCTCGGACCGGGCGCGTGCGCGCTCCGGAGGACAGGTCCTAGCGGCGGGGCTTCGGCTTCTTCTTGGCCGCCGGGTTGCGCGTGCGAGTGCCGCGGCGCTTCTCGTACTGGGCGACGGCCTCCTCGTACTCCGAGCGGCGCAGCCTCTCGCCCGGGGCCTCGGTGAGGGAGCGGAAGAAATACGCGAGGAGGGAGCCGATGAAGCCGATCGCCTTCAGGCTGCGGAGGGATTCCTCGCGGGCCGGGTCGGCGGGACGGCGGGTGAAGCCCTCCCAGGTCTTACGGAAGGCGAGCGCGCTGCAGATCGCGAACATGACGATCACGAGGGTGTTCACGAACCCGCCGACCTTGGCGACCTCCAGGCCCTGGTAGCCGAATCGGAGCGCCAGACATCCGGCGACGGCCGCGGCGAGGGAGCCGCCGGCGACGGCGGCGCGGCGCAGGGCGTAGCCGCCGTCGTGGTCCACCCAGGTGGTGCCGAAGAAGCGGATCGGCTCGGGCTGCGGCCCGGTGCGGGGGGCCTCGCCGGCCGCGCCCGCACCGGTGTCGCCGGCCTTGCCCGGGGTGCCCGGGGTGTCGTCGTGGTTCTCGTTCACGGGATCGATTATCCCCGGGGTGGGACGGGCCGGGTCAGGGGCAGCGCGGCGCGACGTAGCCGTCGCTGCCCGTGTTCACATACCCGTCCGAGACGTACTGGCCATCGGCGATGTTGTCCCAGAGGTTCGAGGTGCCGTACGGCCGGTCACCGTCTCGCCCGGCTTCTGGCAGTTGATCGGCACGCTCGCGCCGTACGGCAGCACCTTGACGATCCGATAGTTCGTGCCCGGGCAGCTGCGGACGTTCAGGCGAGAGCCCGGGGCCACCGGGTAGCGCCTCACCTCGTACGCCTCCGCAGTGCCCGCGGCTTCCGCGGCCGGCGCGACAGTGGCGCTCCCCATCGTCAGCAGGGTCGCGCCGGCTGCGGCACCGAGCGCCCGACCCCAGATTCATCCACGCCCGTTGACCTGCCACATTCCGTCGGTCAGGAACACCGCGGCGCGACGTAGCCGTCGCTGCCCGTGTTCACGTAGGCGTCCGAGACGAACTCGCCGTCGGCGATGTTGTCCCACAGCGTGGTCGTGCCGTACGGGCCGGTGATCTGCTCGCCGGGCTTCTGGCAGTACACCGGGACCTTCACGTTGTACGGCAGGGTGCGGATCAGCCGGTACTGGCGACCTGGGCCGGACCGGACGTTGACGCGGTAACCGGGCGCGATCGGGTACCTGACGACGTCCGCGGCGAGTTCGGCCCGGACTGCGTCGCCGGCACTCTCTTCGATCTCTTCAACGGCCATGCGGTCTCCCCCCGTTGGCGTTCACTGCTCTGCGATGCGCAGGCTAGCAAGCCCCGTCGGTCTCAAACGAACCATCGGCTAGGCTCCGAGCGTCGCGCTTGCGGACGAACACACGGGGGTGGACGATGCCGCCGCTGCGAAAGAGTGGCACCGGCCCGGAAGCGGAACATCCGGAATACGCAGGGCAGTACCGTCTCGAGGCGTGCCTCGGCGCCGGCGGCATGGGCGTCGTGCATCTCGCCCGGTCCGCGTCCGGGATGCGTCTCGCGGTCAAGATCGTGCATGAACAGTACGCGGCCGACCCGGAGTTCAGGGCCAGGTTCCGGCAGGAGGTCGCGGCCGCGCGCCGGGTTAGCGGGGCCTTCACCGCGTCGGTCGTGGATGCGGATCCGGATGCCGACCGCCCGTGGATGGCCACCCTCTACGTGCCCGGGCCGACGCTCGCCGATCAGGTGAAGCGGAACGGCCCCATGACGCCCGCCGAACTGCGCAGGCTCACGGCCGGACTCGCCGAGGCACTCCGCGACATCCACCGCGCCGGGGTCGTCCACCGGGACCTCAAGCCCGGCAACGTGCTCCTCACCGACACCGGTCCGAAGGTCATCGACTTCGGGATCTCCCGGCCGTTCGACAGCGATCTGCGTACGGAGACGGGGAAGCTGATCGGCTCGCCGCCGTTCATGGCGCCCGAGCAGTTCCAGCGACCGCGCGAGGTAGGGCCTGCTGCCGATGTCTTCGCCCTGGGGTCGGTGCTGGTGCACGCGGCTACGGGGAGCGGTCCTTTCGACTCGGACAGTCCGTACATCGTGGCCTATCAAGTGGTGCACGACGAGGCCGACCTGGCCGGGGTACCCGCCGAACTCGCACCGCTGATCGGCCGGTGTCTGGCCAAGAATCCCGCGGACCGGCCCACCCCCGACGAGATCATGGCCGACCTGCGCCCCCCTTCGTACGAGGCCGCGGCCTTCATACCCGCTCAGCGGCGATCGGCCGGAGTGACGCCGTCGACAGGGCAGCCGCAGACGCAGGGCGCAGAGCCGGAGACGCACGGCGGTTCCGGCGGGCCGACGGGCGGCATACCTCCCCGGTCGCGCACGCGCAGGCGGACGCACGCGCGCCTGCTGGCAGCAGGAGCCGCGCTTCTGGTCACGGGGGGCGCGCTCATGGTGCGGGCGTACGGCGGCGCGGACACGAACCCGCCCGGTTCGCCCGCGCACACGGAGGCGGCCAAGGCCCCGACCTCCTGGCAGACGACGCTGCGTGCCTCCGGCGACACCGCCCCGGCCTGCAGGTTCACGGATGCTGCGCTCTACTGCTCCGTACCCGGTGTCAGTGCTGCACGCCTCGACCCCACCGACGGACGGGTGGTCTGGTCGGTCACGGCGTCGGCGGCGAAGACCGAGGAGGGCCACGCCGCCTTCGGTCCCGCGGTTTCCGGCGGGCTGGTGCACACCACGTCGGGGACAACACTCACAGCGAAGGTCCAGACGTACCACCCTGCCGACGGCACGGCCGGCTGGAGCGCGGACATCTCCTCGTACCAGGGCGGCATCGGCTTCGCCGGCGACACCGTACTCCTCGTGTCGCCCGCCGGCCGCGTCGAGGCCCTGGACGCGGCCACCGGAAAGACCCGCTGGCGCCACGCCCTCCCTGGTCACACCCGCCCGGACCTCGGCGTCTACAACGAGGAGACCGGGCGACTCCACGCCTTCGAGGTCTCCGCCGACGGCCACACCACCCTGGTCACCGCAGTGGATCCACGCAGCGGCAACGTGGCGTGGCAGCGCAGGATCGACGGGAACCTCACCCCGGCCGCCTCCCTGGGCGACACCGTCTTCCTCACCTCTGTGGACACGAACACGCAGACCGACGCGATCGTGCGCTACGAGCCCCGGCAGCGGGCCGCACACCACGTGAAGCTGCCGTTCCCGCTCGCCGAACCGCAGCTCGCCGTGCGTGGCAACACCGCCTACCTGCTGGCGCGGGGCGGCACGTTGCTGGCGGTCGACACCCTGCATACGACCGCCGCGCAGAGCACCGAACTGTGGCGTCTGGAGACCGGTGCAGGGCGCGTCTCACGCCCCGTCGTCGACGGTGAGGACCGGCTCTACTTCTCCGCCGCCGACGGACGGCTTTTCGCGGTCGATACACGGCGCGGTGTCGTGCTCGGTCAGACCCGCCCCCGGCTGCACGGCGGGAAGCTCGGCTTCGCGGCGTACCTGCCCGCGCCCGTCATCACCCCGGGCAAGGTCGTCGCGACCGCCCCGGACGGCTCCGTCTTCGCTGTGGACGCTCGCGACCCGGCGCGCTGGTGAGACCCCCGAAGCCCCTGGCAGCGGGGCTCGAACGAGAACACGAACGGTCTGCTGCGGCAGTACTTCCCCAAGGGCACACACCTCGCCCGCTACATCCGTGAGGAGCTGGACGCCGTCGCCGCCGAGCTCAACAGCCGGCCACGCAAAACGCTCGGCCGGGAACCCCGGCCGAGCGCCTTGCTGAGCTCCTGGAACAGCCAGTTGATCACTTGTGTTGCAACGACCCCTGGAATCTGCCTGTCCCGCCGGGGGCTTCGGACGAACCGGCAGCCGGGCTCAGCCCAGCTTCGACACGTCCCGCACCGCGCCCTTGTCCGCGCTCGTCGCCATCGCCGCGTACGCGCGCAGGGCCGCCGAGACCTTGCGCTCGCGGTTCTTCGGGGCGTAGACGCCGCCAATGGCCTCGCGGCGGGCGGCCAGCGTGGCGTCGTCGACGACGAGTTCGATCGAGCGGTTCGGGATGTCGATACGGATGAGGTCGCCGTCCTCGACGAGGGCGATCGTGCCGCCCGAGGCGGCCTCCGGGGAGGCGTGGCCGATCGAAAGACCCGACGTGCCGCCGGAGAAGCGGCCGTCCGTCACCAGGGCGCAGGCCTTGCCGAGGCCGCGGCCCTTGAGGAAGGAGGTCGGGTAGAGCATCTCCTGCATGCCGGGGCCGCCGCGCGGGCCCTCGTAGCGGATGACGACGACGTCGCCCTCCTTCACGACCTTGGAGAGGATCTTCTCGACGGCCTCGTCCTGCGATTCGCAGACGACGGCCGGGCCCTCGAAGGTCCAGATCGACTCGTCGACGCCGGCGGTCTTCACCACACAGCCGTCGACCGCCAGATTGCCCTTGAGGACGGCGAGGCCGCCGTCCTTGGAGTAGGAGTGCTCGACCGAGCGGATGCAGCCGTTCTCGGCGTCGACGTCGAGGGACTCCCAGCGCTCGGACTGCGAGAAGGCGGTGGCGGAGCGGACGCAGCCGGGGGCCGCGTGCCACAGTTCGACGGCCTCGGCGGAGGGGGAGCCGCCGCGGACGTCCCAGGTCTTGAGCCATTCGGCCAGCGACGCCGAGTGCACGGTGTGGACGTCCTCGTTCAGCAGCCCGCCGCGGTAGAGCTCGCCGAGGATGGCGGGGATTCCGCCTGCGCGGTGGACGTCCTCCATGTAGTAGGTGCCCCCGGGGGCGACGTTCGGCGCGACCTTGGCCAGGCAGGGGACGCGGCGCGAGACGGCGTCGATGTCGGTGAGGTCGTAGTCGAGCTCGGCCTCCTGGGCGGCGGCGACCAGGTGGAGGATCGTGTTCGTCGAGCCGCCCATGGCGATGTCGAGGGCCATCGCGTTCTCGAAGGCCTCGCGGGTGGCGATGTTGCGGGGCAGGACGGACTCGTCGCCCTCCTCGTAGTAGCGCTTGGTGATCTCGACGACCGTACGGCCCGCGTTCTCGTACAGGGCCTTGCGGGCGGTGTGGGTGGCGAGGACCGAGCCGTTGCCGGGGAGGGCCAGGCCGATGGCCTCGGCGAGGCAGTTCATCGAGTTGGCGGTGAACATGCCGGAACAGGAACCGCAGGTCGGACAGGCGTTCTCCTCGATGCGGAGGACGTCCTCGTCCGACACGTTCTCGTTGACCGCGTCGACGATCGCGTTGATCAGGTCCAGCTTGCGGACCGTGCCGTCCACGAGGGTCGCCTGGCCGGCCTCCATCGGGCCGCCGGAGACGAAGACGACCGGGATGTTGAGGCGCAGCGCCGCCATCAGCATGCCGGGGGTGATCTTGTCGCAGTTGGAGATGCAGATCAGGGCGTCCGCGCAGTGCGCCTCGACCATGTATTCGACGCTGTCCGCGATCAGGTCGCGGGACGGCAGGGAGTAGAGCATGCCTGCGTGGCCCATCGCGATGCCGTCGTCGACCGCGATGGTGTTGAACTCGCGCGGGACGGCGCCCGCGGCGCGGATCGCGTCGGAGACGATCCGGCCGACCGGGGCGAGGTGGGTGTGGCCCGGCACGAACTCGGTGAAGGAGTTGGCGACGGCGATGATCGGCTTGCCGATGTCCTCGCTCGCTACGCCCGACGCCCGCATAAGGGCGCGGGCACCCGCCATGTTGCGGCCGTGGGTGACTGTGCGGGACCTCAGCTCGGGCATCGTCGCTCGCTCCTTCAGACAGTTCTGGCTCTTGTCGAGCCTACGCCGCTGCTCCAAGATCTGGACGTGTTGTCCGGAATGCGGGACGGAGTTCCGTCCTTCGGGCAGTCGGCGCGACCGCCGCGGTCACCGGCAGGCGCGCCGCGTTCACCCGTCCTGCCCGGTTCCGCCGCCGTCCTTTTCCGCGAGGTAGCGCTGGAGCGTCGGAGCCACCATCGCGATGATGTCCTCCGGGTCCGCCGAGGCCAGTGGCTCCACCTGGATCACGTACCGCATGACCACGATGCCGAGCATGTGCGAGGCCGCCAGCTCCGCCCGGAACTTCGGGTCCGGCACGTCGAGCTCGCCCGCGACCCGCTCCAGCAGCCGCCGCAGCACGAAACCGCGCAGCACCTTCGCCGCCGCCTCGTGCGTCATCGCGGAACGGATGATCGCCAGCAGCGGGGCGCGGGTCGCCGGGTTCTCCCAGACGCCGATGAAGAACCGCGCGAGCCGCTCGCCGATGCCTTCCGCCCCCTCCCCCAGGACCGCCGGAATGACGAGTGCGGGCACGAAGGACACCTCGATGGCGGCCGCGAAGACCTCGTCCTTCGTACCGAAGTAGTGGTGCACGAGGGCCGGGTCGACGCCCGCGGCCTTGGCGATGCCGCGGACGGACGTCTTGTCGTAGCCGCGCTCGGCGAACTCCGTACGGGCCGCCTGGAGGATCCGCTCACGGGCGCCGGGGCCGCTGTCCGCCTCCCTGCGGGCGGGCCGGCCGCGCCTGCGGGGCGCCGCGCCGGAGGTCATGAGCCCGCGACCCGGGCCGCCGACGCCAGGTGGAGCCGGGTGAACGCCAGCGCCTCGGCGAGGTCGGCCTCACGCTCGGCCGCCGACATCGCCCGCCGCGTGTTGACCTCGATGACGACGTGGCCGTCGAAGCCGGTGCGGGCGAGCCGCTCCAGCAGCTCGGCGCACGGCTGGTCGCCGCGCCCCGGCACCAGGTGCTCGTCCTTCGCCGACCCCTTGCCGTCGGCGAGGTGGACGTGCCCGAGCCGGTCGCCCATGCGGTCGAGCATGGCCAGGGTGTCCGTGCGGGAGGTGGCCGTGTGCGAGAGGTCGATGGTGAAGTGCCGGTAGTCCTCTTTGGTGACGTCCCAGTCCGGGGCGTACGCGAGCATCTCGCGGTCGCGATAGCGCCACGGGTACATGTTCTCGACGGCGAAGCGCACGTCCGTCTCGTTCGCCATCCGCCAGATGCCGGAGACGAAGTCGCGCGCGTACTGCCGCTGCCAGCGGAACGGCGGATGGACGACGACGGTGGACGCGCCGAGCTTCTCGGCGGCCGACTGCGCGCGCTGCAGCTTCACCCAGGGGTCGGTGGACCAGACCCGCTGCGTGATCAGCAGACAGGGCGCGTGGACGGCCAGGATCGGCACCTCGTGGTAGTCGGAGAGCCGGCGCAGCGCCTCGATGTCCTGGCTGACAGGGTCGGTCCAGACCATGATCTCGACACCGTCGTAGCCGAGGCGCGCGGCGATCTCGAAGGCCGTCGCCGTCGACTCCGGATAGACGGAGGCCGTCGACAGGGCGACCTTCGCATCCGGGATGCGCACCACTGGTTCTGCCACGAAGGACAGCGTACGGGCCCTGCGGGACGGCATCCGGGGGCGGGGCGACGGCATCAGACGGTGGGGAGGTGGTCCAGGCGGCGCAGGATCACGCCCTCGCGCAGCGCCCACGGACAGATTTCCAGCTCATCCACCCCGAAGAGATCCATCGCGCCCTCCGCGACCAGGGCTCCCGCCAGCAGCTGCCCGGAGCGGCCCTCGGAGACCCCGGGGAGTGTCGCGCGTTGCCCCCCGGTCATGGCGGCGAGCTTGGGGACCCACTCCTCCAGCGACGCCCGGCTCAGTTCACGCTGCACGTAGACGCCCTCGGCGGAGCGTGCGGCACCCGCGATACGGGCGAGCTGCTTGAAGGTCTTGGAGGTCGCCACGACATGGTCGGGGCGTCCGAAACGGCTGAACTCGCCGACCGTGCGGGCGATGCTCGTCCGCGCATGGCGGCGCAGCGCGCGTACGTCCTCCGGACGGGGCGGATCGTCGGGCAGCATCGCCGCCGTCAGCCGGCCGGCGCCGAGCGGCAGGCTCACGGCGGCGTCGGGGTCCTCGTCGATGCCGTACGCGATCTCCAGCGAGCCGCCGCCGATGTCGAGCACGAGGAGCCGACCCGCGGACCAGCCGAACCAGCGGCGGGCGGCGAGGAAGGTGAGCCGGGCCTCGTCCTCACCGCTGAGCACTTGGAGATCGACGCCGGTCACGGCCTTGACGCGGTCCAGCACGGCGTCGGCGTTGGCGGCCTCGCGGACGGCGGACGTGGCGAACGGGAGGACGTCCTCGCAGCCCTTGTCCTCGGCGGCCTGCAGCGCGAACTCGATCGTGGCGATGAGACGGTCCACGCCGTCGGGGCCGATGGCTCCGTCGCCGTCGAGAAGTTCGGCGAGGCGCAGCTCCGCCTTGTGGGAGTGGGCGGGAATGGGGCGCGCACCGGGGTGAGCGTCCACCACCAGCAGATGCACCGTGTTCGAACCGACGTCGAGGACTCCGAGTCTCATGTACGGAACGCTACTGCGGCCACGCGCATACGCTTGACTCGTGCCGAAGACGAAAAAGACGAAGCCGGGCAAAGCCGTCCAGGAGAAATCCGCGAGGACGGCGAAAGAAGTGAAGCCCGCCAAGGACCGCTCCCGGGGCGACGAGCCGGACGAGAAAGGGCTGGACTTCGCCCGGGCCTGGGTGGAGTTCCCCGACCCCGCGGACGACGAACAGGTCTTCCGCTGTGATCTGACGTGGCTGACGTCACGCTGGAACTGCATCTTCGGCAGCGGCTGCCAGGGCATCCAGGCGGGCCGTGCGGACGACGGCTGCTGCACGCTCGGGGCGCACTTCTCGGACGAGGACGACGAGAAGCGGGTCGCCGGGCATGTGGCGCGGCTCACGCCCGAGCTCTGGCAGTTCCACGACGTCGGCACGGAGTCCGGCTGGGTCGAGGTCGACGAGGACGGCGACCGCCAGACGCGCCGCTGGGAGGGCTCCTGCATCTTCCAGAACCGCCCGGGATTCGCGGGCGGCGCGGGCTGCTCGCTGCACATCCTGGCCCTGAGGGAGGGCCGCGAGCCGCTCGAGACGAAGCCCGACGTGTGCTGGCAGCTGCCGGTCCGCCGTACGTACGAGTGGATCGACCGTCCCGACGACACTCGGGTCCTCCAGATCTCGATCGGCGAATACGACAGGCGGGGCTGGGGGCCGGGCGGCCACGACCTCCACTGGTGGTGCACGTCCGCCACGTCGGCACACGGCGCCGGCGAGCCGGTGTACGTGACGTACCGCCCGGAGCTCACGGAGCTCATGGGCAAGGCGGCGTACGACATCCTCGTGGAGCTGTGCGAGGCGCGGCTGGCGAGCTCGCTGCCGCTGGTGGCTCCGCATCCGGCTGACCCTGAGCGGGCGTAGGAGCGCGCAAGAGGGCGGGGCAGGGGCGGCTCCGAGGTGACCTCTGCCGCGGAGAAACGCTTCGTCAGCCGGATGGTGCGGGATCCTCGGTCGCCGGCGGCTCCGAGGAGGGCGGCTCGGACGAGGCCGGCGGCTCGGACGACGGCGGAGGTTCCGAAGTCGAGGGCGGCTCGGACGACGGCGGGGGCTCCGAAGTCGAGGGCGGCTCGGACGACGGCGGGGGCTCCGAAGGCGACGGCGGCTCGGACGACGGCGGCCGCGAGCCGTGGCCGTCGATCTCGATGACCGCGCCGGACGGGTTGACCCCTACGCGGGCGGTCCAGGGCCCGACCGGTTCGGCGTCGTGGTCCACGGACACGTAGACGGTCACGGACTCGCCGGGGTGCAGCGTGCCGGAGGTGAGGCTCGCGTACAGCCAGGGTGCCTCGGTCCACAGCGACCAGGAGACCGGCGTGCCGCCCGACGCCGTGAGCGTGATCATCGTGGTGTCTCCGGAGGGCTGCGCCTCGACGGTGAGCCTGCCGGGCCCATGGCCAGGGGCAGAGGTTCCGTCCGGAGTCAGGCCCGGGCTGATGACCTCGACGGACACATCGGGCGTGCGGCTGCCGACGGTGAAGCGGGAGGTCGGTTCCTTGCGCGCGTTCCCCGCGTTCTCGTAGCGGTCGTACGGGGACCCGTCCATGCCTCCGGGCGCGTCCACCTCGCTCGCAAAGAACGGGGAGCCGTTGGCCTCGCCGGTGAGCGGGGCGCCGCGGTACGCCGCCCAGAGCGCGAGCACGGGCGCGGCGACGACCGTCGCGACGACGGTCGTGGTGACGGCGCGGGCCCGCAGCCGGTCGCGCCGGGCCGCGTGGTCCTTGGGGTCCATGGGGAATCCGTCGCGCCCGAAGCGCGGCGCCGCGGCGCGTGCCCGGGGGACGTGCAGCATCGCCACGTACGCCGCCGCCCGCGGCGCCGGTACGAGGGGCAGGCGGTCGGGGGTGGCGGACGAGCCGGGCCAGGGGCCCGTGGCCCCGGCGCGCTCGGCGGCGCGGCGGCAGCGCGGACAGTCGTCGACGTGCCGCACGAGCTCGCGCCGCAGCGTCGCGGAGAGCAGCACCTGGTGGTCGCCGGTGAGCCGGGCGACGGAAGGGCAGTTTCCGGTCTCGACGACGGCGAGCGCCGCGCGGGTGCGCTCCACCTCGCAGGCGGCCGAGGCGAGCAGCTCGCGGGCGCGGGCGGGGTCCAGCCCGAGCACGGCGGCGACCTCGCGCGGGCCGAGCTGGTGCCGCACCGCGAGCTCCAGGGCCTCGCGCTGATCGGGGCTGGTGCCGGCGGCCTCGGGCCAGGCCAGCTGCGCCAGCTCGGCACGGCGCCGCTCGGCGGCCTCGGGCGACACCTTGGGCGCGGCCTCCTCGGAGACGGGGACGGGGACGGCGCGTCCGCTGTGCGCGCCTCCCGTCCCCTGCCGTCTCCGGCGCTTCTGCTCGGCGAGCGCACGCAGACAGGCCCACCGGGCCAGCGCGTACAGCCAGGCCTTCTGCTCGGCCTCCTCGGTGGGGCAACGCGCGTACTGCCGCTCGGAGATGGCCAGGACGTCGCCGAGCACGGCCGTCGCCGCCTCGTGGTCGCAGAGCGCGGACAGGCAGTAGGTGAACAGCCCGTCCAGATAGGCCTCGTACCGCGCGGGCGGTGTCTGCCCGAGAGTCGGCCGCTGACCGGACGCACGGTGGTGCGCCCGGTGTGCGCCGGTGGTGTGCGTGGGGGTTTCGGGCCTGCTGCTCGTCACCCGGTGACCGTAAGCAGCGGAAGGCACACGCTTCGCGCCGCTTGGGCACATTTAATTCTTACGGGTGAAGGTGTCCCTCGATGGGGGACAGGAGCATTTGCCCCGACGCGAGTCACTGTGCTCTTCGGCCGGGGATGCGGCGGGGGACACGCGATCGCTCGGGCGGGCGCGCGCTGGGGCGCGCGGTGGGGCGTGCGGTGGGAAATTCCGTCGACCGTACGGGTGAGCCGTCCGGGGCCGCACGGCTGTCAGTGGCTACCGCTACGGTGTGCCCCATGGCTGCCCGTACGAAAACCGCCAAGGACAAGCCGTCCTACCGCTGCACCGAATGCGGTTGGACGACCGTCAAATGGCTCGGCCGCTGCCCCGAGTGCCAGGCCTGGGGCTCGGTCGAGGAGTACGGCGCGCCCGCGGTCCGTACGACCGCCGCAGGGCGGGTCACGAACGCCGCGCTGCCCATCGGCCAGGTCGACGGCCGGCAGGCCACGGCCCGTACGACCGGGGTCGACGAGCTGGACCGGGTCCTCGGCGGGGGCCTGGTGCCGGGGGCCGTCGTGCTGCTCGCGGGCGAGCCGGGAGTCGGCAAGTCCACGCTGCTGCTGGACGTCGCGGCGAAGGCGGCGAACGACGCCCACCGCACGCTGTACGTGACGGGCGAGGAGTCCGCGAGCCAGGTGCGCCTGCGGGCCGACCGGATCAACGCGCTGAACGACCATCTGTATCTCGCCGCCGAGACCGATCTCTCCGCCGTCCTCGGCCATCTCGACGCCGTCAAGCCCTCACTGCTCGTCCTCGACTCCGTGCAGACCGTGGCCTCCCCCGAGATCGACGGGGCGCCGGGCGGGATGGCCCAGGTGCGCGAGGTCGCGGGTGCGCTGATCCGCGCCTCCAAGGAGCGGGCCATGTCCACGCTGCTGGTGGGCCACGTCACCAAGGACGGCGCGATCGCGGGCCCGCGGCTGCTGGAGCATCTCGTCGATGTCGTGCTGCACTTCGAGGGCGACCGGCATGCGCGGCTGCGGCTCGTGCGCGGCGTCAAGAACCGTTACGGGGCGACGGACGAGGTCGGCTGCTTCGAGCTGCACGACGAGGGGATCACCGGACTCGCCGACCCGAGCGGCCTGTTCCTGACCCGGCGCGCCGAGCCCGTGCCGGGCACGTGCCTCACGGTGACGCTGGAGGGCCGCCGCCCGCTCGTCGCCGAGGTGCAGGCGCTGACCGTCGAGTCGCAGATCCCCTCGCCCCGGCGCACGACCTCCGGCCTGGAGACGTCCCGGGTGTCGATGATGCTCGCGGTCCTGGAGCAGCGGGGCCGCATCAGCGCGCTGGGCAAGCGGGACATCTACAGCGCGACGGTCGGCGGCGTGAAGCTCTCCGAGCCGGCGGCGGACCTCGCGATCGCGCTGGCGCTGGCCTCCGCCGCGAGTGACACCCCGCTGCCGAAGAACCTGGTGGCGATCGGCGAGGTCGGCCTCGCGGGCGAGGTCAGAAGGGTCACGGGCGTCCAGCGCCGGCTCGCGGAGGCCCACCGCCTGGGCTTCACCCACGCCCTCGTCCCGTCCGACCCGGGCAAGGTCCCGCCCGGGATGAAGGTCACGGAAGTCGCCGACATGGGGGACGCGCTGAGGGTGCTCCCGCGCGGGCGTCGGGCAGAAGCCCCGCGGGCGGACGAGGTGCGCCGGTAGCGGCCCCGGTCCGGCCCGGGCGGGAGAAGGTGGGGGCACCTCCCGTGCCCGAAGGGCCTCGCGGGAGGGCCGAGGGCGGAGTCCGGCAAGGCGGAGGAGAGAGACAATGGCCGAGCCATGGCGACCGACGACAACGCAGCCGGGCAGCAGCCATCGGCCCGTGACGCCGCCCGGGCCTGACCGGGGTCGCTAGACTTTGCCCTGGTCTCGCCAGTCCGTACGAGCCGGAGGAGTGCAGTGGCAGCCAACGACCGGGGCGCAGCACCCGGAAAGTCCGGCGGAGGCTCCGGGGGATCCGGCAAGGAGTGGCTGATGCGCGCCTCTCTGAGTGCGGTCGCCCCGGGCACCGCCCTGCGGGACGGCCTTGAGCGCATTCTCCGGGGCAGCACCGGCGGTCTGATCGTTCTCGGAATGGACAAAACGGTCGAGTCGATGTGCACGGGTGGCTTTGTGCTGGACGTGGAGTTCACGGCGACGCGGCTGCGTGAGCTGTGCAAGCTCGACGGTGCGCTCATCCTCGACAAGGACATCACCAAGATCCACCGCGCCGGCGTGCAACTGGTCCCCGACGCCTCCATCCCGACGGAGGAGACCGGCACGCGGCACCGGACCGCGGACCGTGTCTCCAAGCAGTGCGGCTTCCCTGTCGTGTCGGTCTCGCAGTCGATGCGGCTGATCGCGCTGTACGTGGACGGGGAGCGGCGCGTCCTGGAGGAGTCCGCGGCGATCCTGTCCCGGGCGAACCAGGCGCTGGCGACCCTGGAGCGGTACAAGCTGCGGCTGGACGAGGTCGCCGGCACGCTCTCCGCGCTGGAGATCGAGGACCTGGTGACGGTCCGCGACGTCACGGCGGTCGCTCAGCGGCTGGAGATGGTGCGCCGGATCGCGACGGAGATCGCGGAGTACGTGGTGGAGTTGGGCACCGACGGGCGGCTGCTCTCGCTCCAGCTCGACGAGTTGATCGCGGGCGTGGAACCCGAGCGGGAGCTGGTCGTCCGCGACTACGTCCCCGAGCCGACGGCGAAGCGGTCCCGTACGGTCGACGAGGCGCTGGTCGAGCTCAACGACCTCACGCACGCCGAGCTGCTGGAACTGCCCATCGTGGCCCGGGCCTTGGGCTACAGCGGCTCGCCGGAGACCCTCGACTCCGCGGTCTCGCCGCGCGGTTACCGGCTGCTGGCCAAGGTGCCGCGGCTGCCCGGCACGATCATCGAGCGGCTCGTGGAGCACTTCGGCGGTCTGCAGAAGCTCCTCGCCGCGAGCGTCGACGACCTCCAGGCGGTCGACGGTGTCGGCGAGGCGCGTGCGCGCAGCGTGCGCGAGGGGCTGTCGCGACTTGCGGAATCGTCCATCCTGGAGCGCTACGTCTGAGGCGCCTGCCATCCGGCGCGCAGGAGACCGACCGCCGGCCCACCGGAAGCCGTCGTCCGACCCACAGGAACCAGTCGTCCGACCCGCAGGAAGCCGTCGTCCGGCCCACCGGAACCCGTCGTCCGGCCCACCGGAACCCGACGTCCGACCCGCGGGAAGCTGCGAGCCGTGGGGTGCGCCTAGTCCTTCTCCAGGCGGAACGACGCGGGAGCCACGGTCGCACCCGGGAAGCGCGCCTCCACCAGGTACGTGCCGGCTGCTGCCTGACCCGCGGGCGGGGTGGCGCACTCGGGCGCGCTGTGATGGCGGTCCCAGTCGACGGTGTGCGTGGTCGTCGAGTTCGGCGGGACGCGCAGCAGGAGGCTGCCGCTGCCGCGCGGGCAGTCGCTGGAGGACCAGACCTCGTCGTCCGCGCTGTCACTGATGGTCAGGACCGCGGACTTGGGCCCGAAGTCGGCCTTGCAGGCGACGGCCGATGTGTTCTTCGCGATCAGTTGGAAGCGGGGCTTCTCACCGGGCTCGTAGGAGACCTTGACGCTGCGCAGGGTCAACTGCAGTGAACCCGGAGCGCAGTTCGGCAGCGGTGACCCGGCAGGGACCTGCCGACCGGCGCTCGCGGCGCCGCCGTTCGCCGCGCCACTCGCGCCCGGATCGCCGTTCTTGCCGGTGTCGTCGCCGCCCTCGGTACTGTCGGGGTCGCCGGTGCCGTCGCTCTCGCCGGATGCGCCCGACTCGTCGCGTCCGCCCGGCTGTTCACTGATCGCCGGTCCCGACGGGTCCGCCCCGGGGGTGATGGAGGGCGCGGGCCCGGAGCCGCCCGGCTTGCCGTCGTCGCCGGTGCTCCTCGTGCCGCGGTCACCGTAGTTGACCGCCCACACGACCAGCAGCGCGAGCAGCGCCAGCAGGGACAGCGAGACCGCCCTCCGTCGCCAGTAGATGGAGGAGGGAAGCGGCCCGACCGGATTGCGCAGAGATCCCACGTACCGAACTGTACGAGAGATCGGGTACAACTCCCTCCCCACCCGCCGCCCATGACGTCCGAATGCGTCGATCATCATCACGGGCCTGCCTGTTCGACGGTGCGGACCAGGGCATTTGGCCGGTTGTGCAGAATTTGCCCGAGTGCCGTGCGAAATAGCCTTGTTGACCCCGACTTTCGTCGGGGGGCATGGCTGTTGGCTCCGGGTGATCGCACCTTCCTCACGCATACGGTTTCTTGTCATGGGCAGCGATATCTCCAGCGGCGTCTCCAGCGACATCTCCGTAGGCCTCTACCGCGACATCACCGACTTCGCCCACGCAAACCCCCCACTGGGTGCGGCAACTCGCCGAACTCTGGACGGAGGCAGGGCTCCTGCTCTTCGGGGTGCTGTTCGTCGTCGCGTGGTGGCGGGCGCGCACCGGGGACGCACGGGCGATGGCGTTGGCCGTCCTCGCGCCGCTCACGACCGCCGCGGCCTATGTGTGCAGCGAGTCGCTGAAGTCGCTCGTGGACGAGGAGCGGCCGTGCCGCGCGGTCGCGGGTGCCGTGGCGTCGCTGGTGCCGTGGCGTCGCTGGTGCCGTGGCCGCCGACGGGTGACTGGTCGTTCCCCAGCAACCACTCCACGATCGCGGGCGCGGCGGCCGTCGCCCTCGTACTCGTCGCGCCCCGGCCGCGCATCGGGTGGCTCACCGTGCCGCTCGCGCTGCTGATGGCGTTCTCGCGGGTCTTCGTCGGTGTCCACTATCCGCACGACGTGGCCGTGGGTCTGGTGCTCGGCGCGGCCGTCGCGGTGGTGTCCGTAGGGGTGGCGGCGCGTCCGGCCGCGTCGCCGGCCGCGACGATGCGGACGAGCCGGTCGCGGCTCGCGCTCTTCCTCGCGGGACCTGGTGGCCGGGACGCCGCATCGGACGGCGTCGCCACGAGCGGCACCTCGGTCCGGGCCACGGACCACGTCTCGGGTCGAGCCACGGACCACGTCTCGGACCGCGCGTCGGATCCCGCCTCGGACCGAGCCTCGGACCGCGCGTCGGATCCCGCCTCGGACCGAGCCTCGGACCGCGCGTCGGATCCCGCCTCGGGCCGAGCCACGGACCACGTCTCGGACCGCGCGTCGGATCCCGCCTCGGACCGAGCCTCGGAACGCGCGTCCGATCCCGCCTCGGACCGCGCGTCGGATCCCGCCTCCCACGGCAGGCGCCGCTGCGCATGCCAGGATCGGAAGTGCCATGACTGCGACTGACATCCCCTCCCCCGCCGCCGAGGTCTCCTCCGATCTCTCCATCGACGACACCGACGCCGATCCCGCCACCGACGCCGCCGACGATTCCATCGATGTCCTGGCCAACCGCGGCCTCCACGCCCCCGTGCTCGCCTGGTTCGACCAGCACGCCCGCGATCTTCCCTGGCGCCGCCCCGAAGCCGGCGCCTGGGGCGTGATGGTCAGCGAGTTCATGCTCCAGCAGACTCCCGTCAGCCGGGTGCTCCCCGTGTACGAGCAGTGGCTGGCCCGCTGGCCGCGCCCGGCCGATCTCGCCGCCGAAGCGCCCGGTGAAGCCGTACGCGCCTGGGGCCGGCTCGGCTATCCGCGCCGTGCCCTGCGGCTGCACGGAGCCGCGGTGGCGATAACGGAGCGGCACGGCGGCGACGTACCGCGCGAGCACGCACAGCTGCTCGCGCTGCCAGGGATCGGCGAGTACACGGCGGCCGCCGTGGCGTCGTTCGCGTACGGGCAGCGGCACGCGGTCCTCGACACGAACGTCCGCCGGGTGTTCGCGCGGGCCGCGACCGGCATCCAGTACCCGCCGAACGCGACCACGGCCGCCGAACGCCGCCTGGCCCGCGCCCTGCTGCCGGACGACGAGGCGACGGCGGCGCGCTGGGGGGCGGCCTCGATGGAGCTCGGCGCGCTCGTGTGCACCGCGCGCAACGAGGACTGCGGGCGCTGCCCGGTCGCCGGGATCTGCGCGTGGCGGCTGGCCGGGAAGCCGGCCCACGACGGGCCGCCGCGGCGCGGCCAGACGTACGCGGGCACGGACCGCCAGGTCCGGGGCAAGCTGCTCGCGGTGCTGCGCGAGGCGGTCGCACCGGTGCCGCGGGCGGTCCTGGACCGGGTCTGGGACGAGCCGGTCCAGCGCCACCGCGCCCTGGACGGGCTGGTTGCGGACGGTTTGGTCGAGCCACTGGAGAATGAGCGGTTCCGCTTGCCCCTCACCTGAGAATCTCCGGCGAACCCCGCGAAGTGCCGTTGTTACACAACCGATGGATGGCCGTGCGCCCTCCGACGGCTGCTTCGCACAGCCCCGTGACAACAGCTCCGTAGGTTCCTGTGGCGTAAGGGAAACCACGGGAACGCACAGCTTGTCACGGGGCTTGTCACGGGGACGGAGGCGGTTGGAATGGCGCACGGCGAGGTGCTCGAATTCGAGGACTACGTACGCACCCGGCAGGAGGCGCTGCTGCGCAGTGCCCGGCGTCTGGTCCCCGACCCGGTCGACGCCCAGGACCTGCTGCAGACGGCGCTGGTACGGACGTACGGCCGCTGGGACGGCATAGCCGACAAGTCGCTCGCCGACGCCTACCTCCGCCGCGTCATGATCAACACGCGGACCGAGTGGTGGCGGGCCCGCAAGCTCGAAGAGGTCCCGACCGAGCAGCTGCCCGACGCGAGTGTCGAGGACGTCACCGAGCAGCACGCGGACCGGGCCCTGCTCATGGACGTGCTGAAGGTGCTCGCGCCCAAGCAGCGCAGCGTCGTCGTGCTGCGGCACTGGGAGCAGATGAGCACCGAGGAGACCGCCGCCGCGCTCGGCATGTCGACAGGTACGGTGAAGAGCACGCTGCACCGGGCGCTCGCCCGGCTCCGCCAGGAGCTGGAAGCACGCGAGCTCGAAGGCCGGGGGCTGGAGAGCCGAGGGCCGGAAAGCCGGGGAACGGCGGGCCGTGGCCCGGCAGGCCGTGGGCCGCGAGTCCCCGCGCAGCGTCGGGAACAGCGGGGGGATCGTACGTATGCACGTCGTGAGGAACGGGGGCGGGAGCAGTGCGCGGCCTAGCCGGAGAAGGCATGGGCGCCGAGGACGGCGCCGGTGCCAGAGGCGGCGTCAGCCGATGGGCGGCGAGTGGCACGGCAGTGGCCGGCCTCGCCGCCTTCGGGCTGCTCGCGGCCGGTTGTTCGACCGGTGGGACGGGTACCCGCGACGAGGGTCCGGCGCGGACCGATCCGGTGGCGCAGTCGCCGTCGACGCCCGAGCCCTCGACGACGGCCTCACCGGTGAAGAGGGTCGACGCGGTCCGACTGATCATGGAGGACCCCAAGGTCAGCAAGCGGGTCAAGGCCGATCTGCAGCCGTGCTCGGCGGACGCGTACCCCGTGGACACGTCGTACGGGAATCTCACGGACAGTCCGGTGCCGGATGTCGTGGTGAATGTGCTGACGTGCGGAGAGGCGGTGGGGATCGGGACGTTCGTCTACCGAGGGGGCGACGGCGGCTACAAGAATGTCTTCGCCGCCGAGGAGCCCGCGATCTACTCGACGATCGACCGGGGCGATCTGGTCGTCACCAAGCAGGTGTACGCGAAGGGCGACCCGGTCTCGTACCCCTCGGGTGAGATCGTGACGTCGTACCGCTGGGCCGGAAACAAGTTCACGGAGCACGACCGGGTCGAGAACGAGTACAGCCGGGCGGTGGACGGCGACGTGGTGGACGAGCCGGCCCCGACGCCGAGCGACAACTGAGCGACGGGCCGGGCGGGCAGCGCACCGGCCGAGCGGTGGACCGAGCAGCAGACCGGCGACCGACGACGAACGACGACGACCGACGACCGAGCGAGATCTGAGAGAGCAGCGGAGTACAGCAGGATGGCCGAGACACATGTCCTGTTCGTCGAGGACGACGACGTCATTCGTGAGGCCACCCAGCTCGCGCTCGAGCGCGACGGCTTCACCGTGACCGCGATGCCGGACGGGCTGGCCGGCCTTGAGGCCTTCCGCGCGAACCGACCGGACATCGCGCTGCTCGATGTGATGCTGCCGGGACTGGACGGCGTCAGCCTGTGCCGCCGGATCCGGGACGAGTCGACCGTGCCGGTGATCATGCTGTCGGCGCGCGCCGACTCGATCGACGTGGTGCTGGGGCTGGAGGCGGGCGCCGACGACTACGTCACCAAGCCGTTCGACGGGGCGGTCCTGGTCGCCCGTATCCGTGCGGTGCTGCGCCGCTTCGGGCACGCGAGCGGTGCCGCGGGCGACTCCGGTGAGCCGGGGCAGTCGGGCGGGCGCGGTGTGCTGACCTTCGGTGACCTGGAGGTCGACACGGAGGGCATGGAGGTGCGACGCGCCGGCGTGCCGGTCGGCCTGACGCCGACCGAGATGCGGCTGCTGCTGGAGTTCTCGTCCGCGCCGGGCACGGTGCTGTCCCGGGACAAGCTGCTGGAGCGGGTCTGGGACTACGGCTGGGGCGGGGACACCCGGGTCGTCGACGTCCACGTACAGCGGCTCCGTACGAAGATCGGCCAGGACCGGATCGAAACGGTCCGCGGCTTCGGCTACAAGCTCAAGGCCTGAGCCGGCATGAAGCGACTCGCCCTGCGCACCGGCGTCCGGTGGCTGCACGCACCGGGGGCACCCCCCGGACCCCCGGCAGCAAACCCCACGCGTCGGCCGCACACCGGATCGGAACGGGACGCCGCATGAAGCGACTCGCCCTGCGCACCGGCGTCCGGTGGAAGATCAGCATCGCGATCGCCGCCGTCGGCGCCCTCATCGCGTGCGCGCTGAGTCTGGTCGTGCACAACGCCGCCCGTGTCTCGATGCTCGACAACGCGCGCGATCTGCAGATGAACCGGCTGCTCTTCGCCCAGCGGATATACGAGACCACGAAGCCGAAGACCGAGCCCAAGTTCGGCGCCGAGCTCAACGATCCCGCGCTGCCGCGCGAGGTGAGGTACCTGCTCGTGGACGGCCGGCAGGCCACCTATGTGCAGGAGCACCACAGCGGCGCCCCCGACATCTGGGCCGCCGTGCCGCTCGGCAACGGGGATGTGCTGTCGCTGCACAACCGCTTCGCCGATCGCAGCACCGCGATCATGAAGGACCTGGACCGGGCTTTGATCATCGGTTCGGTGTCGGTGGTCTTCGCCGGCTCCGCGCTCGGCGTGCTCATCGGCGGCCAGCTCTCCCGCAGGCTGCGCAAGGCCGCCGCCGCGGCGGGCAAGGTCGCGCAGGGCAACACGGGGGTTCGGGTCCGGAAGGCCGTCGGCGGCGTCGTACGCGACGAGACCGACGAGCTGGCACGGGCCGTCGACGCCCTGACCGACGCGCTGAACGAGCGCATCGAGGCGGAGCGCCGCGTCACCGCGGACATCGCCCACGAGCTGCGCACCCCCGTGACCGGGCTGCTCACGGCGGCCGAGCTGCTGCCGCCCGGCCGCCCCACCGAACTCGTACGGGACCGGGCGCAGGCCATGCGCACGCTGGTCGAGGACGTGCTGGAGGTGGCCCGGCTGGACGGTGCGTCGGAGCGGGCCGAGCTCCAGGAGATCGCGCTCGGCGAGTTCGTCAGCCGCCGCGTCACCGCACTGGACCCGGACGCGGTCGTGCATGTCGTGCACGAGTCGTGGGTCAGCACGGATCCGCGGCGGCTCGAACGGATCCTGGGCAATCTGCTGGCCAACGCCGCCAAGCACGGCAGAACACCGGTCGAGGTCACCATCGAGGGCCGGGTCGTGCGGATACGCGACCACGGCCCCGGCTTCCCGGAGGCACTGCTGCGCGAGGGCCCGAGCCGCTTCCGCACGGGCGCGAGCGACCGCGCAGGGCAGGGACACGGTCTCGGCCTCACGATCGCGGCCGGCCAGGCACGAGTCCTCGGTGCCAGGCTGACCTTCCGCAACGCCAACCCCGAGGGCGCCGCCGACCCGGGTAGCACCGCGAGCGGCGCGATCGCGGTGCTCTGGCTCCCGGACCACGCCCCGACGAACACCGGCAGCTTCCCGATGCCCCGGCTCCCGGTCTGACTCCTAGCAGGCCCAGTCCTTGTCCAGGTCCAGTGCTCCCTCACGGCGCTGCGTGAACGAGAACCAATTGCCGGAGTCGTCCCGGAAGATCGCCTCCGTGCCGTAAGGACGCTCCTGCGGTTCCTGGAGGAACTCCACGCCCTTCTCCTTCAGCCTGGCGTAGTCACCGTGGATGTCGTCCGTGGTCAGGACCCCGGCGCCGAGGACGCCCTTCGCGACGAGCCGCTTCATGGCCTCCGCCGACTCGGGGTCCATGGCCGGCGCGCCCGGGACCATCAGCGTCAGCTCGACGTCCGGCTGGTCCTTCGCGCCCACGGTGAGCCAGCGCATGCCGCCCTCGCCCATCGTCATGTCCGTACGGACCTCCAGACCGAGCTTCTCGGTGTAGAAGTCCTTGGCCCGGTCCTGGTCGAGGACCCAGACGGTGGAGATGGCGAGTCCCTTGATCATTTCGCGCTCCTGGTCGACGCTCGTCGTGCTTGCCCTGCCACCGTAGGCAGCGGCCCGGTCAACCGGCTTCTTCAGAATTGCGGTCCTCGGAATCGCGGTCCCCGGAATCGCGCTCCTTGCCATCCCGGTCCTCCGAATCGCGGTCCTCGGCGCGGTCCTCGGAGTCGCGGCTCGGGAAGCCCCCCGCCCAGAGCAGGGCGTAGCACCCGGGTATGAGTGCGGCGCCGCGCCCCACGTGCTTCGTCCGGTACTCGCTCGGTGTCAGGCCGGTCTGCTTCTTGAACCGGGCCGAGAACGTGCCGAGACTGCTGAAGCCGACAAGTGAGCAGATTTCGGTGACCGAGAGATCCGCGGTACGGAGGAGCTCCTCGGCCCGCTCTATCCGTCTGCGCGACAGGTACTGGCCGGGCGTGTCTCCGTAGACCGTCTTGAAGGCGCGGACGAAGTGGAAGCGTGAGTACCCGGCATGGGCGGCCACCGCGTCCAGGTCGAGCGGCTCGGCCCAGTCGCGGTCCATGGCGTCCTTGGCGAGGCGCAGCTGCCGCAGATGGGCGAGGTGCGCCGTCGCCGGGGTGGTGTTTGACCCGCGCTTCTCCACGGACACGATGCTGGCACGCCCCACTGACAACGGCCCTCGGTGCCTGTGCACCGAGGGCCGCCGTTCAGAAACCTGCTGGTCAGACAGCCTCCACGACCTTGGCACCGGTGCCGCTGTTCACTCCGGCTCCGGCATCGCCCGGCTTCGCCGGGCCCGCACCCTTCAGCGGCACCTCCTTGACGAACAAGGCCGCCGCGAACCCGATCACCGCAACCGCGGCGCCGAGCAGGAACGCCACGTGCGTACCCGAGGAGACGGCCATCTGGTACGCCTCGCGCACCTGCTCCGGGAGCTTCGCCAGGCTCGCCGCGTCCAGCTGTGCGGACTGCTGGGTGGCGGCCGAGCCGCCCCGCGCGGCCATCTCGTCCTGCACCCGCCCGGTGAAGAGCGCACCCATGATCGCGACGCCGAAGGAGGAGCCGAGCGTACGGAAGAGGGTGGTGGCGGAGGACGCGACACCCATGTCCTTCAGCTCGACGCTGTTCTGCGCGACCAGCATCGTGATCTGCATCAGGAAGCCCATGCCGGCGCCGAGGACGGCCATGTAGAGCCCGGATGCGAGCCGCGAGGTGCCGGTGTCCATCTGCGCGAGCAGGAAGAGTCCCGCGACCATCAGTCCGCCGCCGACGATCGGGAAGATCTTGTACTTTCCGGTGTTCGTGGTGACGCGGCCCGCGATCAGCGAGACGAGCATCATCGACAGCAGCATCGGCAGGAGCAGCAGTCCGGAGTTGGTGGCGGACGCGCCCTGCACGGACTGCTGGAAGAGGGGCAGGAAGAGCACGGCGCCGAACATCACGAAGCCGACGAAGAATCCGATCACCGACATGAGGGTGAAGTTGCGGCTGCGGAAGATGTGCAGCGGGATGACCGGGTCCGCGGCCTTGGTCTCGACGAAGAGGAAGCCGACGAGCGAGGCGACACCGATCGCGATCAGCTCCATGATCACGGCGGAGTCCCAGGCGTACTCCGTACCGCCCCAGGTCGTGACGAGCACGATCGAGGTGATGCCGACGGTGAGCAGTACGGCACCCAGGTAGTCGATCCGCACCTTGCCCGCGCTCCGGTCCCGCTTCGGCAGGTGCAGCACGACGGTGAGCATGGCGAGCGCGACCGCGCCGAGCGGCAGGTTGATGTAGAAGCTCCAGCGCCAGCCCCAGTGATCGGTGATGGTGCCGCCGACCAGCGGTCCGCCGATCATCGCGAGGGCCATGACGCCGGCCATCATGCCCTGGTACCTGCCCCGCTCGCGGGGCGGTATGAGGTCACCGATGATCGCCATGACGCCGACCATCAGCCCGCCCGCACCCAGACCCTGCACGGCGCGGAAACCGATCAGCTGGCCCATGTCCTGGGCCATGCCGCTGAGCGCGGAGCCGATCAGGAAGATCACGATCGCGGTGAGGAAGACGCCCTTGCGGCCGTACATGTCGCCGAGCTTTCCCCAGATGGGGGTGGAGGCGGCGGTGGCCAGGGTGTACGCGGTGACCACCCAGGACAGATGCTCCAGGCCGCCGAGCTCGCCGACGATCGTCGGCATCGCGGTACCGATGATCATGTTGTCGAGCATCGCGAGCAGCATCGCGATCATCAACGCGAGGAGTACGACACGGACGCTGCGCGGCTGCGCCCCGCCGGGTTCCTCGGGTATCGCCTTCGTCGCCGCTTCCTGTCCCGCCGCCATCGATCCCACTCCCTGGCCCCTGACCACTTACTTGCCGCCCGGCTAGTTCACTACACTGGGGAAAGTAGACTCGTAACTAGCCGGGCGTCAAGTAAGTAATTCGGTGATACGCACGCCCCCAGGAGAGCCCCATGGCCAGAGGCAACACCCGGCAGCGCATTCAGGACGTGGCCCTGGAACTCTTCGCCGAGCAGGGCTACGAGAAGACCTCGCTCCGCGAGATCGCCGAGAGGCTGCAGGTCACGAAGGCGGCGCTGTACTACCACTTCAAGACCAAGGAAGACATCGTCATCAGCCTCTTCCAGGACCTGAACCGGCCGGTCGACGAGCTGATCGCCTGGGCCGAGGAGCAGCCGCGCACTCTGGAGACCAAGCAGGAGATCCTGCGCCGCTATCAGGAAGCCCTCACCGGGGCCGCGCCGCTCTTCCGTTTCATGCAGGAGAACCAGGCCACCGTGCGGGAGCTCAGCATCGGCGTGACCTTCAAGGAGCGCATGGTCACGCTGGTCCGGCTGGTCCAGGAGCCGGACCTCAGCATGACCGACCGGGTCCGCTGCGTCAGCGCGCTGTTCACCATGCACGCGGGCACGTTCTTCATGCAGAACGTCGAAGGCGACCCCGAGGAGAAGCGCGAAGCTGTCCTCGAGGTCGCCATCGATCTGGTGACCCAGGCCCACCAGGGGCCGCAGGTCCAGGCGTAGGTCGCCACCGGCGGCAGGCGTCAGATGAAGACGCCGACGCCGCGCAGGAAGGTCGCCGGGTTCAGGGCGGAGCCGTAGTTCGGGGTCGTGCGGATCTCGAAGTGCAGGTGCGGGCCGGACGAGTTGCCGGTGTTGCCGGAGAGGGCGATGACCTTGCCGGCGTTCACGCTCTGGCCCACGCCCACGTTGATCTTCGACAGGTGGGCGTACTGCGAGTACTTGCCGTTCGCGTGCTTGATCACGATGGCGTTGCCGTACGCGGGGCCGTCGCCGCCACCGTTCGGACCGGCCTTCACGACGACACCGCCGCCGGCGGCCTTGACCGGGGTGCCGACCGGAACGGCGAAGTCCTGGCCGGAGTGCTTGTGGGACCACATCGCGCCGCCCTGATTGAAGCTGGCGGTCAGGGTGTAATGGGAGACCGGCTTGACCCAGGAGCCGGCCTTCTTCGCGGCGGCGGGCTCGACGGCCACGTGGGCCTGCTCGGCAGCCTTCGCCTGCGCCTTGGCCTGCTGGGCGACAGCGACAGCGGGAGAGGCCTTCACCGTATCGGCGGCGGCGACACCGGCACCGGCACCGACGACCATCACGGCGCCGAGTCCGGCAGCCACGACGGCGCCACGGGTACGGAGCACGGACGGGCGGAGACGGTTGATGTTGCGCTTCGACATGCGGGGAGAACCTCCGGGCTGATCGGGCAAGTACCGACCCGGCGCCTGAGCACCGGGTGCCCCACCTTGGTAACCCGGACCCCCAACCCGCCTCAAACAGCCCATCTACGACATCTCGTCGTAGTAGGGGCGGTGTGAGCGGGACCCTTGACGAGACCGGACCGCCCGTCCGGCATAGTCCGAAATCTCCTGAGGAAGGACGGTTTAACCCCACGTAGAGGCCTTACAGGACGGATACCCACCCCGGATCCCCCGCCCGCCCGCCGCCACCGGGCAGGAAGTCCCTCCCGACGCCCCCGAAAGCCCCCGCGCGGCACCCGGAACCCCCACTAAGAGGCCTAGTAGGCTCGGAACGGCCTGTGCGCCTTGTCACGACCGCGACCCGGCCGATGCGTCGTGGGTCACACAGAAAACGGCGATTTTCCGGGGAAAACGGACCCTTTCAGTCCGGCCCGGGATCGAGGATCTGGGGGGATCACGCATGGAGCCCGCACTCGTCGGCACCCGGCTGGCCTCGGCGGCCATCGCGCCGCTCCTGAAGCAGCTCCTGGTACGGGAAGGCAGCGGCGCCGCGCTCACGGACAGGCCCGTGCGGCTCTCCGGGCTCGTCTCCTTCCGCGGCGAGAAGCGGACGCTGACGGAGAGGGACGTACGCAAACTGGCGGGCACCCTCGTCAGCCGCTCCCTGACCGAACGCGGCGGGCGCGCCGAGCGCCCGTTCCCGGCAGACGAGACCGAGGCCGTCACCGGTGCCCTCGCCCGCACCCTGCTGGCCCTCGGCGACCTGGAGATGGACGACGTCCAGGCCGTACGCCTCGGCCACCGGGAGCTGGCACGACAGCTCCGTGCCGCGGTGGCGGGCGGCGTCCACGGGCTGTCCGCGGACGCCTCTCTCTTCCTCGACTCGCTCACCGAGTGGGCCTGCCTGCACATCCTGCAGTTCTTCACGCAGCGCTCGTCCTTCGTCGCCCGCACCCTGATCGAGCAGAGCCGGGCCCAGGCGGAGACGATCGCCAAGATCGACGAGTTGATCCTGCGCACACCGCGCGGCGATGCCCGCGACGTGGCCTTCGAGCGCCGCTACCTCTCGTACATCGCGAAGAAGCACGGCAGCCTGACGATCTACGGCATCGACCTGCACGACTCGCCGGACGCCTGGCCGCTGGACGTGGCGTATCTGTCCCTGGAGACGCTGGAAGCACCGCAAGCACACGAAGCGCTGGAAACCCCCGAGGCGACGGCGCCGGCGGAGAGCCGGGCGGAGCCATGGTCCGAACCCGCCTCGACCACCCCGGCCGACGAGGCCCTCGCCCGCCAGGACAGGGTCCTGCTGCGCGGAGTCGCGGGCTCCGGGAAGACCACGCTCGTCCAGTGGCTCGCCGTCTCCACCACCGGACAGGACGGCGAGAGGCACGGGCGGATGACCTACCTCCAGGACCGCGTTCCCTTCGTGCTGCCCCTGCGCACCCTCACCCGCCACGGCGAGCGGCTCCCCGCCCCCGACCACTTCCTCGCCGCCGTCGGCTGCCCGCTCACCCCACCCGACAGCTGGGCCGACCGCGTCCTGTCCGCCGGACGCGGGCTGATCCTCGTCGACGGCATCGACGAGATCCCCGAGGCCGAACGCGAACGCACCCGCCGCTGGCTGCGCGACCTGCTCGCCACGTACGACGCCGGCAACCGCTGGCTCGTCACCTCGCGCCCCTCCGCCGTACGGGACCGCTGGCTCACCCCCGAGGGCTTCACCGAGCTCACCCTCTCCCCCATGCGGCACACCGAGGTGACCGCCTTCGTCCAGCGATGGCACCGGGCCGCGGGCCCGGATGCCGCGTCGTACGAGCGGCCGCTGCTCGACGCTCTCCGTACGAAGCGAGACCTGGCCCTCCTCGCCACCAACCCGCTGATGTGCGGCCTCATCTGCGCACTGCACCGCGACCGGCGCGGCTTCCTCCCACGCGGCCGCAAGGCCTTGTACGAGGCCGCGCTGTCGATGCTGCTCGACCGCCGCGACCGGGAACGCGACATGGGCACCCCCTCCGGGGTCGACCTTTCCGAAGCACCACAGATCCAGCTGATCCAGCGCCTCGCGTATTGGCTCACCCTCAACGGGCGCACGGAAATGGACCGTTCACGCGCCGAGTCACTCGTCGTCGGCGCGATCCCGGCGGTCCCCGAGGCCGCGGCCGCCGGTGAACCCCGAGCGGTCTTCGCCCACCTCCTCCATCGCAGCGGCCTGCTCCGCGAGGCCTCGCCCGGCGCCGTGAGCTTCGTCCACCGCACCTTCCAGGACCACCTGGCCGCCAAGGCCATCGTCGACGAATGGCACATCGGCGTCCTGACCCGGCACGCGGCGGACGACCAGTGGGAGGACGTCATCCGCATGAGCGTGGGCCACGCCCGGCCCCGCGAAAGCGCAGAGATCTTCACGGAGTTGCTGGCAGCGGCAGACGCGGCCGAGGACCGCTTCATCCAGTTGCGCATCCTGGTGGTCGCGGCGGCGGCGATGGAGCAGGCGACGGAGATCTCCCCGGACATCCGCGAGGCACTGCGCCGCCGTACGGCGGAGGTCATCCCGCCCCGGACGATCGAGGAGGCGCGCAAACTGGCCACAGCGGGCCCGCTCGTTCTCGACCTGCTGCCCGGCCCCGACGCCGTACCCGACGACGAAGCGGCCCGCCTGACCGTCACGACCGCCTCGCACATCGCGGCAGACGCGGCCATCCCGTTCCTGGCCCGGTACGCGGCCCACCCGTCGCTGCGGGTGCGGTCCCAGCTCGCCTGGGCCTGGCACCGCTACGACACCGAGAAGTACGCCGCCGAGGTGATCGCGGCCATCGATCCGTACGGCCTGCAGTACACGATCCGCAACGCCGAGCAGGCCAAGGCCCTGGTCGCTCTCGGCGGCCGACGCGCGATCCACTTCCAGGGCGACCTTCCGGAGGAACTCATCGCCGAGACGGTGCGGGCGTGCTCACCCACGACAGTCCGCATCTCCCTCAACGCGGGGCTGAGGGACCTCGCCTGCCTCCGGGACGCTCACGCGTTGCTGAGGCTCGAACTCGACCGTTGCCGCGCGCTCACGGACCTCTCCCTTCCAGGCCCTCCCGGCCCTCCGGACGGCGCAGAGCCCCTCGACATCGTGGTGGACGACGTGCAACTGGCGCTCGCCGACGTCGTGCCACCGGTCAGCGGTCTCCGTCTCGAGCTGCGCAGCCCAGAGCCGTCCCTGCGCCTGGTCCCGCACGTGCTGCCGGACCTGAACTCCGTCGTCGTGGTGCATCTCTTCCGGCGGGACCAGCAGGCGGATCTGTCGCCGCTCCACGCGCTGGAGCAGCTCCGGAAGGTCCATGTGCTCGGAGACCGCAGCAGCGTCTCGGGCACGGACGGTTTCCCGCCACACGTCCACGTGACGTTCGACGAGTCGCTCTAGGCCCAGGGCCGCCGCCGGCGCGGAAAAAGGGGCTGCCCCGGACCCTCAGGTCCGGGGCAGCCCCTTCGGTCGCTCACTCAGCGCCGGCGTCACGCGTCCTTCGACAGGTTCGGACCGCTGCCGCCGCCCGCCGCCGACTCGATCGGCGGGACGTCCGGCAGGGCCGACTTCTCCTCGCCGCGGAAGGTGAACTTCTTCTCCTCACCCTCGCCCTCGGTGTCGACGACCACGATGTGGCCGGGGCGCAGCTCGCCGAAGAGGATCTTCTCCGACAGCAGGTCCTCGATCTCGCGCTGGATCGTCCGACGCAGCGGCCGGGCGCCCAGGACCGGGTCGTAGCCCTTCTTCGCCAGCAGGAGCTTCGCCTCCTGGCTGAGCTCGATGCCCATGTCGCGGTCCTTCAGACGCTCGTCCACCTTGGCGATCATCAGGTCGACGATCTGGATGATGTCGTCCTCGGACAGCTGGTGGAAGACGACCGTGTCGTCGACGCGGTTGAGGAACTCGGGCCGGAAGTGCTGCTTCAGCTCTTCGTTGACCTTCGCCTTCATCCGGTCATAGGTGCTCTTGGTGTCGCCCTGGGCGGCGAAGCCCAGATTGAAGCCCTTGGAGATGTCCCGGGTCCCGAGGTTGGTCGTCATGATGATGACCGTGTTCTTGAAGTCCACGACCCGGCCCTGGGAGTCGGTCAGACGACCGTCCTCCAGGATCTGGAGAAGGGAATTGAAGATATCGGGGTGGGCCTTCTCGACCTCGTCGAAGAGGACGACGGAGAACGGCTTCCGGCGCACCTTCTCGGTGAGCTGGCCGCCCTCTTCGTAACCCACGTATCCGGGCGGGGAACCGAAGAGACGGGAAACCGTGTGCTTCTCGCTGAACTCCGACATGTCGAGGGAGATCAGCGCGTCCTCGTCGCCGAAGAGGAATTCGGCGAGCGTCTTGGAGAGCTCGGTCTTACCGACACCGGACGGGCCGGCGAAGATGAAGGAGCCGCCGGGGCGCTTCGGGTCCTTCAGGCCGGCGCGGGTGCGCCGGATCGCCTGGGAGAGCGCCCGGATGGCGTCCTTCTGTCCGATGACGCGCTTGTGGAGCTCGTCCTCCATGCGGAGCAGACGGGAGGACTCCTCCTCCGTCAGCTTGAAGACCGGGATGCCCGTGGCCGTGGCGAGGACCTCGGCGATCAGGTCGCCGTCGACCTCGGCGACGACGTCCATGTCGCCGGCCTTCCACTCCTTCTCCCGCTTGGCCTTCGCCGCCAGCAGCTGCTTCTCCTTGTCGCGGAGGGACGCCGCCTTCTCGAAGTCCTGGGAGTCGATCGCGGACTCCTTGTCCCGGCGGACGGCCGCGATCTTCTCGTCGAACTCGCGGAGGTCCGGCGGCGCGGTCATCCGGCGGATACGCATCCGGGAGCCGGCCTCGTCGATCAGGTCGATCGCCTTGTCCGGGAGGAAGCGGTCCGAGATGTACCGGTCGGCCAGGGTCGCGGCCTGGACCAGGGCCTCGTCCGTGATGGAGACACGGTGGTGCGCCTCGTAACGGTCGCGCAGACCCTTGAGGATCTCGATCGTGTGCGGCAGCGACGGCTCCGCGACCTGGATGGGCTGGAAGCGGCGCTCGAGGGCCGCGTCCTTCTCCAGGTGCTTGCGGTACTCGTCCAGCGTCGTGGCACCGATGGTCTGCAGCTCGCCTCGCGCCAGCATCGGCTTGAGGATCGAGGCGGCGTCGATCGCGCCCTCGGCGGCGCCCGCACCCACCAGGGTGTGGAGCTCGTCGATGAACAGGATGATGTCGCCACGGGTGCGGATCTCCTTGAGGACCTTCTTCAGGCGCTCCTCGAAGTCACCGCGGTAGCGGGAGCCGGCGACCAGCGCGCCGAGGTCCAGGGTGTAGAGGTGCTTGTCCTTGAGGGTCTCGGGCACCTCGCCCTTGACGATGGCCTGCGCCAGGCCCTCGACGACCGCCGTCTTGCCGACGCCGGGCTCGCCGATGAGCACCGGGTTGTTCTTGGTCCGGCGGGACAGCACCTGCATGACCCGCTCGATCTCCTTCTCGCGCCCGATCACGGGGTCGAGCTTGGACTCACGAGCGGCCTGGGTGAGATTCCGGCCGAACTGGTCGAGGACGAGGGAGGTCGAGGGCGTGCCCTCGGCCGGGCCGCCGGCTGTGGCGGCCTCCTTGCCCTGGTAGCCGGAGAGCAGCTGGATCACCTGCTGCCGCACCCGGTTGAGGTCGGCCCCGAGCTTCACGAGGACCTGGGCGGCGACGCCCTCGCCCTCGCGGATCAGGCCGAGCAGAATGTGCTCCGTGCCGATGTAGTTGTGGCCCAGCTGAAGAGCCTCGCGGAGCGACAGCTCCAGGACCTTCTTGGCACGGGGGGTGAAGGGAATGTGTCCGGACGGAGCCTGCTGGCCCTGGCCGATGATCTCCTCCACCTGCTGGCGGACCGCCTCGAGCGAAATCCCGAGGCTCTCCAGGGCCTTAGCGGCGACACCCTCACCCTCGTGGATAAGGCCCAGGAGGATGTGCTCGGTGCCGATGTAGTTGTGGTTGAGCATCCGGGCTTCTTCCTGAGCCAGGACGACAACCCGCCGCGCGCGGTCGGTGAACCTCTCGAACATCGTTAATCGCTCCTCAGAGCGGTCAGTCAGTAAGGGGTCGATCCCCTCCCTGTCCTTCCGCAGCTTAGTCCCGCAAGCGGGGACCGCTCATTCCAACTGCCGACACCCGTCGCTGCCCTCCTGCCCCGAACGCCGACAACTGCTTTAACTTGATGGTGCGAGACGATGTTCCCGCAGGCCAGGCAGTTACCCGTGCCACCTGTACGCCGATGGCGAACGTGAGACCGCGAAGACTGCGTGTCGCCCGTCCTCACTAGGGATGTCTTACCCGCAAGCACGGACACTCCATGCGGCGAACGCCGGTTCCCTCAGCTATGGGCGAACATCCTTGCGTCTTCGAATACGTCGACACCCCCAGTTTCGGCCACACTGTGCAATCAGTCATCCACAATGCGTAACCATCGGGTGGACTCGGAAGTTCCCGGAGCATGGACTCCCATGTCCCGCTCCCCCATCTGCCGCTGCCGGCTCCGGCGCCGCACGACGACGGCGTCGCGCGCTGGTACGAGCACGAGCTCGGGTGGGCCACGGCAGGCGGTCGGCCGGTGCAGCTGCCGACCGGGCTCCGCTTCGATGTGCTGGAGCTCCCCGCCGATGCGGGATTCGCCCTGCTCAGGCGGCACGAACGGACCGGCCCGGTCGCGATCACGGGCAGGGTCCCCCGGGCCGGGGGCCGGGCGAGGATGCGGCTGCTGATGGCCGCGGGCAGCGCCGAGGAACTGCCGGGGCTGCTCGACTGGCTGGAATGGGGCGGGATCGGTCTCGATCTGACCGCCCTCGGCACGGGTATGCGGATGTCCGCCCCGGCACCGCCCGGCTTTCCCGTCACGCAGGGGGCCGCCCGGTGGGTGCGGCCCCCGGAACCGGGGCGCGAAGTGGAACCGTCACTGCCGGCGCTCGCCCCCGTCGGGCACAGTGCCGGACCCGGGGGCGTTGGGGGCACCCCCGACCTCGTACGGCTCGTGGCCACGGCGGCGCATGCATGCCACCGGGCCCGGTTGCTACGTGCGAGTGCTCAGCCGTTGGCCTTCTCGTAGGCCTCGCGGATCTCGGCGGGAACGCGCCCGCGGTCGTTGACGCTGTAGCCGTTCTCCTTGGCCCACTTGCGGATCTCCGCCGTGTCCTTGCTGCCCGTCGCGGCCGCGCGGCCCTTGCCACGGCCCGTCGCGGCACGGCCACCGGTCCGCCGGCCGCCCTTGGCGTACGGCTCGAGGAGGCTGCGGAGTTTGTCGGCGTTGGCGGTGGTGAGGTCGATCTCGTAGGTCTTGCCGTCCAACGCGAACGTCACGGTCTCGTCCGCCTCGCCGCCGTCGAGGTCGTCGACAAGAAGGACCTGAACCTTCTGTGCCACCGGATTTCCTTTCATCGAAAATGCAGTACGCGGAAAGGAAACCGCTTTTCCCTGGAAAACACAAACCCTCGGCAGAGGTTCAGAACCTCGAGAACGCGGGAAACATGCGCGATTCGGACATAGAGACCGGTCGGCGTTCCGGCCCGCCTTCCGATCCACGTTCCGGTCCGCGTTCCGCCCCGGTTCGATCACAGGTGCAGAAGCATGCGGCTGTTGCCCAAGGTGTTCGGCTTCACTCGTTCGAGGCCCAGGAACTCGGCGACACCCTCGTCATAGGAACGCAGGAGCTCGCTGTAGACATCTCTGTCGACCGGAGTCTCACCGATCTCCACGAAGCCGTGCTCGGTGAAGAAGTCTACTTCGAAGGTGAGGCAGAAAACCCGGCGCACTCCCAGCCAGCGAGCGGTGTGCAACAGCTGCTCCAGCACCTGACGGCCGATGCCGTGACCCTTCACTTGAGGGTCCACTGCCAGAGTGCGCACTTCGGCGAGATCTTCCCACATGACGTGGAGAGCGCCGCAGCCGACCACTCGGGCGTCGGCATCGCGTTCCGCGACCCAGAACTCCTGGATGTCCTCGTAAAGCGTCACCGTCGCTTTGTCGAGCAGGATGCCTTCGCTCACGTAAGGATCCACGAGCCGACGCACGGCCGGTACATCGCTGGTCCTGGCCCGCCGTACGGTGACGGCATTTGCTGCGGCATTGGGAAGCGGATGCGCTGAGGACATGACCGGACGCTACCGCCCCGCGCCACCCGCCTCGTCGTCGCCCTCACCGTGCTGCTCGGGATGCGCTTGCCGGGAGGCCTCACGGGGCTCTTCCCTCGCACCTTCCGCAGCCCCTTCCTGGATCTGGGGCTGAACGATGCGCATCGCGTCCTGGAGCGCCTCGCGTTGCTCCTGCGACATCATGCCGAAGAAGGCGACAAGGGCCGCCGCGGGGTTGTCACTCTTCGACCATGCTTCGTTCATCAGTGCGGCCGAGTACGCGGGCCTGGTGGAGACCGCGGTATATCGATAGGCGCGCCCTTCGACTTCCCTGCGCACCCAGCCCTTCTGATGGAGATTGTCCATTACCGTCATGACGGTCGTGTAGGCGATGGACCGTTCCTGCTGCAGATCTTCCAGGACTTCCCGCACGGTCACCGGGCGGTTCCATTGCCAGATCCGTGTCATGACGGCGTCTTCGAGCTCTCCCAATTGGCGGGGCACATCGCCACCATAGTGGGAGATGTCTGAATGGATGGCTATTGACGTAGTTCTGGTACGAAAAAGGACGTACGGCCGTGGGCGGCCGTACGTCCATGAGGAGGGTCGGGACCTCCAGGGCCTGGCAGCCCCTGATTCAGGCCCCGGTCGGGCGGTCCGCCGGGGTGGACGGCCCGGCGGCCCCCGTGCGGGCGATCGCCGCGTCCACGGCGGCGTCCTCCTTGGCCTTGTTGGGCCCGCCCTGGCTCTTGACGATCGTCACGACGAGGCCGATGAAGAAGGCGGCCATCACAACGGGGGGCAGGAGCGCGGATACGTAGTCCATGCCCTCCAGAGTAGCTATCCGGCAGCCCGCTCCTCCGGCGGGGGCGTGGGCTTGCGGCGCGGGGGGAAGACCTCGCCGGGCGTGGGGATCGGACGGTCCGGTCGCGGCGCGGGAGAGGGGGCGGGGGACGGCTTCGGGGCAGCAGGGCGGGGCTCCGGCTTGTCGCCTGCGGCGGCCAGCCCACCGGGGAGGGCCGTCAGTCGCGCCCGGGAGGCGGGCGCGGCCGGTGCGGCCACCGCGGCGGAGGTGATGGTGCGGCGGGCGAGGCGGGCGCGCACCGACTGTTCCGCGAGGCCCTGGCAGCGCTCCAGCAGCGCGGCCGCGACGGGCGTGCGGTGCTGGAGGCCACGCAGGGCCGCGAGATCCTCGGGGTGGGGGTCGTAGCCGGCGGCCAGGGCGTCCTGGAGGAGCTCCAGATAGCCGCCGGACGAGCCGGGAAGTGCGGCACGGTAGCGGACGAGGTCGGCGAGCAGGAACGCGCGCAGCCGCCCCGCCTCGCTCACGGCCTCGTCCACGGACTCGGCGAGCCGCAGACAGTCCTGGACGACGTTCTCGCGGGGCTGGGCGGGATTGAGGGCGACGGCGAGGGCGCGTCGGAGCACACGCAGCTCGTCCGCGCTGAACGCCATGCCGCCACGGGATCCGTATGGCGTGGGCATGCGCCGACAGTACGCGCTAATCGGACAAAATTCGTTTACCCCGGATACGTGGCGCGGCGCCTCTTCGCGTGGCGGCTCGTGCCCGGCCCGTACGGCCCGGACGCGGCGCCCCGTGGCCGGCCGGCCCGTGCGGGCACCCGCGGCGGGCGGGCGGTCACATACGGGAGACGTTCCGCTCGTACACGAGCCGCAGGCCGATCAGCGTCAGCCACGGCTCGTGCTCGTCGATCGCGGAGGACTCGGCCAGCACGACCGGTGCCAGACCGCCGGTGGCGATCACGGTGACGTCCTCCGGATCGTCGGCCAGCTCGCGCTTCATGCGCTCCACGACACCGTCCACCTGGCCCGCGAAGCCGTACACGATGCCCGACTGCATCGCCTCCACGGTGTTCTTGCCGATCACGCTGCGCGGACGGGCCAGCTCGATCTTGCGGAGCTGGGCGCCCCTGACGCCGAGGGCATCGACCGAGATCTCGATGCCGGGGGCGATGACGCCGCCCGCGTACTCCCCGCGCGCGCTCACCGCGTCGAAGGTCGTGGCCGTGCCGAAGTCGACGACGATCGCCGGGCCGCCGTAGAGCTCGACGGCGGCGACCGCGTTGATGATGCGGTCGGCGCCGACCTCCTTGGGGTTGTCCGTGAGGACCGGCACACCCGTCTTGACGCCGGGCTCGACGAGGACGGCGGGGACGTCGCCGTAGTAGCGGCGGGTCACCTCGCGCAGCTCGTGCAGCACGGAGGGGACGGTGGCGCAGATGGAGATGCCCTCGATGCCGTCGCCGAGCTCCACGCCGAGCAGCGGGTGCATGCCCATCAGGCCGTTGAGGAGCACCGCGAGTTCGTCGGCGGTGCGGCGCGGGTCGGTGGAGACGCGCCAGTGCTCCACGATGTCCTCGCCGTCGAACAGGCCGAGGACGGTATGGGTGTTGCCGACATCGATGGTGAGGAGCATCAGTCCCGGGCCTCTCGCAGGTCGAGGCCGATGTCGAGGATCGCGGACGAGTGGGTGAGGGCGCCGACCGCGAGGTAGTCGACGCCGGTCTCGGCGTACGCCCGGGCGTTGGCCAGCGTGAGCCGGCCGGAGGACTCGAGGACCGCGCGGTTCTTGACGAGGGCGACCGCCTCCTCGGTCTCGGTCGGGGTGAAGTTGTCGAGCAGGATCAGGTCGGCACCGGCGTCCAGGACCTCACGGACCTGGTGGAGGGTGTCGACCTCGACCTCGATGGGGAGGTCCGGGGTGCCGAGCTCGACGAGCTTCTCCCGTACGGCTTTGAAGGCCTGTCCGACGCCGCCCGCGGCGACGACGTGGTTGTCCTTGACGAGGGCGGCGTCGGACAGCGACATGCGGTGGTTGACGCCGCCGCCGCAGCGCACGGCGTACTTCTCCAGGGCGCGCAGGCCCGGGGTCGTCTTGCGGGTGTCGCGCACGCGGGCGTTGGTGCCGTCGAGTAGGCCGGCCCAGGCGCGGGTGGCGGTGGCGATGCCGGAGAGGCGGCAGAGGATGTTGAGGGCGCTGCGCTCGCCGGTGAGGAGGTCCCGGGTGCGGGCGGTGACGGAGAGCAGCTTCTGGCCCGCCTCGACGCGGTCGCCGTCCTCGACGTGCCGCTCGACCTCGAACGCGTCGGTGCAGACGATCGAGAGGACCGCCTCGGCGACGCGCAGGCCCGCGACGACGCCGGCCTCGCGGGCGGTGAAGTCGCCGGTGGCGACGGCGTCCTCGGGGACGGTGGCGACGGTCGTGATGTCCACGCCGCCGTCGAGGTCCTCCTCGATCGCGAGGTGCGCGATGTCCTCGACCTGGACGGGGTCGAGGCCCGCCTCGGCGAGGAGCTCGGCGAGGGCGGGGTCCAGACCGCACTCGTACACCCCGTCGGCGCAGCCGCAGCCCTCGCCGCAGCCGCCCGCCGTCTCGTCGGACGCGGAGGCGGAGGCGGGTGCGCTGATCTGGATCAGGGGTACGTCCACGGGCTCCGGACGTTCTTCGGGCGTGCTCACGGTTGCGGCTCCCTGGGGGCAAGGGGGGTGACGGGGGGAAAGGACTCGGTGCCGGTGCGGCGCACGACGAGATGGCGGTCAGGAGTGAGCCGTACGACAATATGGCGCCGCCACTCCGCGTCGTCGCGGTCGGGGTGGTCCTCGCGCCAGTGGCACCCTCGGGTCTCCGCGCGCTCGCGGGCGGCGGCGACGAGGACGCGCGAGACGAGCAGGAGGTTGGTGGCCTCCCAGGCCTCCACGCCGGGCTCGGCTGACTTGCCGAACTCCTCGGCACCGTTCAACGCGGACAGGTGCAGCGCCTCCAGCGCCTCGGCGGCGGCGTCGAGGCTCGCGGCGGACCGGAGCACGCCGGCGCCGTGGGTCATGATCTGCTGAATCTCGTGCCGCGCCTCGGGGAGGAGCAGTGTCACGGGGGGCTGCGCGGGCGTCGGGTCCGGCGCAGACGTGGCGGGCCCGGCAGGCGGCGGATCGGTCGCGACCGCCGTGGCGATGCGTTCCGCGAAGACCAGGCCCTCCAGCAGCGAGTTGGAGGCCAGGCGGTTGGCGCCGTGGACGCCCGTGCAGGCGACCTCGCCGCAGGCGTAGAGGCCGGGGACGGTGGTGCGGCCGTGGAGATCGGTACGGATGCCGCCGGAGGCGTAGTGGGCCGCGGGGGCGACCGGTATCGGCTCGGTCACCGGGTCGATGCCATGGGCGCGGCAGGCCGCCAGGATCGTCGGGAAGCGGGTCTCCCACATCTCGGCGCCGAAGTGGCGGGCGTCGAGGAACATGTGGTCCGCGCCCTGCTCCTGCATGCGGCGCATGATGCCCTTGGCGACGATGTCGCGGGGCGCGAGCTCGGCGAGCTCGTGCTGACCGACCATGAAGCGAATGCCGGACGCGTCGACGAGATGGGCGCCCTCGCCCCGGACCGCCTCGGAGACCAGGGGCTGCTGGCCCTCGGATTCCCGGCCGAGGAAGAGGACCGTCGGGTGGAACTGGACGAACTCGAGGTCGCTCACCTCGGCACCGGCCCGGAGCGCGAGTGCGACCCCGTCGCCGGTGGACACCGACGGGTTGGTCGTGGCCGAGAAGACCTGCCCCATGCCGCCTGTCGCCAGGACCACGGCGGGTGCGTGGACCGCGCCGACGCCGTCGTGCTGGCCCTCGCCCATGACGTGCAGGGTGATTCCTGACGCACGGCCGTCCTCGTCCGTCAGCAGGTCGATGACCAGCGCGTGCTCGATGATGCGTATCGCCCGCTCGCGTATCGCCGTGACCAGCGCCCGCGAGATCTCGGCACCCGTGGCATCGCCGCCCGCGTGCGCGATCCGGCGCCGGTGGTGGCCGCCCTCGCGGGTGAGCGCGATGTCCCCGCCCGCGTCCAGGTCGAACTGCGCGCCCGTCCCGATCAGCCGCCGCACCGCGTCGGGGCCCTCGGTGACCAGGGTCCGTACGGCCTCCTCGTCGCACAGCCCGGCCCCCGCGACCAACGTGTCCGCCTGGTGCTGCTCGGGGGTGTCGCCGTCGCCGAGCGCGGCCGCGATACCGCCCTGGGCCCAGCGCGTGGAGCCGTCGTCGAGGAGGGCCTTGGTGACCACGACCGTACGCAGCCCCGCGGCCGTGCAGCGCAGTGCCGTCGTCAGGCCCGCGACACCGGAGCCGACCACGACGACATCGGCGTCGATGGCCCAGCCGGGCGCGGGGGCGTTCAGCCGTACGCCCGGGCCGGGCGCGGGGCGGGTGCCGGGGCCGTCGTCGGTGCGGAGGGCGGCGCCGGTTCCGGTGCCGGAGTCCTGGCCACTTCCGGTCGCGGTCATGCGGGCGCTCCGAAGGTCAGGGGAATGTTGTCGATCAGCCGCGTCGATCCGATCCGCGCGGCGACCGCCAGGACGGCCTCGCCCTCGTACGCGTCCGGGATCTCGGTGAAGTCGGCGGGGTCGACCAGCGCCAGGTAGTCCAGATCCAGCGGCGGCACCGCCTTGGCCGCCTCCTCAAGCACGGCACGTGCGGCCGCCCGTACGGCATCGGCCCCGCCGCCCGGCTGGGCCGCGGCCACCGCGTGCGCGTCGGCGGCCGCACGGGCCTCGCCGAGCGCGGAGAGCGCGGCGGCACGGGCCGTCGGAGCGGGGGCGGACTCGGCGCGGGCGCGCAGCGCCTGCTGGGCGGCGAGCCGGTCGTGGGCGGCGAAGAGGGCCCGGGAGAGCGCGAGCGCGGTCCTCCGCTCGTCGGGCGCCAGATAGCGGTTGCGGCTGGAGAGCGCGAGGCCGTCCGGCTCGCGCACGGTCGGGACGCCGACGATCTCCACAGGGAAGTTCAGATCGCGGACCATCCGCCGGATCAGGGCCAGCTGCTGGGCGTCCTTCTGGCCGAAGAGCGCGACGTCGGGCCGGGTGAGGTGGAGGAGCTTGGCGACCACCGTGAGCATGCCGTCGAAGTGGCCGGGGCGGAACGTGCCCTCGAGGAGCTCGCCCATCGGACCCGCGGAGATCCTGACCTGCGGTTCGCCACCGGGGTAGACCTCGTCCACGGACGGCGCGAACACGAGGTCCGCGCCCGCCGCCTGCGCGGTCTTCACGTCGGCGTCCAGGGTGCGCGGGTAGCGGTCGAGGTCCTCGCCCGCGCCGAACTGCAGCGGGTTGACGAAGACGGTGACGACGACGGTGCCCTTGCGGCCGACGTGCTCACGGGCCGTGCGGACGAGGGTGGCGTGCCCCTCGTGCAGCGCGCCCATGGTCATGACGACGGCGACAGGACCGCCCGGCGAGTGGTCCGGGCGGTCGTTCAGCTCGTCGCGCGTGTGGATCAGCCCGGCGTCACGGCTCATCGGTTGTCTCCCTCGGCCAGTACCCCCAGCAGATCCTCTGCCAGCTCCGGCTTGAGCAGACCGTGCGCCAGCGCGCGGTCCGCGGTCGTACGGGCCATCGCCAGATAACCGGCGACGGTGCCCGGCGCGTGCTTGCGCAGCTCCGCGACGTGCGCCGCTACCGTGCCGGCGTCGCCGCGCGCGACCGGGCCAGTGAGCGCGGCGTCGCCCGAACGCAGGGCGTTGTCGAGCGCCGCGCCGAGGAGCGGGCCGAGCATGTGGTCGGGCGACGAGACGCCCGCGGCGCGCAGCAGCTCCATGGACTGGGCCACCAGGGTGACGAGGTGGTTCGCACCGATGGCGAGGGCCGCGTGGTAGAGCGGGCGGGCCTCTTCCTCGATCCACTCGGGCTCGCCGCCCATCTCGATGACCAGCGCCTCGGCCGCGAGCCGCAGCTCGGCGGGGGCGGTGACCCCGAAGGAGCAGCCGGCCAGCCGCTGCACGTCGACGCTCGTCCCCGTGAAGGTCATGGCGGGGTGCAGCGCGAGCGGGAGGGCGCCGGCCCGGCGGGCGGGGTCGAGCACGGTCGTGCCGTACCGCCCGGACGTGTGCACGAGGAGCTGGCCGGGGCGCACGGCTCCGGTCTCGGCGAGGCCTTCGACCAGGCCGGGCAGGGCGTCGTCGGGAACCGTGAGCAGCACCAGCTCGGCGCGGGCGAGGACCTCGGCGGGTGCGACCAGCGGCACGTCGGGCAGCAGGACGGCGGCGCGGCGACGGGAGGCGTCGGACACGCCGGAGACCGCGACCGGGCGATGGCCCGCCAGCCGGAGCGACGCGGCGAGGGCCGGGCCGACGCGGCCTGCTCCCACGACACCCACGGCGAGGCGGGCCGGGCGGTCCCTGGGGTCGAGTGGCTCGGATGCGGGCGGGGTGGATGAGGGTGGTGGTGCGTTCACGCGGCGATGGCCTTCCGTTCCAGTCCGCGGGGGGTACCGGACGATTCTTCGTCATGCTACGCCAGCGTTTCGACGAGGCTTCGGGTTGTCCACAGCCTGTGGAGGCGCACGGTGTCGGCGCGCGCCGGTGCCGGGGTCCGGCGGCACCGGGACGCGCTGGACGCGGTCAACGCGGTCAACAGGGTGCGCCCTAGGAACAGCGAGGGCTCCCCCGGTGGAAGAGGCGGGTCGTGGCCGTGCGCAGGGGATGGAGGGGGCGGCCTGCGAGGACCTTGGTGAAGCGGTGGTGGTCGCGGAGGGACCGGAGCGTCCGCCAGTCGTCACGGCCCGGAGGCGGCGGGACGGGGGCGCGGTGCCGGGTGGCGCGGCAGGTGTCCAGGAGGTGCTGCTGGATGGCGTCCATGCCTCCAGGCTCCGTCCGCACCGCAACTCTCGCGCGTCGATTGACCAGCACCGTCAAACGGCGCGACGGACCGCCCCGCTCACCCCGCACCATAGGAACCGTGAGCGTCACCATCGACATCGCGGGCCTGCCTCCCGAGCGCGTCCTCTTCGAGATCTCGCCCCTCGCCGAGCTGGGCGTCGCCCTGCACGCACTGGCCGAGCCCGGGCACCACCCGGGGCTCCACGGCTGGGCGACAGCCACCGCGGCCGGGCTGAAGCCCGATCTCGCCGACCGGCTGCACGAGGCGGACTTCCTCTGGACGTCGACCTTCTCGGACGTGTTCATGCCGTTCTCCGGCATACGCGGTGACGGCCGCACGGGCGCCACCCTCGCCGAGGAGCTGGACATGATGGACCGGCTCGACGACGAGCGGTTCGTCGCCTGCACCATGGAGTTCACCTGCTCCAGTTGGTACGCCGTGGGCGGCCCCGTGAACCGCGACCGTGCGCTGGAGCTCGCCGCCACCCGCGGCCCCAAGCAGCTGGACTTCGCCCGGCGGCTGCTGGACGACCCCGCCTCCGTACGAACCTGGCTGCGGCGCCTCTTCGAGGACTGCGAACAGGCCTTCTTCGCGGACACCTGGAACCGCGTCCGCACCCAGCTCGCCGCCGACGCCCGCCACAAGACCGAGATCCTGCGCCGCAAGGGCCTCGCGGAGGCGCTGCGTGCCGTGTCCCCCGCGCTCTCGCTCGACGAGGCGACGGGCCGTATCGCGGCCGACAAGCTGACGGTGGGCCACACGACCTCCCTCGACCCCGCCGTCGGCGCCGGGGTCACCTTCCTGCCGTCCAGCTTCGGCTGGCCGCATCTGATGGTGCTGCACGCGCCCGGCTGGCGGCCGGTCGTGCAGTATCCCGTCGCCGCTCCCGAGCTCCCCGGCCTCGCCTCCGTGCAGCTGCTCAAACTCCGGATGGAGGCGCTCGCCCACCCCATGCGCATGCGGCTGTGCCGCAACCTCGCCCGCGCCCCGTACACGACGGGCGAGCTTGCCGACGCGCACGGCATCACCCCGCCGGAGGTCTCGCGCCATCTGTCGGTCCTGAAGAAGGCCGGTCTGATCACGACCCGGCGGCGCGGCCGGTACGTACTGCACCAGCTGGACGTCTCGGTCGTGGCCCGGCTCGGCAGCGACTTCCTGGAGACCGTCCTGCGCTGAACCGGAGGCCGGTCGCAGCGCAGGGTCGGTCGAAGAGGAGAGCCGGTCGCAGCGCAGGGTCGGTCGAAGAGGAGGGCCGGCCGAAGGACAGGGTCGGTCGGAGCGGATGCGGGACAAGGGCGGCCCTCGCCCCGCGCAGCCGGTGCCGCAGCGGTGTGTACGTGTTCGATCGCGGAGTGGGCGGGACCGCTCAGACCGCCCCGCCGCCCGCCCGCACCAGGCCCGTCTCGTACGCGAGCACGACCACCTGCACACGGTCGCGCAGGTTCAGCTTGGTGAGGATGCGGCCGACGTGGGTCTTGACCGTGGCCTCGGACAGGACGAGCCGTGCGGCGATCTCGCCGTTCGACAGGCCCTGTGCGACCAGCAGCATGACCTCGCGCTCGCGGTCGGTGAGCCGCGCCAGCTCCTTGTGCTGCGGCGGCCCGCCCGGGGACGGCAGCATCGGCGAGAACCGGTCCAGGAGGCGGCGGGTCGTGGACGGCGCGACGACCGCGTCGCCGCTGTGCACGGAGCGGATGGCGCCGAGCAGCTCGCCCGGCGGCACGTCCTTCAGCATGAAGCCGCTGGCGCCCGCCTTGAGCCCGGAGAAGGCGTACTCGTCGAGGTCGAAGGTGGTCAGGATGATCACCTTCGGCGCGTCCGGCTCCGCGCAGATGCGGCGCGTCGCCTCCACGCCGTCGAGCTTCGGCATGCGTACGTCCATCAGGACCACGTCCACGGCCGTCGAGCGAAGGATCTCGATCGCCTCGGCCCCGTCGCCCGCCTCGGCCACGACGTCCATGTCCGGCTGCGCGGCGAGCACCATGCGGAATCCCGTGCGCAGCAGCACCTGGTCGTCGACGAGCATCACGCGGATCGTCATGTGCAGGGTCCCTTGTCTCGTGGGCGTCTCATGGGCGTCCTCGGGCGTCCTCGGGCGTCTCATGGACGTCTTGTCTTCGGGCTTCTCGTGGCTTCTCGTGGCTTCTAGTGGCTTCTAGTGGGCGGGCTTGAGCGGGAGCAGTGCGCTGATCCGGAACCCGCCGCCCGGCCGCGGCCCCGCGTCGAGCGTGCCGCCGACCATACCGACGCGCTCGCGCATGCCGATGAGGCCGTGGCCCCTGCCGTCCGCGCCGCCGTCCTCGTACATCTCGTGCGCAGCTCCCCGGCCGTCGTCCTCGACCAGCAGCCCGAGCCCGTCGTCGAAGTACACGAGCCGCACGCTCGCCCCCGCGTCCGGGCCGCCGTGCTTGCGGGTGTTGGTGAGGGCCTCCTGCACGATGCGGTACGCCGTCAGCTCCACGCCGCTGGGGAGCGGCCGCGGGGTGCCCTCGATCTTGAAGTCGACGGCGAGGCCGGCATGGCGCACCTGCTCGACGAGGTCCTCGATCTGCTGGACGTCCGGCTGGGGCACGTACTCCCCGCTCTCCGGGGCGTCGCCGGTGCGCAGCACGCCCAGCAGCCGGCGCATCTCGGCGAGTGCCTGGCGGCCGGTGCTGGAGATGGTCTCCAGGGCCTGCCGGGCCTGGTCGGGCGCGGCGTCCAGGACATACGCGGCGCCGTCGGCCTGGACCACCATCACCGAGACGTTGTGCGCGACGACGTCGTGGAGCTCGCGGGCGATCCGGGCGCGCTCGGCGGCGACGGCGACCTTGGCCTGCGCCTCGCGCTCCTTCTCCAGCCTGGAGGCACGCTCCTCCAGCTGGGCGAAGTACGCGCGACGGGTGCGCAGCGAGTCACCGAGCACCCAGGCGAGTGCGAACGGGACGCTCATGACGACCGTGAAGAAGATCCTTCCGCCGATGCCGGTGTTCTCGACGGGCCAGCGGATCTGGGAGAGCGTGGCCGCGGACAGTCCGCCGACGAGCGCCAGGTGGGAGGCCCAGCGAGGGCCGTCGTGCGCGGCGACCGTGTAGATGATCACGAGCATCGCGAAGTCCGCCGCGTTGACGTGGATGTCCAGCGCGAGCTGGGCGACGCCGAGAGCAGCCACGAGCAGCAGCATCTTCTCGGGTGCGCGGCGGCGCAGCGCGACGGTGAGGCAGAGGAGCAGGACGATGACGGCGGCCGCGATCCTGGGCTCGTTCCCCTCGTTCCCCTGGACGACCCACAGCATGGAGAACCCGAAGAGGAGGACGGCCCAGAAGCTGTCGACGCCTGTCGGGTGTCTGCGGATGAAGTCGTAGAGACGCTGCACGTAACCCAGCGTAGGGAAAGCGGAAAGGTGCATGGGTCAACCGGAGGGCCGATCCGGTCGGCGGACGCCTACTCCGCAAGGTGGAGACTGGCACGCGTGACGAACGAGGCGACATATCAGGCGCCGGACGATCCGGCCGCCGGCTGGCTCTCCTGGCGAGAGGCGACGGAGCGGGCGCTGTACGGCCCCGACGGGTTCTACCGGCGACCGGAGGGGCCGGCCGGCCACTTCCGTACGTCGGTCCACGCCTCGCCGCTGTACGCCTCCGCGGTCGCCCGGCTCCTGGCCGAGACCGCGGAGTCCCTGCCGGGCGCCTCCGAGATCGCGCTGGTCGACATGGGCGCCGGGCGGGGGGAGCTGCTGACGGCCGTGCTGGCGGCGCTCCCCGGCGGGCGGCTGCCGGACGGTCGACCGGTACGGGCCTGCGCCGTCGAGCGCGCTGGACGCCCGGAGGCGGCGCTGGACCCGCGCATCGAGTGGGTCGAGCGGGCGCCGACGGGGGTGACCGGACTGCTGTTCGCGAACGAGTGGCTGGACAACGTTCCGGTGGACGTCGCGGAGGTGGACGAGGCGGGAGTCGCCCGGTACGTCCTGGTGCACCGCCCGGACGGCGAGGAACGCCTCGGGGAGCCGGTGACCGGGGCGGACGCGGAATGGCTGGACCGCTGGTGGCCGCTCATGGAGCCCGGGGCGCGGGCGGAGATCGGGCGGCCGCGCGACGAGGCGTGGGCGGCGGCGGTCGCGACGCTCGACGCGGGGCTTGCGGTCGCCGTCGACTATGCGCACCGCGCGGGAGCGCGGCCGCCCTTCGGGACGCTGACGGGCTTCCGCGCGGGGCGGGAGGTTCCTCCGGTCCCGGACGGCAGCTGCGACATCACGGCGCACGTGGCACTGGACGCGTGCGCGGGTGCCACGTCGGCCGGGACCGGCGCGGGCTTCGAACTCGTGCCCCAGCGCGATGCCCTGCACCGACTCGGCATCACAGGCGATCGCCCGCCCCTGGCCATGGCGTCGTCCGACCCCGTGGCGTACCTGCGCGCCCTGTCGTCGGCCGGCGAGGCAGCCGAACTGACCGCCCGCGGCGGCCTCGGCGACTTCACATGGCTGCTGCAGCGGGTCCCGGCGGATCCTCCCCCAACCCGCCCCTTCCCGTAGCCGGAGCGCCGCCCCGGCCCCCGCGCCTTCGGGCTCCGCACCGGTCCACTGTCCCGACGACCAGTCCCGACGACCTGTCCCGACGACCTGTCCCGGACGCCTGCCCCGGACGCCCTGTCGGGCGCGGGCGAGGCGTCCCTCCAAGCCCGTCGGCCAAGCCCGTCGGCGCACAAGGCCCAACAAAGCACGAGACCCGACGGCGCCACACAGACCGCAAGCCCGCTCGGTGGCCGGGGCGGCGCCCAGGCCCCGCGCAGCGGCCTCAGGGCCGATCCGAGCCGGTCGAGGGTGTCCGCCCCCTGGGCGGGGCCCCACCCTGTCCGCGCCGCGAGGGATACTGTCGCCCATGACGGAGACGACGATCGGCATCGGCGGCGCAGCCGAGAGCACCGACATGGTGCTGAACATCGGCCCGCAGCACCCCTCCACCCACGGCGTGCTCCGCCTCCGTCTCGTCCTCGACGGAGAGCGCATCCTGCACGCCGAGCCGGTGATCGGCTACATGCACCGGGGCGCGGAAAAACTCTTCGAGGCGCGCGACTACCGGCAGATCGTGATGCTGGCCAACCGCCACGACTGGCTGTCCGCCTTCTCGAACGAGCTCGGCGTCGTCATGGCCGTCGAGCGCATGCTCGGCATGGAGGTCCCGGAGCGGGCGGTCTGGACGCGGACACTCCTCGCCGAGCTGAACCGGGCCCTCAACCACCTGATGTTCCTCGGCTCGTACCCCCTCGAACTGGGCGGAATCACCCCGGTCTTCTATGCCTTCCGTGAGCGCGAGGAGCTCCAGGCCGTGATGGAGGAGGTCTCCGGCGGCCGGATGCACTACATGTTCAACCGGGTCGGCGGCCTCAAGGAGGACCTGCCCGCGGGCTGGACCGGCCGGGCCCGGGAGGCGGTCGCCGACGTCCGCTCCCGCATGGACGTGTACGACCGGCTCGTCCTCGGCAACGAGATCTTCCGCGGCCGTACGCGCGGCGTCGGCGTCCTGACCCCGCAGGCCGCGCACGCGTACGGCGTCTCCGGCCCGATCGCCCGCGCCTCGGGGGTCGACTTCGATCTGCGACGCGACGAGCCGTACCTGGCGTACGGCGAGCTCCAGGGCACCCTCAAGGTCGTCACCCGTACCGAGGGCGACTGCCTGGCCCGCTTCGAGTGCCTGCTGGAGCAGACCCACAATGCGCTCGACCTCGCGGACGCCTGCCTGGACCGGCTCGTCGAGCTGGCGCCCGGGCCGATCAACCAGCGCCTGCCGAAGGTCCTGAAGGCCCCCGAGGGCCACACCTACGCCTGGACCGAGAACCCGCTCGGCATCAACGGCTACTACCTGGTCTCCAAGGGCGAGAAGACCCCGTACCGGCTCAAGCTCCGCTCGGCGTCGTTCAACAACATCCAGGCGCTGACCGAGCTGCTGCCGGGCACGCTGGTCGCCGACATGGTGGCGATCCTGGGGTCGCTGTTCTTCGTGGTCGGCGACATCGACAAGTAGCCCGGCGGGCACGGCCGGGAGCCCGGACGCCTCACGATTCCCAACGTATCGGGAGCCCGGACGCCTCACGATTCCCGACGTATCGGGAGCCCGGACGCCTCACGATTCCCGACGTATCGGGAGCCCGGACGCCTCACGGTTCCTGACACACCAGGAGCCCGGACGCGTCATGTCGTGCAGACTCGTCCGGGCTCCCGGGTGCGTCAGGAGATCGCGCTGCGCAGCTCCGCCACGTCCAGCTGCTCGGTCTCGTCGTGCGCCGTCAGGTCGATGACCTTGCCCACCGCGAGCTCAGCCGTTTTCCCCCGGGGCTTCGCCTCGGCGCCACCCCCGGCGGCGGCCAGCGCCTCCTCGCCCACCACGTCCGCGAGGTCCTCGTTCTGGACCGCCGCGAGCTGCGCGGCGGCCTCTGCCACGCCCGCGCCGGCGCCCGTGCCGAAGAAGTCGAAGCCGCCCAGGGGGCGCGGGGCCTGGCGTGCGGTGTACGGAACGATCGCAGCGGCAACCGGCACCGGAATCCTCGCGGGAACGGCGGACGACGGGCGGGCGTGCTGCTCTCCCCCGGCGGCCGCCGCGTGCTTCCCCTGCGGCTCGTCCGCCTCCCGCGCCCGCTCGGCGAGATCGCGCCGACGGGCCTCCTCGACGGTGTGCCTGGCCTGCTGGGCCGCCGCGTTGCGCGACAGTTCCTCCAGGGCCTTGGCGGCGCGCAGATACGCGGACGGCGTCGGCGTGGAACCGGCGGGGAGAAGCTCCTTGGGCGCGGCGGCCTCGATCGCGAGCTGCCGGCGGCCTTCGAGCGCGCTGGCCCGCTCCGTCTCGGCGGTCGCGTACCGCCGCAGCAGCGCGGCGTGCTCGTTGCGCAGTCCGGCGAGCTCGACCCGCTTGGACCGGAGCTTCGCGTCCAGCTTGACGCGCAGCTCGCGGGATTCGTCGAGGTCGGCCTCCAGCTCGGCTATGCGCTCCTCGGTCTTCCAGGCGTCGCTGGCGCGCAGGCGGGTGAGGTCGGCGACGCGACGGCCCGCGCTCCGGTCCCAGCTGCGCATGAGCACCGCACCGGTGACCGCGGCTGCCGCCGCTGCCGCGACGAAGGTGCGGAGCAAGACGGGATCCGCAAAAAGCCAGGCGCCGGCGGCACAGAGAACCGAAGCTCCCGCGACCGCGGAGGGCGGGAGGAGCCGGTGCAGAGGTGGGGAATGGCGGTGGCGTCCACGTGGCATGGCCTGAAATTTACCGTGCGTAGGCGACGAATGGGGAGTCGGCCCGGCAATCTCTTGGCGACTTTGCCGCACCGGGCCGACTTCCTTTACCCGCCGCTTACTTGAGCGGCCCCTCGGCTACTTCTTGATCAGGCCCTTGGACTCCAGATACTCCCTGGCGGCGTCCTCCGGCTTCGCTCGCTCCGCGTCCACCTTCCGGTTCAGCTCCACGAGATCCTGCGTCGTCAGCGTCTCGGTGAGCTTGCCGAGTACGTCGGCTATCTCCTGCGCTCCGGCGTCCTTGGCGTTGACCACCGGCAGCACGTTGTCCGCGTTCTGGAGCTTCTTGTCGTCCTCCAGAAGCACCAGACCGAAACTCTCCAGCGTGGCGTCGGTGGTGGTGGTCAGCACCAGATGATCCTCACCGTCCTTGACCGCCTGCTTCGCCTGCGGAGTGCCGACGCCCTTCGGATCGATGCCCGCCACATCGATCCCGTAGGTCTTCTTCAGACCGGGCGCGCAGAACGGCCGCACTTCACACTCGTCCCCGGCCGCGATCCTGACCTTGATCTTCGACTTGCCGAGATCGGAAAGGGTCTTGAGCTTGTTCTTCTCGGCGAATTCCTTGCTCACCGCGAACGCGTTCTGGTCGACCGCCCCGCCCGCGGGCAACACCTTCAGCCCGAGCGGCTCCGCGAGCTTCTGCAGCCCCGCGACGGTGGCCGCGACATCGCTGGACGCCACCGGCTTCTCCTCCGGGGCCTTCGGGCCGTTCGCCTTCGCGTTGAGGAATTCCGCGATCGTCGCCGCGTATTCCGGTACGACGTCGATCTCGCCCTTCTCCAGCGACGGTTCGTACAGCTCCCGGTTCTTCACGGTGGTGACGGACGTGCTGTATCCGGCGTCGCCCAGCGCCTGCGCGTAGAGCTCGGCGAGCACCTTCGACTCGGTGAACGCCGCGGCCCCGACGACCAGCGTGCCCTTCTTGCCACCGCCCGCGTCACCGCCGGAGCCGCCGGTACCGCCCTTCTCCTGCTCCAGGCTGTCGCCGCCGCACGCGGCCAGCGAGCCGACGAGGGCCACGACGCCCAGCACCGCACCCGCGATACGCGAGGTCCTGCTCATGAGGTTCACCATCCAAGGGAGTGAGTCGTCACACGGATTTCCGCAGGGGGCGCAGGGGACTGCAGACGCGGTCCACCAGCACCAGCACGGCCTCCACCAGGAGGGCGAGCACGGCCACGAGCAGAGCGCCCGCGACCACTTGAGGGGTGTTGTACGTGTTGAAACCGGCCGTGATGATGCGGCCGAGGCCGCCCTGGCCGACCATCGCCGCGATCGTCGCCGTCGCGACGACCTGGACGGCGGCGGAGCGCAGCCCGGTCATGAGCATCGGGTACGCGAGCGGCAGCTCGACCCGGGCGAAGAGCTGCCGGCCCGACATCCCCATGCCGCGCGCGGCCTCCACGACCGAACGGTCCACTTCCCGCATGCCCACATAGGCGTTGGTGAGCAGCGGCGGTATCGCGAACAGCACCAGCGCGATGACGGTCGGGACATATCCGGCAGTGCGCAGCGGCGACACCATGAACAGGGCGAGCACCGCGAAGACCGGGATGGCCCGCCCCGCGTTGGAGACATTGACGGCGAGGGCACCGCCGCGTCCGACGTGGCCCAGATACAGGGCGACCGGCAGCGCCACCGCGCAGGCCAGTGCGAGGGCGACCCCGCTGACGTACAGATGCTCCCCGAGGCGGTGCCAGGCCCCGCTCTCCCCCGCCCAGTTGGACCCCGTGGCCAGCCACGACCAGGCGTCGGCCAGTACCCCCATCAGTGGGCCTCCCGAGTCCGGCCGGTACCTGTTCGGGTCCAGGGCGTCAGCAGCCGCTGGACGCCGAGCAGCAGCAGATCGGCGACGACGGCCAGCAGCACGCAGAGCACCGACGCGGTCAGCACCTGGGCCTTGAAGAAGCTGGGCAGCGCGTCCTCGATGAGATTGCCGAGACCGCCGCGGCCGACGATCGAGCCGACGGTGGTGAGCGCGACCGTCGACACCGTGGCGATCCGCAGGCCCGCCATCAGCGCCGGGAGGGCCAGCGGAAGCTCGACCTCCCACAGCATCCTGCCCGGCCCGTACCCCATCCCCCGCGCCGCCTCACGCGCCTCCTGCGGCACGGCCTCCAGGCCGGCCAGGATGTTCCGCACGAGGATCGTCAGCGAATACAACACCAGGCCCGTGATCACCAGGGCGGCGGAGAGCCCGAAGAACGGCAGCAGCAGCGAGAACATCGCCAGCGACGGAACCGTGTAGAGCACGGTCGTCAGACCGAGGACCGGTCCCGTCAGGCGCGGACTGCGCCGGGCGAGCAGCGCCAGCGGAAAGGCGACGGCCAGCCCGATCAGCACGGACACCACCGTGATCCAGACATGCTGGACCGTGGCGTCGATCAACTCCTGGCTGCGGGAGCGGAGATATTCACCGCAGATCCAGTCGTTCGTGACCAGGCAGTTCTGCCCGCTCATCCGCCCCACCCCCCGTCGCCCATCGCCCACCGCACGCCGTCGAACCATCGAATGTCCGACCGAAACCGACCCTAACCCCCGCCACTGACAATCGCCGAGGAGCTTCGCGTTCCGGCAACACGCCCTTCACACATGGCCGGTCCCCACCCGCCACAATGGGACGCATGATCCGATTCGAGCACGTCACCAAGCGCTACCCGGACGGCACCACGGCCGTCGACGACCTCACCCTCGAGGTCGCCGAAGGCGAACTGGTGACGCTCGTCGGACCCTCCGGCTGCGGCAAGACGACCACGATGAAAATGGTCAACCGGCTCATCGAGCCCACCAGCGGCCGGATATTCCTCGACGGTCAGGACATATCCACCACGGACCCCGTCGAGCTGCGCCGCCACATCGGCTACGTCATCCAGCAGGTCGGGCTGTTCCCCCACAAGACCGTGCTGGAGAACACCGCCACCGTGCCCCATCTGCTGGGCTGGAAGCGCGCCAAGGCCCGGGAGCGCGCCGCCGAGCTCCTCGATCTCGTCGGCCTGGACCCCCGGACGTACGGCGACCGCTATCCCGAGCAGCTCTCCGGCGGCCAGCGCCAGCGCGTCGGCGTGGCCAGGGCGCTGGCGGCCGACCCGCCGGTCCTGCTGATGGACGAGCCCTTCGGCGCGGTCGACCCGGTCGTCCGCGACCACCTCCAGAGCGAGTTCCTCAGACTCCAGGCGGCGGTCCGCAAGACGGTCCTCTTCGTCACCCACGACATCGAGGAGGCCGTGCGGCTCGGCGACCGCATCGCCGTGTACGGGCACGGCAGGATCGAGCAGTTCGACGCCCCGGCGACCGTGCTGGGCGCGCCCGCCACCCCGTACGTCGCGGACTTCGTCGGCGCGGACCGCGGGCTGAAGCGGCTGTCCGTCACCCCCATCGAGGAGGGCGACCTCGAACAGCCCCCGGTCGTCCATCTCGACGACCCGCTGCCCCGCGAGCTCGCGGCACGCTGGGCCGTCGTCCTGGACGGCGAGGACAAGCTGCACGGCTGGATCTCCGCCGATCAGGCCGCGGGCGGCAAGGGAGCCGTCCGTGACCACGCCCGCCGGATGGAGGCCTGGCTGCCCGTGGGCGCCTCGCTCAAGCAGGCGTTCGCCACGATGCTGCAGCACGACGCGGGGTGGATCGCGGTCATCGACCGGGAGGAGACGGGACGTTTCCTCGGCGTGCTGACCCCGGCCCGGCTCCACGAGGCGCTGCGCCGCTCCATCGACGCGGACGCGCAGGACATCCCCCGTACCGAAGTGGAACTGCAGACGGTGGGTGCCGTGGAGAAGGTCACACCGCGCTGAGCCGGCTGCTCATCCACACCAGCGCCGGCGGGATCTCCCGTTTCCAGGTGGTGAAGTTGTGCCCGCCGCTGTCCAGCGTGATGGACGAGACCCGGGCGGGCGCCCTCACCTTCTTGACGAAGTCGAGCGTCCCCTTCAGGTTCCCCTCGCCCTGCCGGGACGTGGTGACGAGGAAGGACGACTTCCCCTGCGGCAGGTGGTCCAGGCTCCACAGCAGATTCGCCCGGTCCCGCTCCTTCCTGTTCCCGTGGAAGAGATCACCCGTCGTCATGTCCTCCGCGGCCTTGTAGTACGCCGACAGACCCGCGCCCGCCGCGAACCGGTCCGGGTGGTGCAGCGCGATCTTCAGCGCGCAGTAACCCCCGGTCGAGTTCCCCATGAAGCCCCAGTTACGGGGCTCGGTGCCGACCCGGTACGCCTCCGACACGGCGGCCGGCAGGTCCTTCGCGAAGAACGTCTCGGTCTGCGGTCCGCCCGGAATGTCGACGCACTCGGTGTCGCGTGGCGGCGCGACGGTGGGCCGCAGCATCACCAGGATCATCGGCTGCATCTTCTTGTCCTTGGCCTGCTGGTACGCCGTTCTCGGGTACTTGAGGCCCTTGAGCAGGTTCTCCGCGGTGCCCGGGTACCCCGTCAGGACGACCGCTGCGGGAAAGGGCTTCTTCGCGTACGCCGACTGGAAGTACTCGGGCGGCAGATAGACGTACGCCGGGCTGTCGATGCCCGACTTCTCGCCCTCGATCACGACCTTCTGGATCTGCCCGCCCACCGCGGGCCGCGAACCGCCCGGCACGTCCAGCTGCTGCTTGCCGGTCACCTTGATGTGCTCGCTGCTCAGCGAGTGGTCCACGACCACGCCCATCTCCTGCTCCCTGCCGAGCAGATCGGCCCAGGAGCCGTAGAACAGAAAGGATTTGTTGGCCGCGAGACCGGCCGAGGCGAAGAGCGCCAGCTGCGTCGCGAGCAGCAGCCCCACCCGGCCGAGCACGGCGCGCCGACTGCGGCGGGACAGCCGTGGCCACAGCCAGATCGTCGTGGCGAAGAGAGCCACGGCGGCCAGCACGGCCAGCGCCAGAACGGTGTTGCTGGTAAGACCCATGGGGCGATCGAGCTTCTTCCGTGAGACGTGAACGAACGGCGTGAACGTGAGATTTTCCTGAGAGGCGATGAACCCGCTCCCCGGAAGTGCCGTCCTAGAGGGCGCAAATTGTCCGAGCCGCCTGTTCTGCGGCCACGGACTCCACGATCTCTCTCGGAGTCACGGGAAGCGATGTCTGTCACGGTAGATGGGGATAAGTCGGGGCTGGTTCCGGTTCGGGTACGCCGGATCCTCAGTGGCCCCCGCGCCGAATCCGTACCCGCGCTGGTCGGCACGGCCTGCACCTTCATCGGCCTGATCGACATCGCCGCAGGCGTGTTCCCCCGCTTCCGGCACAGCCGGATGCACGCCTTCGCCGAGGTGCTCCCCGGCGCCCTCGGCCCGTTCGCCGCCGCGCTCTCGCTCAGCGCCGGCGTCCTGCTGCTGCTCCTCGCCCACGGCCTCAAGCGGAACAAGCGGCGCGCCTGGCGGGCCGCCGTCGTCCTGCTGCCGGCGGGCGCGGTCGCCCAGTTCCTGTACCGCCACTCCGTCATCGGCGTGCTGCTGTCGCTGGCCCTGCTCGCGCTGCTGCTGCGCCACCGCGGCCAGTTCGCGGCGCTGCCCGACCCGAGCAGCCGCTGGTGGGCACTCGCCAACTTCGTCCTGATGGGCGCCGGTTCCCTCGGCCTCGGCCTGGTGATCGTCAGCGCCCACCCGTACAAGGTCGTCGGCAGCCCCGGCCTCACCGACCGCCTCGAACACGTCCTGTTCGGCCTCTTCGGCCTCGAGGGCCCCGTCGACTACCGGAGCGGCGTCGACTGGACCGTCGGCTACTCGCTGGGCGCGCTCGGCCTGCTCACCGCCGTCACCACCATCTACCTCGCCTTCCGACCCGAGCAGCCCGCCGCCCGGCTCACCGAGGACGACGAGGCCCGGCTGCGCGAACTCCTCGCCAAGCACGGCGGCCGAGACTCCCTCGGCCACTTCGCGCTCCGCCGCGACAAGGGCGTCGTCTTCTCCCCGAGCGGCAAGGCCGCCGTCTGCTATCGCGTCGTCTCCGGAGTGATGCTCGCCAGCGGCGACCCGATCGGCGACGTCGAGGCCTGGCCGGGCGCCATCGAGCGTTTCATGGACGAGGCCAAGGCCCACTCCTGGACTCCCGCCGTGATGGGCTGTTCCGAGACCGGCGGCGAGGTGTGGACCCGTGAGACCGGCCTGGACGCCCTCGAACTCGGCGACGAGGCGGTGGTGGACGTCGCGGATTTCTCGCTCAGCGGGCGCGCGATGCGGAACGTGCGTCAGATGGTGAAGCGCATCGAGCGGAACGGTTACGAGACCCGCGTCCGCCGCGTCCGTGACCTGTCCGACGGCGAACTGGAGCGGATACGCCGCGCCGCCGAGGACTGGCGCGGTACGGAGACCGAGCGCGGCTTCTCCATGGCCCTCGGCAGGATCGGCGACCCCTCGGACGGCGACAGCGTCATCGCCACCGCCCACAGGACAGAAGGGGCGGCGCGATGGGGATCCCCCCAGGCCACAGGCCCTGGGGGAGCCTCAGGCAGGACGACGGTGGGAGAGGGGTGGACGGAGGAGGACGGTGCGGCATCCCCGTACGGCGACCTGAAGGCCGTGCTCCACTTCGTCCCGTGGGGTGCCGACGGCATGTCCCTGGACCTCATGCGGCGCGACCGCTCCGCCGACCCCGGCATGAACGAGCTCCTGATCGTCGCCGCCCTGCAGGCGTCCCCGAAGCTGGGCATCGAGCGGGTCTCGCTGAACTTCGCGATGTTCCGCTCGGCGCTCGCACGCGGCGAGAAGCTGGGCGCCGGACCGGTGCTGCGCACCTGGCGCGGGCTGCTGGTCTTTCTGTCCCGCTGGTTCCAGATCGAGTCGCTGTACAAGTTCAACGCCAAGTTCCGGCCCCGCTGGGAACCCCGCTTCGTGGTCTTCCGCAACACGCGCGACCTGCCGCGGATCGGCTTCGCCGCGATGCAGGCGGAGGGCTTCGTGACCCTCGCCCTGCCCCGCCTCTTCCGCCGCCGGAGGACCCGCACGGCACGCCCCTGCGCCCACATCCGCCCGGCCACCACCGCAGAGCGCGAGGTCCGCGCCGCGTAGGAGAGCGGCAGCGGCATGGGAGAACGGCGCACGGGCCTAGGCTGGACGCATGAGTACCTTGCGCGGACGGGGCACGGCCACGGGCCTGCCGGAGTGGGACCGCTGTGCGGTCATGGGAGTCGTCAACGTGACACCTGACTCCTTCTCCGACGGAGGCCGCTGGTTCGACACCACGGCCGCGGTCAAGCACGGCCTCGAACTGGTCGCCGAGGGCGCCGACCTCATCGACGTCGGCGGCGAGTCCACCCGGCCGGGCGCCACCCGGGTCGACGAGGACGAGGAACTGCGCCGCGTGCTCCCCGTCGTACGGGGACTGGCGGGCGAAGGCGTCACCGTCTCCGTCGACACCATGCGTGCCTCGGTCGCCGCCCAGGCGGTCGCGGCCGGCGCGGTGCTGGTCAACGACGTCTCCGGCGGCCTCGCCGATCCGCAGATGGTCCCGGCCGTGGCCGCCGCCGAGGTGCCGTTCGTCGTCATGCACTGGCGCGGGTTCAGCGAGGACATGAACAGCCGTGCGGTGTACGGGGACGTCGTCGCCGAGGTCGTCACCGAGCTGCGCGAGCGCATGGACGCGGTCGTCACCGGCGGTATCGCCGCCGAACGGATCGTCATCGACCCGGGCCTCGGCTTCGCCAAGCACGCCGAGCACGACCTCGCCCTGGTGGCCCACCTCGCCGACCTGCGCGCCCTGGGCCGCCCGCTGCTGGTCGCGGCCTCCCGCAAGCGGTTCCTCGGCCGTGTGCTGGCCGAGGGCGCCGCCACCCCGCCCCCGGCCCGCGAACGCGACGCAGCCACGGCCGCGGTCTCCGCGATCGCCGCGCACGAGGGAGCCTGGGCGGTCCGGGTCCATGAGGTACGGGCCACGGCGGACGCCGTACGCGTCGCCAGGGCCGTCGAGGGAGCCAGAGCCGTCGAGGGAACCGCGACCGCCGAGGGAGCCCGGTGACTTCCCGCACGGACGTCGAAGGGGTCGAGGCGGCCAACACCGCCTTCTACGAGGCGATGGAGCGCGGCGACTTCGAGGAGATCTCCACACTCTGGCTGAACGGCGACGGCGGCGACGACATCTCCTGCGTCCACCCGGGCTGGCCGGTGCTCTCCGGGCGCGGCGAGGTACTGCGCTCGTATGCGCTGATCATGGCGAACACCGAGTACATCCAGTTCTTCCTCACCGACGTGCGGGTGAGCGTGGCCGGCGACACGGCCGTCGTCACCTGCACCGAGAACATCCTGAGCGGCGGGCCCGCGGAGGAGGCGGGCGAGCTCGGACCGCTCGTCGGGCAGCTCGTGGTGGCCACGAATGTGTTCCGGCGCACACCGGACGGGTGGAGGATCTGGTCACATCACGGTTCACCCGTTCTGGCCGAATCCGACGAGGAAGAGGACGACGAGCCGGGCCCCTGAGCGGGTAAGCGCCCTGGTGGAAGGTTGTTTTCCGGCGGACGGGGTAGGCGCGGCGCTATCAGTCGCCGGCAGATCTGTCCATAGCCCCCATGGGCGGGCGCTGTCGGTGTCCGCAGGTAGATTCGATTCGTGCACTGCTGCCGCCCGCACGCGGGAGCGTGCGCGCAAGACCTACGACAGCAGGAGTGATTCGCGTGGATCGTGTCGCGCTGCGCGGCCTCAAGGCCCGCGGGCACCATGGCGTCTTCCCCCGGGAGCGCGAGGAGGGCCAGACCTTCATCGTGGACCTGGTGCTCGGCATCGACACCCGCCCCGCGGCGGCCGACGACGACCTGGCGAAGACCGTGCACTACGGGGTGGTGGCGGAGGAGGTCGTGGACGTCGTCCAGGGCGAGCCCGTGAATCTGATCGAGACACTCGCGGAGCGGATCGCCCAGCAGTGTCTCAAGCACCAGGGAGTCCAGGAGGTCGAGGTCGTCGTGCACAAGCCCGACGCCCCGATCACCGTCCCGTTCGACGATGTGACCGTCACGATCACCCGGAGCCGAGGATGAGCGACCCCACCGTGCAGCCCGTGCCCGCCGCCGTGGTCGAGCAGGTCGACGCCGCGGACACCACCCTGTCGAACCCCAAGCGGGCCGTCATCGCCCTCGGCGCGAACCTGGGCAACCGGCTGGACACGCTCCAGGGCGCCATCGACGCCTTGGAGGACACACCCGGCGTACGGGTGAAGGCCGTCTCACCCGTCTACGAGACGGAGCCCTGGGGCGTCGTGCCGGGCTCCCAGCCGTCGTACTTCAACGCGGTCGTCGTGGTGAAGACCACGCTGCCGCCCAGCTCCCTGCTGGAGCGCGGCCAGGCGATCGAGGAGGCGTACGACCGGGTGCGCGAGGAGCGCTGGGGCCCGCGGACGATCGACGTGGACATCGTGGCGTACGCGGACGTGGTCTCCGACGATCCCGTCCTCACCCTGCCGCACCCGCGGGCGCACGAGCGCGCCTTCGTGCTGGCTCCCTGGTACGACGTGGAACCGGAGGCCAAGCTGCCGGGTCGCGGACCCGTCGCGGAGCTGCTGGCGACCGTGGGCCGGGAGGGCGTCGTGACGCGCGCGGACCTGGAACTCCGTCTGCCCGATTAGTCGTTACGCTCTTCAGGGTCGCCAACACGAAGGACACGCGGTGAAGCAACTACGGCTCGGGGTACTGGCCGGGCTCTTCGTGGTGGCCGGGGTGCTGTCGTGGGGCGGCGCGCGGCTGTGGGACTCGTTCGGCACGCTGCCGAGCGTGCCGATCGCGGCGCCGATCGTCCTCGCGGCGATCGCCGCGGTGCTGACGGCGACCGCGCTGTCGCTCCGGTCCCGCCTGCGCGCCCAGCGAGAGCGCCGGCCCGGCGCGAAGGGCGTGGAACCGCTGATGGCGGCCCGTGCCGTCGTCTTCGGCCAGGCGAGCGCCCTGGTCGCGGCCCTCGTGAGCGGCATGTACGGCGGCGCGGGCGTCTTTCTGCTCGGCTCCCTCGACATCCCGGCCCGCCGCGACCAGGCGATCTACTCGGCGTTCTCCGTCCTGGCGGGCTTCGCGGTGATCGCCGCGGCGTTCTTCCTGGAGCGCGTCTGCAAGCTCCCGGAGGACGAGGACAACGGCAAGGGCCAGGTCCCGGCGGCGTGACCGGCCCGATCCGGGCTCACCACGGCTCACGGACCAGGTGCCCGTTCACGAGGACCGTCGGGTACGGGTCCAGCCGGTAGCCGTAGAGGGCGAGCGTCTTGGCCGGGACGGCAGGCTGGCGGACCTTCAGGACCTGATGCGCATCGCCGCCATGTACTGCCGCAAGGCGTCGGCGGGATGCGACGAGACCGCTCCGACCCCGAACCCCGGGACATCGCGCTGAAGATGGCCGGACGGTCGTGTGACTCGTGTGGCCGGCTCCAGCCGGGCAGGGCAGCCCGGTCGCAGCCGTAAGGCAGGTCGCGTACGCGAGGCGAACCCTTCGTCGTTCACGACGCGAGAGACGTAGTACTTTCCGACGGTGCCGTCCGCACAGGTCGCGCCGATGAAGCAGCCGAACTCGTAGCTCGGTATGGTCACGCGCTCTCGGCGCAGCGTGCGCGCATGGGTCCACGCGACAACGGTCCCGGCCGCGCCCCTGGCGTGCACCCAGCCATCGGGCACACCCAAAAGCTGCCCCGGCGCCGCAATGAATGTGGCGTGGTGCGTCACCGGCTCGGCCACTTCAGCCGCCTTGACGGCCGTCACCCCGGTGACAGCCGTCCGAGCCGTGCACTCCCCGTCCACTGGCGGCCGGGAGCCCCTGCCCGATCGCGGCGCCCCACGATCAGCGGTCCAACTCCGCTGATCGTGGCCGTACCGGGCACCACTGGCAATCCGGTTATCGCGCCAGTATCAGGCTCATCGCCTCGGCGCGCGTCGAGGCGTCCCGCAGCTGACCACGCACCGCCGAGGTAGTGGTCTTGGCGCCGGGCTTACGGATGCCGCGCACCGACATGCACATGTGCTCGGCCTCGATCACGACGATCGCCCCCCGGGCCTCGAGGATCCGCATGAGCGAGTCGGCGATCTGCGTCGTGAGCCGTTCCTGCACCTGTAGGCGGCGGGCGAAGACGTCGACGAGGCGTGCCAGTTTCGACAGCCCTGTGATCTTGCCTGTTGTGGCCGGGATGTACCCGACGTGCGCGACACCGTGGAACGGCAAGAGATGATGTTCGCACAGACTTACGATCTCGATGTCCTTCACCAGGACCATCTCGTCGTGGCCCAGGTCGAACGTCGTCGTCAGGACGTCCTCGGGCTTCTGCGTCAGGCCCACCAGGAGCTCCTTGTACGCCCGGGCCACCCGCCCCGGCGTCTCGCGCAGCCCCTCACGGTCCGGGTCCTCGCCGACCGCGATGAGGAGTTCACGCACGGCACTCTCGGCACGCTTCTCGTCGAACTCGCCGATCGTGCCCTCGCCGTCCAGCGTCACCGGGTCGGTCATGTGTGCCTCGTTCCTGTCCTCTGGCATGGCGCGAAAACGCCACGCCTCCCAGGCTAAAACCTGGGAGGCGCGGCGTTAATTCCGGGTTTCGGGCCGGTGGGCCCGAGAACCGCCTGGTCAGGCCTCCGGGCGCTCCTCCTGGACCGCCTCGGCCGGGGTCTTGGTGACATCGGTCACCGTGGTGCTCGAGGCGCTCGCCGCGCTCGCCGCAGCGCCGTTGGTCAGTGCCAGCTCCTTCGGGGAGAGCACCGGCGGGCGGGTGGACGGCGTACGCCTCGAGGAGCCGGTCCACGCCGGGCGGGCCGGGCGCTTCACGATCAGCGCGAAGATCTCGGCGATCTCCTCCTTGCCGAGGGTCTCCTTCTCCAGCAGCGCGAGGACCAGGTTGTCGAGAACGTCGCGGTTCTCGACGAGGATCTCCCAGGCCTCGTTGTGCGCGGTCTCGATGAGCTTCTTGACCTCTTCGTCGACCAGCGCCGCGACCTCTTCCGAGTAGTCACGCTGGTGCGCCATCTCTCGACCGAGGAAGGGCTCGGTGTTGTCGCCGCCGAACTTGATGGCGCCGAGCCGCTCGGTCATGCCGTACTGCGTGACCATGGCGCGGGCCGTGGCCGTGGCCTTCTCGATGTCGTTCGCCGCGCCCGTGGTCGGGTCGTGGAAGACGAGCTCCTCGGCCGCGCGCCCGCCCAGCATGTACGCCAGCTGGTCGAGCATCTCGTTGCGCGTGGTCGAGTACTTGTCCTCGTCCGGAAGCACCATCGTGTAGCCGAGGGCCCGGCCGCGGGACAGGATCGTGATCTTGTGGACCGGGTCGGAGTTCGGGGAGGCCGCCGCGACCAGGGCGTGTCCGCCCTCGTGGTACGCGGTGATCTTCTTCTCCTTGTCGGACATGATCCGGGTCCGCTTCTGCGGGCCCGCCACGACGCGGTCGATCGCCTCGTCCAGCATGTGGTTGTCGATCAGCTTCAGGTCGCTGCGAGCCGTCAGCAGGGCGGCCTCGTTCAGCACGTTCGACAGATCGGCACCGGTGAAGCCGGGGGTGCGACGGGCGACGGCCGAGAGGTCGACGTCCGGGGCGACCGGCTTGCCCTTCTGGTGGACCTTGAGGATCTCCAGACGGCCCTGCATGTCCGGGCGGTCGACGGCGATCTGCCGGTCGAAACGGCCGGGGCGCAGCAGTGCCGGGTCGAGGATGTCCGGCCGGTTCGTGGCGGCGATCAGGATGACGCCGCCCTTCACGTCGAAGCCGTCCATCTCGACGAGGAGCTGGTTCAGGGTCTGCTCGCGCTCGTCGTGGCCTCCGCCGAGACCGGCGCCGCGGTGGCGGCCCACCGCGTCGATCTCGTCGACGAAGACGATCGCCGGGGCGTTCGCCTTGGCCTGCTCGAAGAGGTCACGGACTCGGGAGGCACCGACACCGACGAACATCTCGACGAAGTCGGAGCCGGAGATCGAGTAGAACGGGACGCCCGCCTCGCCCGCGACGGCGCGTGCGAGCAGCGTCTTGCCCGTGCCGGGCGGGCCGTACAGCAGCACGCCCTTGGGGATCTTGGCACCGACCGCCTGGAACTTCGCCGGCTCCTGCAGGAACTCCTTGATCTCGTGGAGCTCCTCGACGGCCTCGTCGGACCCGGCCACGTCGGCGAAGGTGGTCTTCGGGGTGTCCTTGGTGATGAGCTTGGCCTTGGACTTGCCGAAGTTCATGACCCGGGAGCCGCCGCCCTGCATCTGGTTCATCAGGAACAGGAAGACGACCACGATGAGCACGAAGGGCAGCAGCGAGAGCAGCACCGAGAGGAACGGGCTCTGCCGCTCCGGGGAGACGGTGTAGCCCTTCTCGATCTCGCCGGCCTCGTACTTCTTCTGCAGGGTGTTGGCGAGCTCGACGCCCTGGTTGCCGATGTAGCTGGCCTGGACCTTGTCGCTGCCGTCGACCTTCTGGCCGTCCTTCAGCTCGACCTTGATGATCTGCTCGTCGCCGGTGGTCAGTTTGGCCTGCTCGACCTGGTTCTTGGAGATCGCCTGGACAACCTCGGCGGTGTCCACCGTCTTGTAGCCGCCCGACGAGCCGACGACCTGCATCAGCACGACCACGGCGAGGACGGCCAGCACGATCCACATGACCGGCCCACGGAAGTATCGCTTCACGTCCATCCATACGGAGCGGTGTCGCTCCGTCCCTCCTGCCCGTAGGTAAATGCTGCTATGAGACTGCTGCTGTGAGACTTAACTGAAAAGACTGTTCTTCGGACGGTACCCCAGCATTGTCACCCGGGACCGCCTTCCCATGCTCCAACGGCGGGAAGGCGGCAAGGGTTCCCCGGGGTGCGTCCGCGTCTCAGCCTCCGTACACGTGGGGCGCGAGGGTGCCCACGAACGGCAGATTGCGGTACTTCTCGGCGTAGTCGAGGCCGTAGCCGACGACGAACTCGTTCGGGATGTCGAAGCCGATCCACTTCACGTCGATCGCGACCTTGGCGGCGTCCGGCTTCCGCAGCAGCGTGCAGACCTCCAGGGAGGCCGGCTCACGGGAACCGAGGTTCGACAGCAGCCACGACAGCGTCAGTCCGGAGTCGATGATGTCCTCGACGATCAGGACGTGCTTGCCCTTGATGTCGGTGTCCAGGTCCTTGAGGATGCGGACCACTCCGGACGACTGGGTGCCCGCGCCGTACGACGACACGGCCATCCAGTCCATCGTGACGGGTGTGGACAGCGCACGCGCCAGGTCCGCCATCACCATCACGGCGCCCTTGAGGACTCCGACGATGAGCAGGTCCTTGCCCGCGTACTCTGCGTCGATCTTCGCGGCCAGCTCGGCCAGCTTCGCGTCGATCTCTTCCTTGGTGATGAGGACCGATTTGAGATCGGCGCCCATGTCCTTCTCGTTCACCCGCGTCGCTTTCTGTCTCGGCGTCCCGGCGCTCGGCCCGCTGCCGGTTCAGCCTTGCCGAATGACCAGTCTGCCACCCTGACGGCGGGCCTCGACGCGGCCGGGCAGATTGATGGCCCCCTGGCCGCGCCAGCCGGTGATCAGCCGCTCGACCTCCTCGACATGCCGTGCGAAGAGCGAACCCGCAGGTGAACCGGCTGCGACCAGGGCCCGGCGGAGCACCCTGCGACGGACGGCTGGGGGCAGTGCGTAGAGCTTCGCGCAGTCGAGAAGGCCGGTTTCGTCACGTACGGACGAGTCCGCGTCGGCGGCCCAGGCGTCCAGGGCGTCGGCATCGTCGCGGGAGAGCTGGGCGGTGCGGGCCAGAGCCTCGACGACGCCCTTGCCGAGCGCCTTCTCGAGGGCGGGCAGCCCTTCGTGGCGCAGCCGCGAGCGGGTGTACGCGGGGTCGGCGTTCATCGGGTCGTCCCAGACGGGCAGATGCTGCACGAGGCAGGCCTTGCGGGCGGTCTGCCGGTCCAGGTGGAGGAAGGGACGGCGGTAACGGCCGGAGGGGGACACGGCGGCCATGCCGGAGAGCGAGCGGGTGCCGGAGCCGCGGGCGAGGCCGAGCAGAACCGTCTCCGCCTGGTCGTCGCGGGTGTGGCCGAGCAGGACGGCGGCCGCGCCGAGCCGCTGGGCTGCCTCGTCCAGGGCGGCGTAGCGGGCGTCGCGGGCGGCGGCCTCGGGGCCGCCGTCGCGGCCGACGGTCACGGCGATCGCCTCGACGGGGTCGAGGCGCAGGGCGGCGAGGCGGGCGGCCACCTCGGCGGCGCGCAGGCTCGAGCCGGCCTGCAGGCCGTGGTCGACGGTGATGCCGCCGGCGCGCACGGACAGCTTGGGGGCCTCGAAGGCGAGGGCAGAGGCGAGCGCCATCGAGTCGGCCCCGCCGGAGCAGGCGACGAGGACGAGCGGTGACCGGTCGGGGCCCTGCCCCTCCATGTGGCGCCGGTCCGGGGAGCGCCCGCCCGCGTGGCGCGCGGTGCCTGTCGTGGCGCCGACTGCGGTGCGTGGGATCTCGGTCAGTTCGTTGAGTACGTCGTGGAGTACGCGGCGGACCGCCAGGCGTATCGCCGCGACCGCAGGATGGGGACCCATGTCCGGTGCCCTTCGTGAAGTTGGGGGTGCCTCGTCGGAGTCATGACGGGAGGATCAGTCACTCAGAGTGCATCGATGGTGACAGAACCGGGGCGTTCCCCGAGCATTGCACGCCTACCCATCGCCCACGGTCCCTCGGATGGGTGATTGGGGAGGCGTCCTCCTGCCGTCGGCCGCCTGCCGCGCCTCAGTCTGCCTTACGGTGCACCCTCGCGATCCAGTCCGCCGGTTTGGCGATCTCCGCCTTGGTGGGCAGGGTGTTGGGCGAGGTCCAGACCCGGTTGAAACCGTCCATTCCGACGTCCTCGACGACGGCCCGGACGAAGCGCTCGCCGTCCCGGTACTGGCGCAGCTTCGCGTCGAGGCCGAGCAGCTTGCGCAGGGCCATGTCGAGGCGCGAGGCGCCACGGGCGCGGCGTTGCTGGAACTTCTCCCTGATCTCGCCGACGGACGGCACGACCTGTGGGCCCACGCCGTCCATCACGAAGTCGGCGTGGCCTTCGAGCAGGGACATCACGGCGGTCAGCCGGCCGAGGATCTCCCGCTGCTCGGGTGTCTGCACGATCTCCACGAGGGAGCGGCCCTCGTTCTCCTCGCCCTCGGGCCGGCCTCCGGCGAGCGACTGGGCGGCTTCGCGCAGCCGCTCCAGAACCGTCATCGGGTCGACGTCGGTCTCGGCGAGGAACGACTGGATCTCGCCCTCCAGGTGGTCGCGCAGCCAGGGCACGGCGGTGAACTGGGTGCGGTGCGTCTCCTCGTGGAGGCAGACCCAGAGCCGGAAGTCGTGCGGGGCGACGTCCAGCTCGCGCTCGACGTGGACGATGTTCGGCGCGACGAGGAGGAGGCGGCCGTTGGAACCCGGGGCACCGGGCAGTTCTCGGGTGGAGGGGGCGAAGGTCTCGTACTGGCCGAGGACCCGGGACGCCAGGAACGAGAGCAGCATCCCCAGTTCGACACCCGTCACCTTGCCGCCGACGACGCCGAACATCGCGCCGCCGGGAGTTGCGGAGCGGCGCTCCTGCATCTTGTCCAGCAGCGGTTTCAGCAGTTCGCGGAAGCCTGCGACGTTGGCCTTCACCCAGCCGGCCCGGTCCACGACGAGGACCGGGGTGTCCTCGGGCTCATGCCCTTCGGGGATCATCCGGGTGAAGTCCCGGACGTGCTCTTCGGACGACTTGGCGTGCCGGCGCAGCTCGGCGACGACGGCGCGTGCCTCGTCCCGGCTGACGTCGGGGCCCGGCCGTACGAGGCGGGTCGCGGTCGCGACCGCGAGGTTCCAGTCGACCATCTCGGCACCACCGATGCTCGTCATGCGTCAACCGTACGTTGTCGACGCCATGGCGCGAGCGGGTTGCGCCCCACCGGGCGGCGGTTCCGGGGCCAGGGGCCCGGAGCCTGCGGTCTTCCTCCCCACTCCGTCCCTTCCCCAACCGGGTCGAGCCCTCAGACTCCGGGGCGTGCCCGGCGCCGGTCCGGCAGGCCCGGGTGTCCGTCCCCGATCGCCGGACGGGCTCGATCCGGAGCCCGGCCGGCGATCGAGGCGCGGGGGTTCGAGGGCGGAGCCGGACTCCGTCACCCGATGAGCGCCGCCGCCATGCGGTCCAGGGCCGGGCGGCCGGCGCCGTAGGCGGGGGTGCTGCCGGCCATGAAGGCGAAGGCGAGCAACCGGCCGTCGCGGGCGACGACCGTGCCGGCCAGGGTGTCCACGCCGGTGAGGCTGCCGGTCTTGGCGCGGACCAGACCGGCGGTGCGGGCCTCGGAGCGGCCGCTGAGGGTGCCGGTGAAGCCGGCGACCGGGAGGCCGGTGAGGACGGGGCGGAGCTCCGGGTGCGCGGGGTCGGCGGCGCGGGCGAGCAGGGCGGTGAGGAGGCCGGCGGAGACCTTGTCCGCACGGTTCAGCCCGCTGCCGTCGGCGAACCTGGCGTGGGCCACGGGCAGTTTGAGCTGCTTCAGCCGTTCGGTGACGGCGGTCTGCGCGCCGGCGAAGCTCGCGGGGCGCCGGCCCGCGATCGCGGTCTGGCGGGCGAGGGCCTCCGCGAGATCGTTGTCGCTGTTGGTGAGCGTCCTTTCGACCAGTGCGGACATCGGCGCGGAGAGGGTCTTGGCGACGGGGACGGCCTTGGCCGGGGCCTTGCCCGGGTTCGGGCCCGCCTCGGTGTTGATGCCGCGCACGCCGAGCAACCCGACGAAGGCGGAGGCGGTGTCGCGCGCGGGGTCACCGCCGCGCGGCGCGGGCCCGCTGGTGGAGTTGTCCAGCCGTCCCTCGTTGAGCATCAGGGGGCTGACCGGGGCGATGTTGTTGTTGGGACCGATCGGGTGGCGGGCGGGCCCCGAGTAGAGCGAGGTGTCGTACGACAGCCGGATCGTGCTGACGCCGTGTTCGCGCAGGGCGCGCGCGGTGGAGTCCGCCAGGGTGCGCAGCCGGGGCATGTCGAGGGTGGGGTCGCCCCCGCCGACCAGGGTGATCCCGCGGTAGTCGGGGGCGGCGACGACCGTGGTGGGGATGCGGTGGGCCGGTCCGGTGGCGGAGAGCGCGGCAACCGCCGTGGCGATCTTGATGGTGGACGCGGGGGTCATGAGGGTGCCCTCGCTCTTCCCGTACACCTGCTTGCCGGTGGCGACGTCGACGACCGACGCGGTGAGCACGGGGCCGAGTCCCGGGGTGCGGAGCAGCGGCGTGAGGGCCTTGGCGACGGGCCCGGGTGCCGGCGGGGCGGCCGGCGCGACGGGCGCGGAGAGCACTCCGGGGGCGCTCGGCGCGGGCGCGGGCCCGGGCGGCGCGGCTGGCGCCGTCGCGGCGGGCTGGTGATGTGCGCCACCTGTGCGGGCCAGGGCAGCGGCCCGGTCACGCTCGGCCTTACGCTGACCGGAGTCCCAGGGACCGGCCGCGGCGACCGCCCCGGCCGCGACGGCGAGGCCTACCACGGCCGCGCCTGCCGTGAGCTGCCACGTTCTGCGGTCGGGTACCACTGACCAGCCCCTTTCGCGATCACACACCTGCGTAGGGGACACTTAATCACTGCGCCCTGCCGCGAGCATGGCACCCGGCGGGTCCGCCGGGCACAGCGTCACCTACTTATGTGTTGATCATGGAGGAGTGCCACCCGTGGAGTTCGACGTCACCATCGAGATCCCGAAGGGGTCGCGGAACAAGTACGAGGTGGACCACGAGACCGGCCGGATCCGTCTGGACCGTCGCCTCTTCACCTCGACCAGCTACCCGGCCGACTACGGCTTCGTCGAGAACACCCTCGGCGAGGACGGCGACCCGCTGGACGCCCTGGTGATCCTGGACGAGCCGACGTTCCCCGGCTGCCTGATCAAGTGCCGCGCCATCGGCATGTTCCGCATGACGGACGAGGCCGGCGGCGACGACAAGCTGCTGTGCGTCCCGGCCTCCGACCCGCGTGTGGAGCACCTGCGGGACATCCACCACGTGTCCGAGTTCGACCGCCTGGAGATCCAGCACTTCTTCGAGGTCTACAAGGACCTGGAGCCCGGCAAGTCCGTCGAGGGCGCGAACTGGGTCGGCCGCGCCGAGGCCGAGGCCGAGATCGAGGCCTCCTACAAGCGTCTCGAGGCGCAGGGCGGCGCGCACTGACGCGCACCCGATGAGCAGGCCGGGCGGTGCACCCCCAGACGGGGTGCACCGCCCGTCGCATACTGGGCGCAGCACAGTGCCTCGGCCTGGGCGCAGCACGGTGCCCAGTCGCGGAAGAGGAATCGGGAGAGCGGTCGTGGCGGAGCCGGAGAGGCCGGCGGAGGACCGGAAGCCGCAGTCGGACGAGGCGCACAGCGCCTTCACCCCGCCGAAGGGTGTGGAGCAGCCGGGACCGCCCGAGGAGGACCATCCGTCCTCCGAGTTCGCCGTTCCCACGGGCCTGTCGGCCGAGCCCGCGGCCGAGCGCGAGGGCTCGGCGTTCGCCACGCCGTCGACGTACCGGGCGAAGGATTCCCCGCCGGCCTACACCCCGGCCTACGGCTCCCCGGTGGTCCAGCTGTCCAAGGACGCCCCGTGGCAGGACCGGATGCGCGCGATGCTGCGGATTCCGGTGAGCGAGCGGCCGATGCCGGAGCCGGTGCAGCCGCCCGGCGAGGCGGGGCCCGCCGTGCCGCGCGTGCTCGACCTGACGCTGCGCATCGGCGAGCTGCTGCTCGCGGGCGGTGAGGGCGCCGAGGACGTCGAGGCGGCGATGCTCGCCATCACCAGTTCGCACGGGCTCGACCACTGCGAGCCGACCGTCACCTTCACGCTGCTGTCGATCACGTACCAGCCGTCGCTCGTCGAAGATCCTGTGACGGCGAACCGTACGGTGCGGCGCCGGGGAACCGACTACACACGGCTGACCGCCGTCTACCAGCTCGTCGCCGACATCAGCGCCGAGGACCACGACGTCAAGCTGGACGAGGCGTACCGGCGCCTGGCGGAGATCCGCCGCAACCGGCACCCGTACCCCGGCTGGGTGCTGACCTCGGCGGCGGGCGTCCTGGCCGGGGCGGCGTCGGTGCTGGTGGGCGGCGGGCCGCTGGTGTTCCTGGCGGCCGCGGTCGGGGCGATGCTGGGCGACCGGCTGGCGTGGCTGTGCGCGGGGCGCGGGCTGCCGGAGTTCTACCAGTTCATGGTGGCGGCGATGCCGCCCGCGGCGATCGGGGTCGCGCTCAGCGCGCTCCACGCGGATCTGCGGCCGTCCGCCGTCATCACCGGTGGGCTGTTCGCGCTGATCCCGGGGCGGGCGTTGGTGGCGGCCGTGCAGGACGGTCTCACCGGCTTCTACATCACGGCGTCGGCGCGGCTGCTGGAGGTCGCCTACTTCTTCGTGGCGATCGTGGTCGGCGTGCTCACCGTGCTGTACGTGGGCGTGCAGTTCGAGGCGAACCTCAGTCCGGAGGGGTCGCTGAGCATCGTCGAGCGGCCCGTGGTGCAGATCCTGGCGTCGATGGTGCTGTGCCTGACCTTCGCGATCCTGCTGCAACAGGATCGCTCCACCGTCCTGATCGCGGCGGCGAACGGCGGGGTCGCGTGGGTGATCTACGCGGCGATCGCCGTGACGGCAGGAGGCTCGGCCGTCCTCGCGACGGCCGTGGCGGCGGGGCTGGTCGGTCTCTTCGGGCAGTTGCTGGCGCGCTATCAGCACACCTCGTCACTGCCGTACGTGACGGCGGCGATCGGTCCGCTGCTGCCCGGTAGCGCCATGTACTTCGGGGTCCTGCACATCGCGCAGAACAACATGGACCTGGGCTTCGCCTCGCTGGCGAGGGCGGCGGCGCTGGCGCTGGCGATCGCGATGGGGGTGAACCTGGGCGGCGAGCTGGCCCGGTTGTTCCTGCGCAGTCCGGCGGCGGCGGGCAGGCGCCGCGCGGCCAAGCGGACGCGCGGCTTCTAGCGGCTCAGGGCCCTGCGGCGGCGGCGAGCGGGCCGAAGGGGCGCGCGGCCCGCGGCCGGAGGCCGCTGTCGAACACAGCGAAAGGGAAGCCGCGATCAATGTGCGGCCAACGCCGCGCGAGGGACCGAGCAGGATCGACGGTCGACGCACGCCGAAGCGACCAGGGCCCGGTTCTCCCCCGCCGGAGGCAAGGGAGAACCCGGGCCTTCAGCAGGAGGGCCTCAACGCTTGGCGTGGCGGCCGCGCGAGGCGTTCTGCGCCGCCTGGGCAGCGGCCTCCGGGTCGGCCGCGGCCGCCTTCTTGCCCTTGGACCGGGCGCGAAGGAACTCGATCACGATCGGGAGGACGGAGATGAGCACGATGGCGATGAGGATCGCCTCGATGTTCTTGTGGACGAACTCGATCTTGCCGAGCGCGGCGCCGAGCAGCGTGACGCCCGCGCCCCAGAGCATGCCGCCGATGATGTTGAAGGTGATGAACGAGCGGTAGTTCATCCGGCTGACACCGGCGATGATCGGCGTGAACGTCCGCACGATGGGCACGAAGCGGGCCAGGACCAGGGACTTCGGGCCGTACTTCTCGAAGAACTCGTGGGCCTTCTCCACGTTCTCCTGCTTGAAGAGCCTGGAGTCCGGGCGCTTGAAGAGGGAGGGGCCGACCTTGCGGCCGAAGAGATAGCCGACCTGGTCGCCGATGATCGCGGCCAGCACCACGAGCGTGCACACCACCCACAGGGGCTGCTTGATGACACCGGTCGTCACCAGCAGACCCGTCGTGAACAGCAGCGAGTCGCCGGGCAGGAAGAATCCGACGAGCAGTCCGGACTCGGCGAAGACGATGACGAGGACGCCGATCAGACCGAACGTGGTGATCAGATAGTCCGGGTCCAGCCAGCTCGGTCCGAGCGCAAGGGTGTTCACGAGGTCCGGGCTCCTGTGGTGTTGAAGGTCGATCGGCTGCGTGCACGTGTGCCGTACGGCGGGTCGGTCGGCGTGTCGGCAACCCAAAGCTATCAACGCATCCGGGTGACCACGGGTTCCACCGGCCCTCTCCGGATGCGGGGTGAACTGACGGCAACGAAGCTGTGCCCCATGGGCATCGATGACTACGGCGGCGGGCAGGGCAAGCACCCCGATGTGCTGGTCGTCACGACGAACGACGTACCGGGCCACGACGTGCAGCACGTGATCGGGGAGGTCTTCGGGCTCACGGTGCGCTCGCGGCACCTGGGCAGTCAGATCGGCGCGGGGCTCAAGTCGATGATCGGCGGCGAGCTGAAGGGCCTGACGAAGACCCTCGTGGAGACGCGCAACCAGGCGATGGAACGCCTGGTCGAGCAGGCACGAGCGCGTGGCGCGAACGCCGTGCTCATGTTCCGCTTCGACGTCACGGAGGCGGCCGACGTGGGCACGGAGGTCTGCGCCTACGGCACCGCCGTGCTGATCGCCCCGCGGGCGTGATGCGCGTCCGCACCGGGTCGGGCGCCGGTGGGCGTATCGAGGAGCCCGGGTGCGCGGTGAGTTCACCGATTGTGCACCATTCGTGCCGTTATCGTGAGCCGCGTGACGACGACCGACCGTCCCCCGGCGGCAACCCCGGCGCGGGCACTGCTGCCGCTGGTCCTCCCCGCGCTGGTCGTCGGCGCCGCGTCGAGCCTGCTTCTGCTCGCCGTGACCGAGGTCTCGGACCAGCTCAAGAACGTGCTGTGGGAGGTCCTGCCCGACGCCATCGGCATCGGCCGGTACTCGGCACCCTGGGTGATCGCCGTGCTCACGGCGACGGGTCTCGCGGTCGGGCTCGTGGTGTGGAAGGTGTACGGGCACGCCGGGCCCGATCCGGCCACGACGGGGCTCGTCGACCCGCCGCTGCCCGCCTCGGTCGTGCCGAGCCTGCTGCTGGCGGCCATGCTCGCACTGGCGGGCGGCGTCAGCCTGGGCCCCGAGAACCCCATCACCGCCGCGAACATCGCACTCGCGGCCTGGCTGGGCAGCAAGGCGATGCGCGGCTCGGACGTGGAGCTGTGGGCGGCTCTGGCGGCCGCGGGGACCGTCGGGGCGCTGTTCGGCACGCCCGTGGCGGCCGCGCTGATCCTCACCGAGTCCCTCGCCGCGCGCCCGGCACCCGGCGCGCTGTGGGACAAGCTGTTCGCCCCGCTCATCGCGGGCGGGGCCGGGGCGCTGACCACCGTACTGATCGCGCATCCGACGTTCGATCTCTCGCTGCCTGCCCTCTCGGGGTCGCGCTGGGGCGATGTGCCGGCGGCGCTGGCGGTCTCGTCGCTGGGCGCGCTGGTGGGGATGGCGGCCGTCCACGCGTTCCCGTACCTCCATGCCGCCTTCCGGCGGCTCGGGCACCCCGTACTGACGCTCACCGTCGGCGGGCTGGTGCTCGGGCTGCTCGGGGCGCTGGGTGGCGAGCTCACGCTGTTCAAGGGCCTGGAGGAGGTGAAGGTGCTGGCGGCGGACCCGTCGGGCTGGTCGTCCGGGCAGTTCGCGCTGATGACGATCGTGAAGCTGGCCGCCCTCACTGTCGCGGCGACGTGCGGATTCCGGGGCGGGCGGATCTTTCCCAGCATCTTCGTGGGGGTCGCCCTGGGTCTTGGCGTGAGCGCGCTCGTGCCCGAGGTGCATCCGACGCTCGGGGTGGTCTGCGCGGTGCTCGGGGTGCTGCTGGCGGTGACCCGGCAGGGCTGGCTGAGCCTGTTCGCCGCGGCGATCCTGGCCGCCGACCCACACGTGTTCCCGCTGCTGTGCATCGCCCTGCTGCCGGCCTGGCTGCTGGTGACCGGGCGGCCCCAGATGCAACTCCACGACGACGGCACACCCCTGCGCTGAAAGGCGATCGGACATGGCACTGCACAAGGGCGGTACCCACCACGAGGAGAGCGAGGAGCGGCGCCGGCTCTCGCTCAACCCGTTCTACGGGGAGGCGGATCCGACCGGTTCGATGACCTCGGCGCCGCCCAAGCACCAGCTGCCGGACGGGCCGATGGCGCCCTCGACGGCCTATCAGCTGGTCCACGACGAGTTGATGCTGGACGGCAACTCGCGGCTGAACCTGGCCACGTTCGTGACGACGTGGATGGAGCCGGAGGCCGCCGTGCTGATGGCGGAGTGCCGCGACAAGAACATGATCGACAAGGACGAGTACCCGCGGACGGCCGAACTGGAGCGGCGCTGCGTGGCCATGCTCGCCGACCTCTGGCACGCGCCGGACCCGCCGTCGACGGTGGGCTGCTCGACGACGGGGTCGAGCGAGGCCTGCATGCTCGCCGGGATGGCACTGAAGCGTCGGTGGGCGAAGCGGAACGCGGACCGGTACCCCGGAGCCCGGCCGAATCTCGTCATGGGCGTCAATGTGCAGGTCTGCTGGGACAAGTTCTGCAACTTCTGGGAGGTGGAGCCGCGGCTGGTCCCGATGGAGGGCGACCGCTTCCACCTCGACCCGCAGGCGGCGGCCGACCTCTGCGACGAGAACACGATCGGCGTGATCGCGATCCTGGGGTCCACCTTCGACGGGTCGTACGAACCCGTCGCCGAGGTCTGCGCGGCGCTGGACGCGCTGAAGGAGCGCACCGGCCTGGACATCCCCGTCCATGTGGACGGGGCGTCCGGAGCGATGGTGGCGCCCTTCGTGGACGAGGACCTGGTCTGGGACTTCCGGCTGCCGAGGGTGTCGTCGATCAACACCTCGGGGCACAAGTACGGGCTGGTCTACCCAGGGGTGGGGTGGGCGCTGTGGCGCGCGCCGGAGGACCTCCCCGAGGAGCTGGTCTTCCGGGTCAACTACCTCGGCGGCGACATGCCGACGTTCGCGCTCAACTTCTCGCGGCCCGGCGCCCAGGTGGTGGCCCAGTACTACACCTTCCTCAGGCTCGGCCGCGATGGCTACCGGGCGGTGCAGCAGACCACCCGGGACGTGGCGCGGAGTCTGGCCGAGAAGATCGACGCACTGGGCGACTTCCAACTGCTCACCCGGGGTGACCAGTTGCCGGTCTTCGCCGTCACGACGGCCCCGGGCGTCAAGAACTTCGACGTCTTCGACGTGTCCCGGCGGCTCAGGGAGAACGGCTGGCTGGTACCCGCCTACACCTTCCCGCCCAACCGCGAGGACCTTTCGGTCCTCCGATTCGTCTGCCGCAACGGCTTCTCGGCGGACCTCGCCGCGCTGCTGGTGGAGGATCTGAAGCGCGTCATGCCGGATCTGCGGGCCCAGACCGCACCGCAGAGCAAGGACAAGGCGGCTGCCACCGGCTTCCACCACTGAGGCGCAGGCACAGGCACAGGTACGGCACGGGCACGGGCACGGAGCAGGGGAACGGCGCGCGCCGCGCCCCGGCTCCTCCCTCTGTGCCAGGGTCGTGGAGACACGGGCGGCGTGGTCCGCCGCCTGCCCGGAGTGGCGCGTCACGGCCGGCTGACGGCGGTGCTGTCGCGGGGGGCGATGGGCGCCGGTGTCAGGTCCATGGGGGATGCTTCCGTGTCCTGCAGGCTTCCGCCCGGCTCGGCTCTGCCGGTGCGCTTCCGGCGGCGATCGTTGCACCAGGCGGTCGCGCACGCTCCGAGGTACAGCAGGCTGATCGGTGCGGCGAGCAGCAGCATGCTGAGCGGGTCCGTGCTGGGAGTGGCGAGCGCTGCGAAGGCGGCGATGCCCATGAGCATGCCGCGCCACCAGCCGGTCATCCGGCGCGCGGTGATCACGCCGCCGAGGTTGAGCAGCACGAGGAAGACCGGGAGTTCGAAGGAGAGACCGAAGATGACGACCATGCGGGTGGCCAGGTCGAGGAAGTCGTCGACGGGCAGGAGGTTGGTGGTCTTGTCCGGGGTGATGGAGATCAGCACGCGTGCCGTGGTGGGCAGGATCCAGTACGCCACCGCGGCGCCCGACAGGAACAGAGGGATACCGGCCCCGAGAAAGACCAGTGTGTACTTCCTCTCGTGGCGGTGCAGCCCCGGTGCGACGAAAACCCACAACTGATACAGCCACACCGGGCTCGCGGCGACGACACCCGCCGTGATCGACACTTTCAGCGCGAGGGAGAAGGGTGAGAGAAGACCGTTGAGGGAGATCACGCCGCAGCGCTCCGCATCGTTCTCGCCGACCAGTCCGCCCGGGGCACAGCCAGGCAGGGGATCGATGAGGAATCCGATCAGTTGCTTGTAGAAGAGCGCTGCGACGACCGTGACGAGCAGGATCGCTCCGACCGCCTTGATCAGGCGGTTTCGCAGCTCGCGGAGGTGCTCTCCCAGGGGCAGCCGCGCCGCCGACGAAGGAGCGTCGCGAGAATCCGCGCCGGGCGCGGTGTGACGACGTCTCTCGTCCGGAGCCGTCCTGGGCCGGCGGCTCCATGGGAGACATGTTCGTGAGAATTTCCTTTGGCAATGTTTCTCGAGCGTCACGGCGTAGGCGGGACCCCGATATCGAGGAGCGCGTGCGCGATTGAGGATCGTGTGCGCGCGGTGCCGGGATCCGGCCGCCGGCCACGCCGGGCCGCGTCCAAGGGCTGAACGGACGGGCCGCCACCAGGCTGGTCGCGGCCCGTCGCACCTGTGAGTGACTGACGCGGTGTCAGCGGCCGGGGAACCGCTGCTTGATCTCCTGGAGCACCCAGCCGTTGCCGTCGGGGTCGCTGAAGGTGGCGAAGGAGCCGTAGGAGGCGCGGTCGGGGTGCAGGCCGGCAAGCCGCCCCTGTCCCTCGACCTGGTGGGTGACCTCTCCGGCCTCGTGGCCGTGGTACAGGAGTCCTCCGGCGTCGTGGAACACCTCGCTCACCTCGATGCCGCGACCGACGAGCTCCGCGCGGGCCTCCTCGATGTCGAAGACGGCGAGGTACAGGCCCTGCGCCGAGCCCGGCACGGCGGAGGTCATCCCGGTGCCGAACATGATCGAGCACTCGGAGCCGGGCGGCGTGAGGTGCACCGCGCGCCAGTCCTCACTGACGGCCTTGTCGACATCCAGACGGAATCCCACCGCCTCGTAGAAGGCCTTGGCCCGATCGACGTCGGAGACGGGCAGCACGGTGACTTCGAGCTTCATGTACATGTGGGGGCTCTTTCTTTCTTGACGTCGGTGAATCTCGCACCCGCGAGTCACCGGTTCCATGGGTGTCCGAGGTCGGCACCGAGGCGCTTGTTCCCTGGTCCACTCCGCGAGCGGGCTCGGCCCGGGTCGTCGACGCGGCCGTTGAGCCGTGCTCCCAGAGCGGCTCCGCATGCCCTTCTCCGTCGAGCGCCTACAGCGGCGAGGCGGCGGCTTGTCGGCGACCACCACACCAAAAGTGCCTGCGCGGCACGTGCGGGACGGGAGAAGGGCTCGGACGGGCCGCGCCGAGGCTCTTCAGCATGGCGGGGTATGTTCGCCATGGTTAGGACCGTAATACGTTAGCTCATAACGGGCAACTTCTCGCGGGGAGGCGAACGTCACTACCCGGCCTGCGCGGGCCGTCGGGCTCGGCTGCGCGCAGTTCGACGGCAAACCCAGCTCGGGCCGTTTCGCCTGCCCGTTCGGGAGATGGACGACGGCCGGCAGGCCGGACAGCAACGGGTGACGGCGCTCTTCGTACATTTCCTGCCGCCCGCACAACGGCACGGTCACTTCGTCGTCGAGCGAGAGTGCCCTGATGGAGATGACGGTGCGGGGGTCGTGCCGGGCGCTTCGGCCGGGAGGCGGCACCATGTCGGCGTGCGGTCAGGTCGTGGTGCCGGCGCAGCACCGTGTACCGGTCGCACCAGCAGGCGCGGTATCGCGAAGGCGTTCGTCAGGCCCGAGTCAGCCAGTCGCAGCAGGACGGTCGATCGTCATGCCACTGCGACCTCCGGCCGCGCGAGAGCGCCGACTCGAGCAATCGCGGTCGACATCCACGGCACCCGGTACACCCGCCCCCACCAGGGCGGATGAGGTTTGGGCGGGCTTGACGTCGCGGTGGACCGCAGGGCGCTGAGCGCCGCCTCGAGTGCCTGGCGGATCTGCCGTCCTCAGCGCACCACGTCCGCCATGGCGGCCAGGCCGCGCTTGGGGACCCGGTTCAGCAGTGTGCCCTCGACCAGCTCCATCACCAGGTACACGAGCCGCCGGTCACCTGCGCCTCGCCGGCGTGTGCGGGGTGACGACCTGCCCGCGGGACAGAGCGGCCGCGGCCCGCGCCTCCCCGTACAGGCACGTGGCCGGCGTCTCCTCGCCCGGCCGGGCGAGGACCTTGACCGCGACGGGGCGATCGAGCCGCTCGTCGACGCCGCGCCAGACCTCACCCACCCCGCCGGCGCCGAGAAGCCGGCCGATGGCGACCCGCCAGACGGTGCGCGCGGTGTGTTCGACTACAAGGCGGTCCTGCGCACGCCGACGCGCCCGTACGACGGGATCACCGAGGTGTTGCACTGACTGGAGAAACGGGATGCGGCCTGGGTGCTGCTCACCGGCGATCCGATGGACGCCGCAAAACCGTCACCGCCGCAGCAGACCTTCCCAGCCCGTCCTGAAGGCGATGGTGACGGCGTGGTCCCCGCCACGCACGCAAGTGGGCGGACCTCCAAACGGTGCAGCCGGACACCGCATCCCCAGGGGCCGCAAGCTCTCCCCTCATGCGTCACGGCGCTGTCAGGCCGGCGTAGTGGCAGCCAGTTCCTTCTTCCTCTGCCGGTAGGCCCGCATGGATGCCCGCGAGCCGCATTTCGTGCCGCAGAAGACGGCAGAGCTGTTCCGCGTCCGGTCGAAGAAGCCGAAGTGGCACGGCTCGTGCCGGCACGCCCGCACCCTGTCCCACACGCCCGCTTGGGCGAGTTCGGTGACGTTCGCCAATACGGCGCCGAACAGCCCGGGGACGCCGGTCTGTGCGGTCTCCAAAGATGCCCCCGAGGCGGTGACGACCGTTATCAGCGGATACCGGGACGCGATGAGGCGCAGGTATTCCTCCGCCCGAGCGAGTACCTCGGGTGTGGTGTCCTTGTCGCCGGAGTGGGTGAGCAGCACGGTGATCAAGGCTTCGCGCAGCTCGCGTGCAGCGGCCGCGTCGGCCTCCGTGACGCGGGTGGTCTGCGAGCCCATGGCGTTTTCCAGCAGCCATGCGTGCAGGTCCTGGGCGCTTCCGAAGCGCTCCTGCAACCGGTGGGGTCCCGCGGGGTGCGTGTTGACGAATTGCAGGACGACATCAGCCTCCGGCTGCTGAGCCAGCGGGCTGCGCTCGGTCGTGCGCGGGGGCATCGTCGACCTCCTTACCTCGAAGGAAGGCTAAGCCATCCCGGGTTATGTCTGAAACCGTTACGGTAGCAATTTTCTTCCTGTGAGGTGCGGTGTCCCTCCCAGGGCGCGGAGCGGAGCCCGGAGGCCCAGCAGGGCACGCGTGACTGTGCCAGGGCGTCGGTGACGCCGTGGGCGCTGGCGGCGCGGATGGGCGTGCACCGCGCTGCGCGGCGTGGGCCTGGCCCGCGCCGCGCAGCGCGGGTCACGCCCACGGCAGGCTTCCGAGTGGATCGACAAGGACCTGGACGTTCATGCCCTGCCTTTTGTGGCGGCCGGAGCGTGCGCCGTGAGGCGCTTGTTGTTCGTGTGGAAGTGAACGACCACCACCGTCGTCCTGCCGCAGCAGGGCGGTCGAAGCTGGGGGCAGCCTGATCCGGGAGGTTCCGGGGAGGGCGGAAGCGGCCCCGACGAAGCCGGGACGTGCCGTGCCGGCACTGTCGGATGAGCGGGTCCGGCGCGCGAGACGGAGAGGAGCACGCGAGGAGTCGGCGTCCACGCCTCCTCAGTGGCTCAGCCGTACGAAGCGGCGCACCGCCAGCGGGAAGAACACCGCGACCAGCACCAACGGCCACGCCAGGGCCAGCATCTGTGCGTGCTCCGCCGCCCACGAGGCGCTGCCGGCCGGGATGCCGGACAGCTCCCGTACCGCCGTCGCCGTCGCCGACAGCGGGTTCCACTCGACCGTCGCGCCCAGCCAGGCCGGCATCGATTCGGGCGTCGCGAAGGCGTTGGAGAGGAAACCGATCGGCCAGACCAGGATCTGGACGGCCTGCACCAGTTGCGGCCTGCCCGCCACCATCGCCAGATGGATGCCGACCCACAGCATCGCGAAGCGCAGCAGGAGCAGCAGCCCCAACGCCCAGAGGAACGCCCCGAATCCGCCGTGCCAGCGCCAGCCGATCGCGTACCCGACCCCGATCATCACCACCAGGCCGAGCGCCGACTGGAGCAGATCCGCGACGCTGCGGCCGACGAGCACCGCGGAGTCCGCCATCGGCAGCGACCGGAAGCGGTCGATGACCCCCTTGTTGAGGTCCTGGGTGACGGCCGTCATCGTCGCCTCGAGGCCGAAGGCCATGCTCAGCGCCAGCATGCCGGGCACCAGGAAGCCGATGTACGGCCCGTCGACGCCCCGTCCGCCGCCGATCAGATGGCCGAACATCAGCAGCAGCATCACCGGGAAGAGCAGACCGATGACGACCTCCACGGGCCGGCGCGCCCAGTGGGCGAGTTCGCGCCGGGTCATGGTCCATGAGTCGGTCAGTACGTACGTACTCACGCGGCGACCTCCTTCGTGAGGTGCAGGAAGACTTCGTCGAGCGTGGGGCGGCGCAGTGCGATGTCCTCCGCCTCGATCCCGGCCGCCTCCAGTGCGCGTACGGTCTCGGTCAGCGCGGCCATCCGGTCGCTCACCGGCGCGCTCAGCAGCCGCCGGTCCGCGTCCACGACCGGGTCGCCCGGCAGCAGCACAGCGGCACGCGGCAGGTCCGCCGCATCCCGTACGACGACGTCGATCCGGTCGCCGCCGAGCTTCGCCTTCAGCTGGTCGGCCGTGCCGTCCGCGACGACCCGGCCCTGGTCGATCACGGAGATCCGGTCGGCCAGCTGGTCGGCCTCCTCCAGGTACTGCGTGGTCAGCAGGACGGTCGTACCGCCGCCGACCAGCGAGCGCACCGACTCCCACACCTCCGCCCGGCCGCGCGGGTCGAGCCCCGTCGTGGGCTCGTCCAGGAACAGCACGTCGGGCTCGGTGATCAGCGACGCGGCCAGGTCGAGCCGACGCCGCATGCCGCCGCTGTACTGCTGGACCGCCTTGCGGCCCGTGTCCGCGAGGCCGAACCGCTCCAGCAGCTCGTCGGCCCGCTCGCCGGCCCGCCGGGCGCCCAGGTGGTGGAGCCGCCCGAACATCTCCAGGTTCTGCCGCCCGCCGAGCTCCTCGTCCACGGCGGCGTGCTGCCCGAGCAGCCCGATGCGGCGGCGCACCGCGGCGGCGTCCGTCCGTACGTCGTGGCCCGCCACCCGCACCACGCCGGTGTCATGGCGCAGCAGGGTCGCCATGATCCGTACGGCCGTGGTCTTGCCCGCTCCGTTCGGCCCGAGCACCCCGTGGACCGTGCCGCGCCCGACGGCCAGGTCGAGACCGTCCAGGGCCCGTTTGCCGCCGTACCGCTTGCCCACTCCCTCGACGACGATCGCGTCGGTCATCCGTTTCCCTCCAGGGGGAGATTAGTCAAACTTGACTACTGGCATTGAAGGTAGGCCATCAAGCACAACTGGTCAAACTTGATTAGGAGTGGTCTCCCTCATGAGGGACGCCTGTCGCGTACGGGTTCTCCTGTCCCTCCGCGAGCACCCCCACGAAGGGCTCCCCCTCCCCCGCGAAGGTGTACGCCCCGCCCTCGACCCGCTCGATCAGCCCGCGCGTCCAGGCCGCACCGGCATCTGCCGAGTGGACCCACAGGTTCATGATCTCGCCGATGTGGCCGAGCGACTCGGGGCCTTCCTCGGGGGTGTAGTACTCGGTGACCGACGCACGCCACTCCTCGATGCGGCGCACCCGCTCCTGAAGCAGCTCCACGGCCTCGCGCCGCCCCAGGTCCACGATGAAGCCGATTCCCGCGGAGAGCACGTCCATGTTCTGGTCGTACGAGGTCAGGGACTCGCGCAGCAGTGCGAAGTACTCCGCGGTGCCCTGCTCCGTGACCTCGTACTCGGTACGCGGCGGACCGCCGGCCGTCGACGGCGCGATCTCATGGGCGTGCAGCAGGCCCTGCTTCGCCATCTGCTTGAGCGCGTGGTAGATCGACCCGGGCTTGGCGTTGGACCACTCGTGCGCGCCCCAGTACTCGAGGTCGTTGCGGACCTGGTAGCCATGGGCCCGCCCGTGCTGCCGTACGGCTCCGAGGACCAGCAACCTGATCGCTGACATCCGCGTACCCTCCTATTCAACTTTGACTAGGGTACGCGCGGTACGGGGAGCCCTTGGTCAGGGAAGCCACTTGTACTTGCCGCCGCCGACCCACCTCACGACCGAGGGGTCGTCGAGGTCGACGTGAGTCATGCCCGCCTGGTAGGCGAGCTTGATCACATCGAGCATGTCGCGGGCGGTTCCGGCCATGGCCCCGTTGATCTCCACCAACCGGTAGGGCGGATCGGCCGGCACGACCGCGAGCACGACGATCGGACTCCCTGCCGCCGCCTGGACGTCATTGGCATCGTTGGTCATGCCTCAAGCGTGTGGCAGCGACGCGGCGGGCACACGTCGAGCGGAGGCCGGCGGCTCTTTCCCCAGGTGCTCGGGCTCAGCCGCCCCACACCTCGCCCCGCTCCAGCGCGACCAGCTCGAACGCGTTCCGGCCGTCGAGGGACTCGCGGACGATGTCCGCGTGGCCCGCGTGCCGGCCGACCTCCTCGACCAGGTGCAGCATCAGCCACCGCATGGACACCGTCCCTCCTTGGGGAACCAGGGCGCCTCCGGCAGCGGGAACGTGTCGTCGAGGCTCGGCACCGAGCGGATGAAGTCCTCGGTCTCCTTTGCCACGCCCTCCCAGAAGGCGAGCATCCCCGGGATCGTCTCGTCGTCGACGAGCCGGAAGCTGTCGCCCCAGGTCGCCTCGGTACGCGCCCGCTCGTTCGGCCGCTGCTGCGCCAGCCGCAGCCAGTTCAGCTCGGTCTCGGCGACATGCTTCAGCAATCCCGAGAGCGACAGCTCACTGGCGTTGGGGCGGCTCGCCGCCTGCTCCTCGGTCAGCCCGTGGACCGACCTGCGGACCGCGCCGCGCTGCGCCTCGACGAAGGCGAGCAGCGCGCCGCGCTCGTCGCCCTGGGCCTCCGCGGGAACGTGAGTGACCATGATGTCCGCCTTCCTGATGAAGTGCCGTCCTGACACCTCACACGCTACGAACCCTTGCGGTCAGCTTCTGTCCTCAAGCGGGAGCCGAGCGGGAAAACCCGGGAAACCTAGAACGGAAACCTCGTCCGGCCGTGCTGCACCGAGATCCACTTCTGCGTGGTGAACGCCTCCACCGTCGCGTCCCCGCCGAGCCGCCCGAGCCCGGACATCCTCTCGCCGCCGAAGGGGATCAGCGGCTCGTCCTGGATCGTCGAGTCGTTGACGTGGAACATGCCGGTCTCGATGCGCTGTGCGAACCGCACACCGCGCTCCACGTCGCTCGTGTGCACCGCGCCGCTCAGTCCGTACGGGCTGTCGTCGGCGATCCGTACGGCCTCCTCCTCGGTGTCGAAGGACGCGAGCAGCGCCACCGGGCCGAAGATCTCCTGCCGCAGCAGCGGCGAGTCCTCCGGCAGGCCCGCCAGCACCGTCGGCTCGACGAGATTGCCCTGCGTACGCCCGCGGACGAGCGCCTCGGCCCCGTCCGCCACCGCCTGGTCCACCAGCCCGGACAGCGCCTCTGCCTGGAAGTTGTTGATGACGGGACCGATCTGGGTCTCCGGGTCCCGCGGGTCGCCGGTGCGCAGTGCCGCCACCTTCGCGGTGAACTTCTCGGTGAACTCCGCCTCCACGGACCGGTCCACCAGTATCCGGTTGGCGGCCATGCAGACCTGGCCCTGGTACACGAAGCGACTGAAGACCGCGGCGTCCACGGCGTAGTCGACATCGGCGTCGTCGAGGACGACCAGCGCGCTGTTGCCGCTCAGCTCCAGGATCGACCGCTTGAAGTTGCTTCCCGCGACCGCTCCGACGTGGCGGCCCACGCGGTCCGAGCCGGCGAACGAGATCACCTTCGGGACCGGGTGCTCGATGAGCGCGTCACCGATCTCGGCGATGTCCGTGACGAGGACGTTGAGCAGACCGGGCGGCAGGCCCGCGTCCTCGAAGATCTTGGCGATCAGCCCGCCGCCGACCACCGGGGTGTTCTGGTTGGGCTTGATGACGACCGCGTTGCCGAGCGCCAGCGCGGGCGCGACCGACTTGAGGGTCACCAGGAGGGGAAAGTTGTACGGGGTGATAACGCCTATGACGCCGACGGGCAGGCGGTAGACGCGGTTCTCCTTGCCGTCCACCGGCGAGGGCAGTATCCGGCCCTCGGGGCGGACCGCCAGCTGTATCGCCTCGCGCAGGAACTCCTTGGCGAGATGGAGCTCGTACGCGGCCTTCAGACGGGTGCCGCCGAGCTCCTCGATGATCGCCTCGACGATCTCGTCCTCGCGCTCGTCGACGATGCGCAGGGCGCGCTCGAGGACGAGCCTGCGGGTGTACGGATTCGTGCGAGCCCAGGAGCGCTGCGCCCGCTCCGCCGCGCGGTACGCCTGGTCGACCTCGGCGACCGTGGCCACGGTGATGGCGGCGAGCTTCTCACCGTTGTACGGATTGAAGTCGATGATGTCCCACGAGCCGCTGCCGGTCCGCCACTCGCCGTCGATGTACTGGTGGGCCAGGTCGGTGAAGAAGGACATACGATCCCTTACTGCAGGCGCAAACGGTGCAGACCCCTGATGGCATGTCATCGTACTGTCGTTCTCAGCTCAGTTGGAGTAGGCCACGGAGCACGTCCCGGCTCTCCGCGGGACCCGGCGAGTCGCTCTGCAGCCGCTCCATCACCCGCTCGTACAGGGCGACCTCTTCATGCTTGTCGAGGTACAGCGCGCTGGTCAGTTGCTCCAGATACACGATGTCCGAGAGGTCCGACTCGGGGAACCTCAGCATCGTGAACGCCCCGGACTCGCCCGCGTGGCCGCCGAAACTGAACGGCATCACCTGCAGCGTGATGTTCGGCTGCTCGGAGATCTCGATGAGATGCCTCAGCTGACCCTGCATCACCGACCGGTCGCCGTAGGGCCGGCGCAGCGCCGCCTCGTCGAGTACGGCATGGAAGCGCGGCGCCCGCTCGGACACGAGCACCTTCTGGCGCTCCAGCCGCAGCGCGACCCGGCGGTCGATCTCGGCGCGCGGCGCGCCGGGCATGCCCCGGGAGACGACCGCGTGCGCGTACCCCTCGGTCTGCAGCAGGCCGTGGACGAACTGGACTTCGTAGATCCGGATGAGCGAGGCGGCGCCCTCGAGGCCGATGTACGTCTGGAACCAGCCGGGCAGCACATCGCCGTAGCTGTGCCACCAGCCGGCCACATTGGCCTCCCGGGCCAAGCCGAGCAGGGCGTCGCGCTCGGCCTCGTCGGTGACCCCGTAGAGCGTGAGGAGGTCCTCGACGTCCCTGGCCTTGAAGCTCACCCTTCCCAACTCCATACGGCTGATCTTGGATTCGGATGCACGGATCGAGTAGCCGGCCGCCTCACGGGTGATGCCGCGGGACTCCCGGAGCCGCCTCAGCTGTGAGCCCAGCAGGATGCGCCGCACCACACTTCCGCTCGACTCCACTGCGGTCACGTCTCCCACCCTCCCCATCTCTTCCCTGTCACGGAGCACCCCCGAACCCCGAGCCCCGGATTCTGCCACCAAAACGCTTCACCCCGTACTCAAACGATTACGGAAATAGGAAGCCTATGGGAAGGGGGTGAAAGAAGCTCGAGGAAGAAAAGAGAGTGAACCGGCACGGGGCAGGACAGGACGGGCGCGTGCACGTGCATCTGCCCTTGCATCTGCCCACCTCATTCGGAACCATGGACCCCGCGCACCTGCGTACTCGTTCGTGTTGTAGCGCCACAGCCGCGATTCCCGGGAGTGCCTCGCATGGGGACGAATGGATCGACCATGCTCGAGCCGTTACGGCAGGGGCTTCCGCCTATCGATCCCGCGGCCGTCTCCAGCTCGGCGTCCTGCGCCCTGCCCGCCCGCTACGAAGCCGTTCGTGGCGCCCGGAAGTTCACGAGCAGAACGCTGACCCAGTGGGAACTGGACGACCGCTTCGACGACGTCGCACTCGTCGTCTCCGAACTCGTCACCAACGCGCTGCGCCACGCCCTGCCGGCGGACACCCCGCGCGAGCGCGATCAGGAGCCGCCCGTGCGGCTGCACTTGCTGCGCTGGACGGGACGACTGGTGTGCGCGGTGCGTGATCCGAGCCAGGAGAGCCCGGTGGCGAGCGAGGCGGAGGACTCCGCCGAATGCGGCCGGGGGCTGTTTCTCGTCGATTCCTTCAGCGACAGCTGGGGATGGCATCCGCTGGCCGGGCCACTGACGGGGAAAGTTGTGTGGGCGCTGTTCCGGCTGCCTGTGGAGCGAGCCGAACGACATGAACGACTGAACGACTGAACGACTGAACGACTGAACGACCGAGTACGGCTGACTCACCGCCCTTGGGATCCGGGGAGTCAGCCGCCTGCCAGATGATCGAATTCCCCGTCCTTGACACCGAGCAGCAGCGCCTCGATCTCGGCCGGCGTATACACCAGTGCGGGCCCGTCCGGATAGCGCGAATTACGCACCGCAACGTTCCCACCAGGCAGTTTCGCGAACTCCACGCATGAGCCCTGGGAGTTGCTGTGCCTGCTCTTCTGCCAGACGACCCCGTGAAGCTCTGTCGCCGCCATGCCGTTGTACACGTCGTGCACAGGACGCTCCCCGAGTTACAAGGTGCAGGTGTCAACTGTCTCGGATCATAGCTGTGTTTCACGTGCGGATGCATGAGCAAATGCACGTGCACGCGGGGTGGTCCTTTGATTACAGGCCCGGCCGAACCTCGCTCACAGCCGGTCCAGCGTGGCCTCCAGCGCCCGCATCACATGCGAGCGCCAGCCGCCGCCCATGATCTTGTGAGCCATTCGCTGGGCGGGGTCGTCCGGATCGAATCCCTCGTGCACGAGAAAGAGACGCGTTCCGCGCCCTTCCGGCTCCAGGGTCCACGTAATTGTCCAGTTCACGCTGGAGCCGGGGTCGGCGTCGGCCCAGCGGACACGGAGCATCCGCTCCCGCTCGAAGGCCTTGACCTCGGCCTCCACGGTCCCCGAGAAGCCGGTGCCCGGGCGGGGCACGGAGGTCATCGTGTAGCGGTGCCCCACTTCCAGTCGGAAGTCGCCGGGCATCAGCCACTGGGCGATGAGCTCGGGCTCGGTCAGCGCACGCCACACCTTGGCGGGCGGGTGGGCGAGGAACTGGTCGACCCGGATGGTGGTGAGGTCGTCGTCGTCACGTGCGAAACTCATGACTCATCGTCAGGCATACGGTCCAGCAGTTCACCGAGGCCCGTGAGCCGCTCGCGCCAGAACCGCTCGTACGGATGGAGCCAGTCCTGTACGTCGGCGAGCGGAGCCGCCTCGAGGCGGTAGATACGCTGCCGACCGGACCGCTCCTCGGACACGAGACCGGCCTCCCGCAGCACCTTGAGGTGCTCCGAGAGGCTCGGCCTGCGCATGTCGAAGTGGTCGGCGATGGCCTGGACGGGCTGAGGGCCGCCCTCGCGCAGCAGCCGGAGCACTTCGCGGCGGGTGGTGTTCGCGAGCGCGGCGAAGAGCCGGTCCTCGCGTTCACCGGTGGTGACCATGGGGGCTTACATGCCTTCCTTCTCCGTCAGCAGCATCAGACCGTTGCCGTCGGGGTCGGTGAAGCCGGCCATCCGCCCCCAGGGGAGGTCGTCGGGCCCGTCCACCGCGACCCCGGCCGCGGCGAGCTTCGCACAGTCGGCCTCGACATCGGTCGTGACCAACATGATCCCCCGGGCCGATCCGGGCGTGAAGCCACCCATCCCGGGCCCGGAGAGCGTGAAGACGGTCTGCGCACCCTTGGGCGCCACCTGGAGCCAGCGACCGGGCGGCATCTGGACGTCGGCGGTGACCTCGAAGCCGAGCACGTCGCGGTAGAAGGCGAGGGCGCGGCCCTGGTCGGAGACGGGGAGGGTGACGAACGAGGCGTGGGTGATGTTCATGCGCACCACGACAGGTAGGGATTTCCCTACACGTCAAGCGTAGGGGAATCCCTACCTATTGTGGTCCGTCCTCCGGGGCGACCGCCGGACCGCCCCGGAGCACGTACGTCAGCGCGACGCGTACGGCAGCAGCGCCATCTCGCGCGCGTTCTTGATCGCCCGGCCCAGCTGACGCTGCTGCCGGGCCGAGACGCGGGTGACCCGGCGGCTGCGGATCTTGCCCCGGTCGGAGACGAACTTCCGCAGCAGGTCCGAGTCCTTGTAGTCGATGTATGTGATGCCCGCCTGGTCCAGGGGGTTCGGGCGGGACTCGACCGGCTTGCGGTCGGAGCGGCGCGGGGCCACGTCATACCTCCAGTAGGGAATCGAAAGCGGGCGGCAGGCGCTTCCACGCCTCCGGCCCCTCCGCGTACTCGGCATCGGTCAGCAGGCAGGACTCCAGGAGTTCTGTCAGTCCGTCGCGGTCCAGGCCGGGCGACGTGAAGACCAGGTGCTGGCAGCAGTCGCCGTGCTCGGGGTGCCAGTCCAGCGCGGCCGCGGCGCGGCGTACCGGCGGGACCATCTCCCAGGCGGCGTCCGGGAGCGAGGCCAGCCAAGGGCCCGCGCTCTCCACGCAGAGTGCGCCGCCCGCCGCGTCCCAGGCCAGCAGCGTGTCCGGCCGGTCGGCCAGCCAGAACCGGCCGCGGCTGCGGGCGGCCGCGCAGGTCAGGTCCTCGAGGGCCGCGTAGAGCCGCTCGGGGTGGAAGGGCCTGCGGCGGTGCCACACGTACGTGGTGACCCCCGCCTCCTCCGCATCCTGCGGCAGCAGGGCGCACGCCGGGTGCTGCGCGGCCGCCGCGGCCTCGACGTCGAAACCGGCGAGCGCCGCCTCGGCCAGCTCGCCGCCCTCCAGGCGGACCTGACGGGCGGTCGGGTGCAGCTGCGCCAGCAGCGCCCGGTCCTCGTCGGAAGCCTCTCGGGGTCCTTCGCCGTCGACCAGCGCCAGCACGGACGGGTACTCCAGCTGCCGGGCCCAGGTGTCGGCGACCGTGCGCCGATCGGTCGCGGCGGCGGCGAGCCCCGCGTCCATCAGGTCGTCGCCGTCGGCGAGATACGGCAGGAGCAGCGCCGGGTCCACCGCGGTGATCACACTCGTGACGCGCAGCCGCTCGCCGCCGTGCGAGGCGACGACCTCGGCCATCGCCTTGGGCTCGACCGAGTCCCACAACTCGACCACCGCGAGCCGCGTGAGTCCTCCGTCGGCGAGCCGCTCCAGCTCGGGCACGAGGTCCTCGCGCAGCGCGCAGCAGGCGCAGTCGTTGACGAGCGGCGCGTCGCCGGCGGACAGGACGCCGGTGGCGTCACGGACGGTACGGACGACCGTGCCCTGGACGGCGGTCGCGAGGTCGTGGTGGAGCGCGACACTGCCCGGCACGGAGGCCAGCAGCTTCTCCACAGCGGCCCTGCGGGCGTCGGAGTGCAGCCCGCCGACCAGGGCGACAGAGAGCGTTCCTCCCATCAGCGGGCCTCGCGCTGTCCGTAACGCCGCTCGAAGCGCTCCACGCGCCCTGCCGTGTCGAGCACGCGGGCCGTGCCTGTGCAGAAGGGGTGGCTCACGTGGGAGATCTCGACGTCGACGACGGGACAGGTGTTGCCGTCCTCCCACTCGATCGTCTTGTCGCCGGTCATCGTGGACCGGATGAGGAAGGCGTGGTTCGCCGCCCTGTCGCGGAAGACGACGGGGCCGTACGGGGGATGGGTTCCGGGCTTCATGGCTCGGGTTCAGCGCTCCTCTCGGAAGTCGACGTGCCGGCCGACGACCGGGTCGTACTTGCGCAGGGTCATGCGGTCGGGGTTGTTACGGCGGTTCTTGCGGGTCACGTACGTGTGGCCGGTCCCCGCCGTGGAGCGGAGCTTGATGATCGGGCGTAGTTCGTTGCGGGCCATGCACGCTAGGATAAATGGAAATGGTTTCCATTTCCAAAAGAGAGGGCGTGTGACGTTGTCCGCACACTGCGAGCTGACCGGGGCCGAGCCCGGCTTCGGCAACACCATCAGCCACTCGCACCGGCGCACCTCGCGCCGCTTCGACCCCAACATCCAGAAGAAGCGCTACTGGCTGCCGAGCGAAGGCCGTTACGTGCGGCTCACGCTCAGCACGAAGGCGATCAAGACGGTGGACTGCATCGGGATCGAGGCCGCGGTGGCCCGGATCCGTGCCCGAGGGGTGAAGGTCTGATGTCGAAGAAGAGCAAGATCGCACGCAATGAGCGGCGCAAGGAGGTCGTGGAGCGGTACGCGGCGCGGCGTGCGGAGCTGAAGGAGATCATCCGCGGGCCCCGCACGCCCGGGGCGGAACGGGCCGCAGCCCAGGCCGAATTGCGACGTCAGCCGCGCGACGCGAGCGCGACACGGGTCCGCAACCGGGACAGCGTGGACGGCAGGCCCCGCGGATACGTGGGGAAGTTCGGCCTGTCGCGGGTGCGGCTGCGCCGGCAGGCACACGCGGGGTACCTGCCCGGAGTGACCAAGTCCTCCTGGTAGCGGGCTGGTAGCTTGGCGCGGTCTTGAACGCGACGAGGAGACAGGACCGTGCACAAGCTCGTAGGTAAGGGAGTTGCCCCGGCAGGCCTGGCCGCGGCCCTCGTGCTGACCGGCTGCGGCAGCGGCGACGGCCCGGACAAGGACCGCGGCGACGCACCGGCGACGGCGACGCCGAGCGGGGCGACCGGCGGCGGCCCGGGCGGCGGCTCCGGTTCCGGGGATGCCGGGCCCACGGACCTCGAAGGCACCTGGGCCGGACTGAGCGACAGCAAGGTCATCGCTCTCTCGGTCAAGGACAGCCACGCCACGCTCGTCGCCGGTCAGCACGTCTGCAACGGCGAGGTCAAGGACGACGCAACGGTGACGCTGTCCCTGAAGTGCACGGACGGGGACACCGAACGGACCTCCGGGACGGTCGACTCCAACGACAGCACGACCCTGGTGGTGTCCTGGTCCACCGGCGCGAAGGACTCCCTGACGAAGACGGAACCGGGCAGCGCCCCGTCGGTCTTCCCGTCCGGCCTCCCCACCGAACTGCCGACGACGCTCCCTCAGTCCTGACCGGCCCTCCACCACACGGCCGCCCTCCGGACTGCCGCCCGGATCCGCCGCGGTCCGGCGGCGGAACCGCCCTACGGACCAGGCAGTTCGCCGCGGCCGGCGCGCGGCGGCATGTGCGCCGTGTCGGCGGCCGTCCTGCCGTGCTGCCAGCCCGCCGCGTCGGTCGCGCCACGGACCCGGGTCTTCACCGTCGCCGGGAAGAGGCGGTCCGTGTGGGCCGTGACCGCGACGTCGCGGGCGGCAAGGACCGGCAGGAGTTCACCGCGCACACCGGGTTCCCCGGCGCCCGCCTCGTCCGCCGCATGCGAAGCCGCCCTGGTGAGGCGGGTGCCGAGGCGGTCGGCGTAGGCCAGGAAGAAGGACTGGCGGAAGGTCTTGGTGCGTTTGCGGCCGCCCGCGCGCTGCTCGGCCTCCGCACGGGTCATCGCGGTCGTGCCCTGGACCAGCAGGGAGGTGTAGAGCAGCTCGACGGCTTCGAGGTCGGGCTCGAAGCCGACCACCGTGGAGAAGCCGAGGGCGCTGTTCCACACCGCGCGGCAGCGGTTCGCCGAGGCGACGGCGTCGAGGAGGATCGCCTTGGCCGTCTCGTACGGCGCGTCCACCCCGATACGGCAGGCGGTGGGCACGTCCGCGCGGTGGCCGCGCGCCGCGAGCAGCGCCTCGTCGATGCTGTGCCGCGCCATCAGCTCCTGCGCCTTCGCGGTGAGCGCCTCCGCCTCCTCCGGGAATCCGGTGGCCTCCGCCTTCGCGAGGAGCGCACGGATCCGGGTCAGCATGCGCGGCTCGTCCCCCGCCGCCGGCGCCGGATGGACGAGTGAGCCGGGCACCGGGCCCACCGGTTCGATCGCCGGCAGCCGTACGAGCAGCCGGTACAGCTCCAGCAGCGCCGTCGCGTACGAGAACCGGTCACCGGCCCGGCCCTCGTACGCACTCGGCAGTTCGCTCAGCTGCGCGGCCCACCTCGGCGGCAGGTCCTTCCCGTAACGCCGCGTCTCGCTCGCGATCAGCCCGGCCGCCAGCCGTACGTGCATCTCGTCGAGGTCGCGCCGGACGATCCGTACGACGTCGGCGGGCTGCCAGCCCCGCTCCCAGGCCCGGCGGACGAACTCCTCGCCACGCCGGGTCAGTTCCGCGTCGACGGCCGGGTCGGCCGCCAGCAGCGACGCGCCGGTGTCGAGCGCCTCGTCGTCGTCGGCGTACAGCGCACCGCCGAGCGCCCGCTCCACCACGTTCACGTCGACGGAGCCTACAGCGAGCGTGGCCTGCGATTCCGGGAGCCAGGAGCGGAAGCGGGGACCGGAGCGGGAGCGAGGACCGGAGCGGAAGCCAGGGGCGGAGGCAGAGCCAGGGGCGGGGGTAGTGCCGGGGGCGGGGCAGGGCCAGAGGCGGGGCAGGGCCAGGGGCGGGGCCGCGCGCCGCGTACCGGCTCTCCGTCGAGCCGGAGGAGCCGTGGCGGAACGACTGCCCCGAAGGGCATGCCCTCGTGGGGCCGGCCCGGCGGCGGGGGTAGGGCCAGAGGCGGCGTAGGGGCGGGGGTAGGGACAGGCATACCTCCAGGACGCCCGCCAGTGGTCGTGATCGTGCGGCTTCGCGACGGAAGCCTGGACGTCATGACAACGACCGCAACAACCGCCGTGCGGCTCACCGGCCTGCGCCGCGTGCACCGTGACGTCGTGGCCCTCGACGGTGTCGACCTCGACATCCCCTCCGGCACCTTCACCGCCGTGATGGGCCCCTCCGGCTCCGGCAAGTCGACGCTGCTGCAGTGCGCGGCCGGGCTCGACCGGCCGACCTCCGGGACCGTCCAGGTGGGCGGGACCACGCTCACCGGGCTGAGCGAGCGCCGGCTGACGCTGCTGCGGCGGGACCGGATCGGGTTCGTCTTCCAGGCCTTCAACCTCATCCCGTCGCTGACCGCCGCGCAGAACGTCGCCCTGCCACTGCGTCTCGCGGGCCGCCGCCCGTCCCGTGCACAGGTGCGCGAGGCGCTCACAGCCGTCGGCCTCGCCGACCGCGCCCGGCACAGGCCCTCCGAACTGTCCGGCGGCCAGCAGCAGCGCGTCGCGCTCGCGCGGGCACTGATCACACGGCCCGCGGTGCTGTTCGGGGACGAGCCGACCGGCGCGCTCGACACCACGACCGGGCGGGCCGTTCTGGTGATGCTGCGGGAGCTGGTGGACCGGGAGGGCCAGACGCTGGTCATGGTCACTCACGACCCGGTGGCGGCGTCGTACGCGGACCGGGTCGTGTTCCTGGTCGACGGGCGTGTGGTGGGCGAGCTGACATCGCCTTCGGCGGGGCAGGTCGCGGCGGCGATGACGCATCTGGAGGGCTGCAGCGACAACGGCGCCGCCGTGACCGGAGGTGCGCTGTGCTGACCGTCGCCTTCGCCGCTCTGCGCACACGCTGGGCCACGCTCCTCGGGAGCTTTGTCGCCCTGGCGCTGGGGGTCGGGCTGCTCGCCGCCATGGGGCTCGGGCTGGCGTCGACGTTCGACGCGCCGGTCAGGCCGCCGGAGCGGTTCGCGGAGGCTCCCGTCGTCGTCATGGGCAGGGACACGCTGACCGTGGAGGTCGAGCGCGGGCCCGGCACCGCCGAGGTGTCGAAGAAGCTCGCTCATCCACAGCCTGTGGATATCGAACTTCTGCACGACCTGCAGGCGCTAGGTCCCGTCGCCACGGACGCCCACCCGAACGCCGTCGGAGTGACGGCCGACCCCGCCGCCGTACGACGCGTCGTCGGCGACCGTGCCCAGGTCCTGACCGGCGACGACCGCCGCCGCGCCGATCCGGACCCCCAGCGGGACGCGGAGGCGCTGATGACCGTGAACTCCCTCCTCGGAACCGCCGGCGGCGTCACGGCCTTCGTCTCCGTCTTCGTCGTCGCGTCGACCTTCGCCTTCGCGGTCGCGCTGCGCCGGCGCGAGTTCGGGCTGCTGCGCACGGCGGGCGCGACGCCCGGCCAGCTGCGTCGGCTGCTGCTCACCGAGGCCGCGGCCGTCGGAGTGCTCGCCTCGGCGGCCGGGTGCGCGCTGGGCGCGTGGGGGGCGCCGCGGCTCGCCCGACTGCTGGTCGACGGCGGGATCGCGCCGGAGTGGTTCGCGATCGGCGACCACACCTGGCCGTACCACGCCGCGTTCTGGACGGGCCTGACGGTCGCGTTCGCCGGGGTGTGGGCGGCCTCGCGCCGGGCCGGCCGGACCGGCCCGGCGGAGGCGCTGCGCGAGGCCGACGCCGACAGCGGTGCGATGCCGTTCGGGCGTCTGCTGCTGGGCGGCACACTGCTGCTGACCGGCGCAGTGCTGCTCTGCTGGACGCTCGCGACCGACCCGGCCGATCTGCTCAAGCGCAAGACGTACACGACACAGCCGATGGTCCTGATCTCGGCCGTGGCCGCCCTGTCCCCACTGCTCGTACGGCCGTTGGCCCGGCTCGTGCGCCTGCCCGGGGCCACCGGGCTGCTGGTCGGCGCCAACGCGGCTGCCGCACTGCGCCGTACCGCCGCCGTCGCGGCACCCGTGCTGGTGACGGTGGCGCTGGCGGGCTCGCTCATGGGGTCGGCGGCGACCGTGACGGCCGCGAAGGGTGCGGAGGCGCGCGAGCAGACGTCCGCCGATCTCATCGTCACCGGCGAGGCGCTGAGGCATCCGGGGCGGATGCCGGGGACGGTCGTCTCGGGCTCGGCGACGACCGCCGTCTTCGTACGGGTGGACCGCACCGCCCTGATCAGGTCCGAGGCCCGCGCGGTCACCGACCCGGCGGCCCTGGCGACCGTCGCGCGGCTGCCGGTCGTCGCGGGAGACCTGCGGGACCTGGACGACCGGTCCATCGTCGTCAACGAGGAGTGGGCCGAGCACCGGGTCGGCGAGACCGTCGACGTCCGTCTCGGCGACGGGCGGCCGGCCTCGCTGCGGATCGCGGCGGTCCTGGCGGGCGGGACCGGCAACAACGGCGCGTACGTCACCGCCGCGAACGCGCCGGCGGCACCCCTCGACCGTATCGACGTACGGCCGGCGGCCGGTGCGGACCGGACGGCTGTCGCCATGGCCCTGCGTGCCACCGGCGGAGAGGTGCGCACGGCGGACGCGTGGGCCGCGGCCACCCATCCCCGTACGAGCCCCCGAACCCGCCTCGGACTGGTCGTGGTGCTGGGCATCGCGCTCGTGTACACGGCGATCGTGCTCGCCAACACCCTGCTCATGGCGGGGTCGGTACGGTCCGCCGAACTCCGTTCGCTGACGCTCGCCGGTGCGACACGCGGCCAGGTCGTACGGGTCGTCGCGGGCGAGTCCCTGCTGGCCGTGGCGATCGGCGTGCTGCTGGGCGGAGCCGTGACCGCGGTGAACCTGACGGGACTGGCCGCGGCGCTGGCCACCCTGTCGGCCCCGGTCACGGTGGACGTCCCCTGGACGGCCCTCGGGGCATCGGCCGGGGCGTGCGCGCTGATCGCGGTGGTGGCGGGGGTCGGCGGGGTGGCTCCCGCCCTCGGTCGGACAGGCCGACGGCGGTGGTGGTACGCGAGGGTCGCCGTCACGAGGAACGGCGGCCGGGCAGGCAACGGCGAGTGACAGGCCGTCAGGAGTGTGCCTCGTCACGGCACGGCACGGCACGTACGGTGGCTGTCGTGGGCGACAACAAACAGCGCATGCTGGCCGGTGACTGGTATCTGCCCGACGACCCCGAGCTCGCCGCCGAATCGGAGCGACGCTTCGTCCTCTGCGCGGCGTACAACGCCAACGGCGGCGCCGCGCCCGCCGACCGGGCCGCGATCCTGGCCGAACTCCTCGGCTCGGTCGGCGCGGACGTCCGCATCCGGCCGCCGTTCCAGTGTGACTTCGGCCGCTACATCCGGATCGGCGAGGGCACGTTCATCAACTTCGGCGCGGTCTTCCTGGACACCGCACCCATCACGATCGGCGCGCACGTCCAGATCGGGCCGAATGTCCAACTGCTCACCCCCAGCCATGAAATGGACGCGCAGCGGCGGATGGAGGGCTGGGAGAAGGGTGAGCCGATCACCATCGGCGACAACGTGTGGCTGGGCGGCGGCGTCATCGTCTGCCCTGGGGTGACCATCGGCGAGAACACCGTGGTCGGGGCGGGGGCCGTGGTCACCAAGGACCTGCCGGCGGGCGTACTGGCGGTGGGAAATCCGGCCCGGGTGGTGCGGACGCTGTCGTGAGGACAACCGGGCCACCGGGACGGAACCGGTGCGTTCTCGGCCTGTCCGGCGCTTGAGGGAGGACCTGGACACGCGGCTCCACCAGGTGGGGGCCGCAGCCGGAGGTCCCGCCGCCCCCCCCACCCTCACACCCAAGCCCCCCTCCGGCTCGCACGCCACCGCATCAGCGTGCTGTTCGCCATGCTCCGAGACGGCACGTTCTACGAATCCCGCACCCCTGAACCGATCACCGCATGAGCCCTTCAACCGTGACGAAGGACATAGAGGCACCCCCCACGCCCGGGGCGGACCAGAGCGGGCATTGTCAGTGGCCGGTGCCAGACTCGCACCCATGACCGAGCGCTGGGCCCTGGCCCCGGCCGAGGATGACGGGGCACTGCTCGTCCCCCTCGGCCCGGACGGGCTGCCCGTGGGGGAGGTCCGGAGGGAGCCCGATCTCGTCGAGGCGGTGCGGGCGCGGCCCGAGGTGACACGGGACGGCCGGTGGGTGTGGCGTTCCACCGCCGAGGTCTATCCGCGCCTGCTCGCCGCCGGTGTCCATGTCGGGCGCTGCTACGACATGGAGGACGCCGAGTTGCTCCTGCTCGGACACGAGGGCCGCCTCGGCGAGCCCCGGTCCGCGGCGGCCGCATGGGCGCGGCTGCGCAACGCGCCCGTACCGCCCGATCCCCCGCAGCGCGCCGCCGAACCGGGTTCGCAGTCCTCGCTCTTCGAGCCCCAGCCGGTGACCGTCCCCTTCGAGGGACTGCTGGAGGTCTACGCGGAGCAGCAGCGACGACACCAGGCCACCGAGCACCCCGGCCGGATGCGGCTGCTGACCGCGGCCGAGTCGGCGGGCATGCTGGTGGCCGCCGAGATGAACCGAGCGGGCCTGCCCTGGCGGGCGGACGTGCACCGGGAGGTGCTGCACGAGCTGCTGGGCGAGCGGTACGCGGGCGGGGGTGAGCCGCGCCGCCTGGCCGAGCTGGCGGACGAGGTGTCCGCGGCGTTCGGGCGCCGGGTGCGGCCCGATCTGCCCGCCGACGTGGTGAAGGCCTTCGCGCAGGCCGGCGTCAAGGTGAGGTCCACCCGGCGCTGGGAACTGGAGGAGATCGACCACCCGGCCGTGGAGCCCTTGATCGCGTACAAGAAGCTGTACCGTATCTGGACGGCCCATGGCTGGGCCTGGCTCCAGGACTGGGTCAGGGACGGGCGCTTCAGGCCCGAGTATCTGCCCGGCGGCACGGTCTCCGGGCGGTGGACCACCAACGGCGGTGGGGCTCTCCAGATCCCCAAGGTGATCCGGCGGGCGGTCGTCGCCGACGACGGCTGGCGGCTCGTCGTCGCGGATGCCGACCAGATGGAACCGCGCGTCCTCGCCGCGATCTCCCGCGACCCGGGCCTGATGGAGGTCGCGGGCCACGCGGACGATCTGTACACCCGGCTGTCCGACCGGGCGTTCTCGGGCGACCGCGCCCATGCCAAGCTCGCCCTGCTCGGCGCGATCTACGGCCAGACCAGCGGCGACGGCCTCAAGAACCTCGCGGCCCTGCGGCGCCGCTTCCCGCTCGCCGTGGCGTACGTGGACGACGCGGCCCGCGCGGGCGAGGAGGGCCGCCTCGTCCGCACCTGGCTGGGCCGCACAAGCCCTCCGGCGGCCGGCGCGGGCGAGGACGACGAAGCGGGCATCCCCCAGGAGGGCGGTGCGGACGAGGACTCCGTACAGGGCGAGTTCGTCCCCGGTTACGCGTCGACGAACGCGCGGGCCCGCGGCCGTTTCACCCGTAACTTCGTGGTGCAGGGCAGCGCGGCGGACTGGGCGCTGCTGATGCTCGCCGCGCTCCGCAGGGAGACGGCCGGCATGCGGGCGGAGCTGGTCTTCTTCCAGCACGACGAGGTGATCGTGCACTGCCCGGCGGAGGAGACGGCGGCGGTCGCCGAAGCGATCCGCGCGGCCGGTGATCTGGCCGGGCGGATCGCGTTCGGGGAGACTCCGGTGCGGTTTCCGTTCACGACGGCGGTGGTGGAGCGGTACTCCGACGCCAAGTGACGGAGGTGTGCGTCTGCGTGCGGGCCGCTGCGTGAGCGTGCCGGTACGCAGCGCCGAGGCGGCGCCCCGTGTGAGGTGCCGCCCTCGATCCGTACGGGCCGTACGGAATCCGTACAGGCGGCTCAGCGCGCGCCGATCTGCTCCGGCTGCACGGCCCGCCGACCGCCGGCGGAACCTGTGCCGGGCCCGGGAGCCGCGTCGGTCTGCACCGCCGGCAGCGCACGTCCATCCGGGCCGGTGGCGTCCGCGTCCCAGCACTCCACGCCCTTCAGGTCCGGCAACCGGTCCCGGGTGAAGACCGGGTCCAGGCCCGCCCGACGCTGCGCCTGGTAGTCGTTCAGCAGCCGGAAGGCGATCCCGCTCAGCGGGAGGATCGCGAGGATGTTGGCCAGGGCCATGAAGCCCATGGCGACGTCCGAGGTTCCACACCCACGCTGACGGACCCCAGCGCACCGAGGAGGACGACGGCGAGTACAAGCGCACGCTAGCTGGGGAGGACCCTCTTCCGGTCGGCACGGCCGCCGGTCATGAATGCGATATTGGACTCGCGCGTTCACATTGACGATCGCGGCGTCCAGCGTGTTCACGGGAGTCCTCGGAGTCGATGCGGTCGGGTCGAACGGGATCGGCTCGGCTCTGAGCTCATAAAAAGCATCGCCACTGAACAAAATGCGCGGACAGGGACTCAGGTCACCTCTCGCGGGCCCGACGGCACCACCGCGTCCACCGAACGAAGAAGCCCAGCTCAGACGAAATCTGAGCTGGGCTTCAGCGGAGCCGCCTTCGGGATTCGAACCCGAGACCTACGCATTACGAGTGCGTTGCTCTGGCCAACTGAGCTAAGGCGGCAAGCTGCGGATGTACCCCTCCCCGCAGGAGAAGGCTCGCATCAGCAGCGGCGCCAAGTCTACAGGGTTAATCCGGGTGCCCCTGACCAGCCCGGCGATCACCTGTGCGCCCCGCCGGAGAGGGCGGGGCGCGACGCAGCGGGGGCGCCGGGCAGGGGCCGCCGGAGCCTCAGGGCCAAGCTGTCACGTTCGCCGGTCGTCGGTCACAAGTCACCGGTCACGGTCACGTGCAGCGCTTGTTCGCCCGTGGCGGCGTGCCCTCCAGGAGGTAGGTGTTGATCGCCGTGTCGACGCAGTCGCTGCCGCGGCCGTACGCGGTGTGGCCGTCGCCCTCATACGTGAGCAGCGTTCCTGAGGACAGCTGGTCCGCCAGTGCCTGCGCCCACTTGTACGGGGTGGCCGGGTCTCGGGTCGTGCCGACGACCAGGATCGGGGCGGCTCCCTTCGCCTCGATGCGGTGCGGGGAACCGGTCGCCGGGGCGGGCCAGTAGGCACAGTTCAGGGAGGCCCAGGCGAAGCCCTTGCCGAAGACCGGGGACGCCTTCTCGAAGTCGGCGACGGCCGCATCGACCTCGTTGGGGGTCGTGAAGGCGGGCGGCGCGTCGAGGCAGTTCACGGCCGCGTTGGCATACATCAGGTTCGTGTACGTCCCGTCGGGCTCCCGCTCGTAGTACGAGTCGGACAGCGCCAGCAGCCCGGACCCGTCGCCGGCCTGCGCCTGGGTCAGGGCTTCGCGGAGCTGCGGCCAGGCGCCCGCGTCGTACATCGCGGCGATCACGCCCGTCGTGGCCAGCGACTCGGTGAGGGGGCGGCTGTCGCCGGTCGGGATCGGCTGTGCGTCGGCCTTCGCGAAGAAGTCCTTCAGTCGAGTCGCCGCGTCCTCGGGGGAGGTGGTGCCGAGCGGGCAGAGCGCGCGCTGCACACAGTCGTCGGCGAAGGACTTGAAGGCGGTCTCGAAGCCCGCCGTCTGATCGCGGTTCACCTGACGGGCCGGGAGCGAGGGGTCCATCGCCCCGTCCAGGACGAGCCGGCCGACGCGGTCGGGGTAGAGCTCGGCGTACGTCGCGCCCAGGAACGTGCCGTACGAAGCCCCGACGTACGACAGCTTCTCGTCGCCCAGCACGCCCCGCAGGATGTCCATGTCGCGGGCCGCGTCCACTGTGGAGACATGCGGCAGGACCGTGGCGGACCGGCTCTTGCAGCCCGCCGCGAAGCCCTTGAACGCCGTGCTCAGCTTGGCGATCTCGGCCTTGTCGTCAGGGGTCTGGTCGGTCTGGGTGTAGCTGTCCATGTCCTTGTCGTCGAGGCACTCGACGGGCTCGCTGCGGGCCACGCCGCGGGGATCGATGGCCACCATGTCGTACCGGGCCCGGACCGGGGCGGGGTAGCCCATGCCCGCGTACCCCTGGAGGTAGCTGACGGCCGAACCGCCCGGCCCTCCGGGGTTGACCAGGAGCGAGCCGATCCGCTTCCCCGGCCCCGTCGCCTTCACCCGGGCGACTGCCAGGTCGACCGACCGGCCGTCCGGCTTCGCGTAGTCCAGCGGGGCCCTGAGCGTGGCGCACTGGAAGCCGGGCACACCGCAGTCCCGCCAGCTCAGCCGCTGTGCGTAGTACGTCTTCAGCTCCTCGGCCGACACCGCGCCCGGAGGGGACGCGACCGAGGACCCGGACGGCGCGGACGCCTCCGAGAATGAACTGCCACTGCTGCAACCCGAGATGAGCATCCCGACGGCGGCGGCACACACGAGGGCGGAGGTCCGGAGGCGTTGCCTGGTGTCCATTCTGGGAGCCTAACCGCCGAGCGCGGTTTCGTGCCCCTTAGCACCCGTATGGGCGCTTCCGGAATTCGTGTCCCCCGGTCACGGTCCCTGCCGCCCGGTCTCGGACCCCGGTCTCGGTCCCGGGGTCAGCCGGCGCGGAGCGCCATCGTCATCGCCTCCACCGCCAGCAGCGGTGCCACGTTCGCCTCCAGGGCCTCGCGGCAGGCCAGCACCGCCTGTATCCGCCGCAGGGTCCGCTCCGGGCCGGAGTTCAGCGCGACCCGGTCGAGCGCGTCGCGCACGTCCTCGTTCGCCAGGGCGACCCCGGACCCCAGCTGCAGTGCGAGCACATCGCGATAGAACCCGGTCAGGTCGGTGAGCGCGAGGTCGAGGCTGTCCCGCTGGGTGCGGGTCTTGCGGCGCTTCTGCCGGTCCTCCAGCTCCTTCATCGCCCCTGCCGTACCGCGCGGCATCCGGCCGCCCGCCGACGCGCCCAGAGCGGCCTTGAGATCCTCGGTCTCCTTGACATCGATCTCCTCCGACACCTCCTTGGCGTCCTCCGCGGCGGCGTCGACGAGCTCCTGCGCGGCCTTGAGACACCCACCGATGTCCTCCACCCGGAGCGGGACCTTCAGGACAGCGGCACGGCGGGCGCGGGCCCGCTCGTCCGTGGCCAGCCTGCGGGCCCGGCCGATGTGGCCCTGGGTGGCGCGCGCGGCGGCCGTCGCCACCTCGGGCTCGATGCCGTCCCGTCGCATCAGGACGTCCGCGACGGCCGCGACGGGCGGGGTGCGGAGGGTGAGGTGGCGGCAGCGGGAGCGCATCGTCGGGAGCACGTCCTCCAGGGACGGCGCGCACAGGAGCCAGACCGTGCGCGGGGCGGGCTCCTCGACGGCCTTCAGCAGAACATTGCCCGCGCCCTCGGTGAGACGGTCGGCGTCCTCCAGGACGATGACCTGCCAACGGCCGACCGCCGGGGACAGCTGGGCGCGACGGACCAGGTCGCGGGTCTCCTTCACACCGATCGAGAGCAGGTCGGTGCGGACCACCTCGACGTCCGCGTGCGTGCCGACCAGGCTGGTGTGGCAGCCGTCGCAGAATCCGCAGCCCGGAGCGCCGCCCAGGGCCCGGTCCGGGCTCGTGCACTGCAGGGCGGCGGCGAACGCCCGCGCGGCGGTGGAGCGGCCCGAGCCGGGCGGGCCCGTGAACAGCCAGGCGTGCGTCATCTTGGACGCCTCGGGCGGCCGCTCTCCCGCCGACGCCGCCGTGACCAGCACGTCGGCGTCCCGGGCAGCGGCGGCGAGCTGCTCCTGGACACGCTCCTGCCCGACCAGGTCGTCCCACACGGCCATGCAGCCGTCACCGCCTTCCGACGTCGTACGAGGTGTTGCCCCGGGTTCCCATTGTGGGGCAGGGGTCCGACAGCCCCCGTCCCCTGTGGACAACTCCGGAGCAGCCTCGGTGCACGCGGCCGACGGCGCAGCTCCACGCCGGCGCGGCCTACGCCCTTCGCCGCCCGCTAGCGCCTGTTCCCGTACGGGCGGCCGTCCTCGTCGTCGTCATGCGGGCCCAGCAGCTCGTCCGCCAGGGTCGGCAGGTCGTCCAGCGGGGTCTCCTCCGCCCAGTCCGAGCGGCGCCGCGGGCGGCCCTCCTCGTCCATCTGCGGGAGCTCGCGTGTGCGCTCGGCCGGGCCCGGGGGCTGCTCGTCCCGGAAGATGCCCGGAGGCACGCGGTCCGCGGGGCCTCCGGCGCCCGGACGCGCCACATCCGGATGTACCGCGTCCGGGCGTACCGGAGGAAGCACCGCCGTCTCGTCGGCCGCGGTCCCGGCCCTCTCGTCCCGTACCGGAGGAAGCACCGCCGTCTCCGCCGCGTCCGGGACCTGCGGCAGGACCGTCGTCTCGTCGTCCTGCTTCGTCATCTCCATGCGCGGGCGCGGCGTCTCCACGGTCTGTGTCACATCGTTCGCCCCCGGCGCGTCCGCCCCCGGCACGGCTGCCGCCGCCTCCGCCGCCCTCCGCGCCTCCTCGGCCCGCAGCAGGGCTTCCTCTGCCTTGCGCTGCTTCTCTCGGCGCCGCTCCTCGGCCTCCGCCCTCAGCCGGGCCTCTTCCTCGGCCTGACGGCGACGGCGTTCCTCCTCCTCGCGGCGGATCTTCTCCTCGGCCTCGCGCCGACGGCGCTCCTCCTCGGCCAGCCGGCGCGCCTCCTCGGCGCGCTGCCGGGCCTCCTCCGCCTGCCGTTCGGCCTCGCGCTGCCGCGTCTCCTCGAGCTCGCGGCGCTTGCGCTCCCCCTCCTCGGCACGCAGCCTGGCGAGCTGCTCCTGGCGCTCGCGCTCCAGGCGCTCCTCCTCCGCCTTCCGCGCGGCCTCCTCCTCGGCCCTGCGGCGGGCCGCCTCCTGGGCGGCCTTCCGCGCCTCCTGCTGGGCCTTCACCTCGGCCTCGGAGAGCGGAAGCATCTGGTCGAGCCGGTGGCGTACGACCGTGGTCACGGCCTCGGGGTCCTGGCCGGCGTCCACCACCAGATAGCGGGTGGGGTCGGCCGCGGCCAGTGTCAGGAACCCGGCGCGTACCCGCTGATGGAACTCCGCGGGCTCCGACTCCAGCCGGTCCGGCGCCTCCGTGAAGCGCTCGCGCGCGGTCTCCGGGGAGACGTCCAGCAGCACCGTCAGGTGCGGAACGAGTCCGTCCGTCGCCCATCGCGAGATACGGGCGATCTCCGTCGGCGACAGGTCACGCCCTGCACCCTGGTACGCGACCGAGGAGTCGATGTAGCGGTCGGAGATGACGATGGCACCGCGCTCCAGCGCCGGGCGTACGACCGTGTCGACGTGCTCGGCGCGGTCGGCGGCGTACAGCAGCGCCTCCGTGCGGTGGGACAGACCGGCCGACGAGACGTCGAGCAGGATCGACCGGAGCCGCTTGCCGACAGGCGTGGCACCGGGCTCGCGCGTGACGACGACCTCGTGGCCCTTGGCCCGGATCCACTCCGCGAGCGCCTCCACCTGCGTGGACTTGCCGGCCCCGTCGCCGCCCTCGACGGCGATGAAGAACCCGGTCGCGGAGGGTGACTGCGCGGGGTCCGCGCCGCGGCGCACCGCGTCGGCCAGATCACGGCGGAGCGGCACGCCCGAGCGGTCGTCCGTCTTGGCGAGGACGATCACCGAGACGGGCAGCAGCAGCGCGCCGACCAGCATCAAGGTGAAGGCGGCGCCGCCGTGCGCGAAGACGAAGTCGCCGTTGGCGAGGCGGTGCGGGCCGATGGCGGCGGCGAGCAGCGGGGCGACGATCGCACCGAGAGCGATCGCGACGCGGACCACGGCCTGCAGATGCTCGGTGATCCGCGGTCGGCGGAACTCCTCGGTCTCCAGGTCGATCAGCGCATGCCCGGTGTGCGCGGCGACACCGGCCGCGACACCCGCGACGACCGCGATGAACAGCACGGTCGCCGTGTCCGGCACGAGCCCGAGCGCCAGCAGCGCGATCCCGGCGACGGCGATGGCGAGGGCGAGGAGCCTGCGGCGCGACAGGGCGGGCAGCACGGCCTTGGCGCGGCGGATGCCCACCCCCGTGCCGCCGGTGAGCGCGAGCACGAGCAGCGCGAAGGCGGCCGGGCCGCCGCCCAGGTCACGGGCGTGCAGCACGGCGACGGCCGCGGCGGAGGCGATGGCTCCGGCGATCGCTGCGCAGGCCAGGACCAGCAGCGGCACCGCACCCGTACGCCCCTTGTCGAGACCGCTGCCCGTGGACGGGCGGCGCAGGCCCTCCAGCGGGGAGCGGGGGCGCGGAGTCTGCGCGTCCGGCAGCTCTACGGCGGCCATGACGGACAGCGACGCGGCGAAGAGTCCCGCTGCGACATACGAGCCGAGGGCCGCCTGGTGCAGCGAGAACCACTCGATGCCGGAGCCGAGCAGATTGCCGATCAGAGTGGCGACGAGCAGGGCGGCGGCCCCCGCGGGAACGGCCGCGAAGGCCGTCCGGAGGGAGAGCCTGCGCAGCGCGTCCTGGTGATCCGGAAGCGGACGTACCGCAGCGCCCTCCAGAGGCGGCGCCGGCAGCAGCGCGGGCGCGGCGCTCTCGCGGGCGATCGTCCAGAACCGCTCGGCGACACCGGCGACGAAGACCGTGGCCAGGAGGTACCCCAGCGCGGTGTCCGGGGTCCAGTCGATCCACAGCGGCGCGATGACGAGCAGCGCCATACGGACACCGTCCGCGCCGATCATCGTCCACCGGCGGTCGAGAGGCCCGCTGGGCGCGGTCAGTGCGGTGAGCGGACCGAGGAGTACGGCTCCGAAGAGCAGCGTGGCGAGGACACGCGCGCCGAACACGGCCGCGACGGCGAAGGCCGCGCCCCGGTACCCGCCGCCGAAGGCCCCCTCGGTGACCGCAGCCTGAAGTGCCAGCAGGACCAGCACCAGCAGGGCGAGGGCATCACCGATGCCGCCGACGAGCTGTGCCTCCCACAGGCGCCGCAGCGCGGGTACGCGCAGCAGTGACCGTACGGCGCGCTCGCGTGAGTCCGCGGCAAGGCCGTCGGGGGGTGAGGTGGGGCTCGGGGCCGTTGGCTGCTCGGCTCGCGTCATCCGCCCAGCCTATCCGGAGCGGGTTGCTCCTCGGAGGCCGAGCCCGAACAAATGGGCGGCGAGAACGGCGGGCGGCGAGATCGAGGAGAAGGGAGCCGCCTCGCCGGCGACCCCCTCCTCCTTCTCTTATGCGGTTCTCTCGTGCGTCCGGCGTCCCGCTACTCGTCCGGCGTCGCCGTCTTCTTCGCGGCCGCCGTCGCGGCTGTCTTCGCCGTCGTCTTCTTCGCGGCGGTCTTCTTGGCTGCCGTCGTCTTCTTCGCGGCCGTCTTCTTGGCTGCCGTCGTCTTCTTCGCGGCCGTCTTCTTCGCGGGAGCCTTCTTGGCGGCCTTCTTCGCCGGACCCTTGGCGCGCTTTTCGGCGAGCAGCTCGTAGCCGCGCTCCGGCGTGATCGTCTCGACGCTGTCGTCGGTCCGCAGGGTCGCGTTCGTCTCGCCGTCGGTGACGTACGGACCGAATCGCCCGTCCTTCACCACGACCGGACGCTCGCTCACCGGGTCCGTGCCGAGCTCCTTCAGCGGCGGCTTGGCCGCTGCCCGCCCGCGCTGCTTCGGCTGGGCGTAGATCGCCAGAGCCTCTTCGAGCGTGATGGTGAAGAGCTGCTGCTCGCTCTCCAGCGAGCGCGAGTCCGTGCCCTTCTTCAGATACGGGCCGTAGCGGCCGTTCTGCGCGGTGATCTCGACACCTTCGGCGTCCTTGCCGACGACGCGCGGCAGCGACATCAGCTTGAGCGCGTCCTCCAGGGTCACCGTGTCGAGGGACATCGATTTGAAGAGCGAAGCGGTCCGCGGCTTCACGGCGTTCTTGCCGGTCTTCGGTGTGCCCTCCGGCAGGATCTCGGTCACGTACGGGCCGTAGCGGCCGTCCTTCGCGACGATCTCGTGGCCCGTCTCCGGGTCCGTGCCCAGCTCGAAGTCACCGCTCGGCTTGGCCAGCAGCTCCTCCGCGAGCTCGACGGTCAGCTCGTCGGGCGCGAGGTCGGCGGGGACGTCGGCGCGCTGGTGGCCCTCCGCGTCCTTCTCGCCGCGCTCGACATACGGGCCGTAGCGGCCGACGCGCAGCACGATGCCGTTGCCGACGGGGAAGGACGAGATCTCGCGGGCGTCGATCGCACCGAGGTCGGTGACGAGCTCCTTGAGGCCGCCAAGGTGGTCGCCGTCGCCGTTCCCGGCCTCCGCCGCACCACCTTCGCCCGTGCCCTCACCGAAGTAGAAGCGCTTCAGCCACGGCACCGCCTGGGCCTCGCCCCGCGCGATGCGGTCGAGGTCGTCCTCCATCTTGGCGGTGAAGCCGTAGTCGACGAGCCGGCCGAAGTGCTTCTCCAGCAGGTTGACCACGGCGAAGGAGAGGAACGAGGGGACGAGGGCGGTGCCCTTCTTGAAGACATAGCCCCGGTCGAGGATGGTGCCGATGATCGACGCGTACGTCGACGGGCGGCCGATCTCCCGCTCTTCCAGCTCCTTGACCAGCGTCGCCTCGGTGTAGCGGGCCGGCGGCTTGGTCGCGTGGCCGTCCGCCGTGATCTCCTCGGCGGCGAGCCTGTCCCCCTCGGTGACCTGCGGGAGGCGACGCTCACGGTCGTCCAGCTCGGCGTTCGGGTCGTCCGCGCCCTCGACGTACGCCTTCATGAAGCCGTGGAAGGTGATCGTCTTGCCGGACGCGGAGAACTCGGCGTCCCGGCCGTCGGAGCCGACGCCACCGATCTTGACGGTGACGGAGTTGCCGACCGCGTCCTTCATCTGGGAGGCGACGGTCCGCTTCCAGATCAGCTCGTACAGTCGGAACTGGTCGCCGGTCAGCCCGGTCTCGGCCGGCGTGCGGAAACGATCGCCCGAGGGGCGGATCGCCTCGTGCGCCTCCTGCGCGTTCTTGACCTTTCCGGCGTACGTGCGCGGCTTCTCCGGCAGATAGTCGGCGCCGTACAGCTGCGTGACCTGCGCCCGGGCCGCCGCGACGGCGGTCTCGGACAGGGTGGTCGAGTCCGTACGCATGTAGGTGATGAAGCCGTTCTCGTACAGCTTCTGCGCGACCTGCATCGTGGCCTTCGCCCCGAAGCCGAGCTTGCGCGAGGCCTCCTGCTGGAGGGTCGTCGTACGGAACGGGGCGTACGGCGAGCGGCGGTACGGCTTCGACTCGACCGAGCGGACCGAGAACGACGCGTTCTCGAGGGCCGCCTTGAGGGCGAGCGCGTTCGCCTCGTCGAGGTGGAGCACCTGGCCGGACTTGAGCCGTCCGTCCGGGCCGAAGTCGCGGCCCTGGGCGACGCGCTGCCCGTCGACCGCGGTCAGGCGGGCGGTGAAGGCGGCGGGGTCGGACGCATCACCGCGACGGCCGGTGGAGAACGTGCCGGTCAGGTCCCAGTACTCGGCGGAGCGGAAGGCGATGCGCTCGCGCTCGCGCTCGACGACGAGGCGGGTGGCCACGGACTGGACGCGGCCGGCGGACAGCCGCGGCATGACCTTCTTCCAGAGGACCGGCGAGACCTCGTAGCCGTAGAGACGGTCGAGGATGCGGCGGGTCTCCTGGGCGTCGACCATGCGCTGGTTCAGCTCGCGCGGATTGGCGACGGCCTCCTGGATCGCGGCCTTGGTGATCTCGTGGAAGACCATCCGCTTGACCGGGACCTTGGGCTTGAGGACCTCCAGCAGGTGCCAGGCGATGGCCTCGCCCTCGCGGTCCTCATCGGTGGCGAGGTAGAGCTCGTCGGACTCGGCGAGCTGCTCCTTGAGCTTCCTGACCTGTGCCTTCTTGTCGGCGTTGACGACATAGATCGGCTGGAAGTCGCGCTCGACGTCCACACCGAGGCGCCGGACCTCGCCGGTGTACTTCTCGGGGACCTCGGCGGCCCCGTTCGGGAGGTCGCGGATGTGCCCGACACTCGCCTCGACGACATAGCCGGGGCCGAGGTAGCCCTTGATCGTCTTCGCCTTGGCAGGCGACTCGACGATGACGAGTCGGCGGCCGCCCTGTGCGGTCTCGCTGGTCGGGGACAACTTCGCTCTTCTCTCCGGTCGACGCTCGTGGGCACATACGCGCACGGCGTACGGCGTACGGGCCGCACTGCCACTGCTGTCGCTGCGGAGTGTGACGGTACAACCCGCCCCCGTGTCAAACGGCAAAAGCCCGCAACGGCCACTCGAACGGTAACCCGACTCCAGGCATTCCTGCCGCCCGGACTCCCAGGCCGACCTCAGGGCGTGCCGGTCGGAGTGCGGCCGGTATGCGACGCGGGCGACGGCTGGGGCACTACTCGGATGCTCCTTCCATACTCCTCAGACGCGGCCGAAACACCAGACGCCGACGACGAGGAAAACGGTGCCGAAGATCGCGGTGAGCGTGGCCGCGGCGGCGGGACTGGCTCCGTGGGCGACCGGTGCGCGGTGCAGGACGCGTGCCCCCGTCCACACCAGCAGTGCGGCTCCGAACAGCGCGAATGCCGTTCCCGCGAAGATCGCCGGCCCGCTCTCCATGCGCGTCTCCCACTCCTCGGCCTGGTCCCGGGATGCCCCAGGGGCCGAGGCTGACACCTCCGGACGTCACCCACGCGAATTCCGGGTGAACGCGACGAGGGTTCACCCGGGCGGCGCCGCTCGCACCCCGGTCCGGAACCCTCGGGACCGAAAAGATCGGAGGAGCTGCCTCCGGTTTTCGTGTCGTGCACCACAGTGCAGCGCAGTGCGAACAATGGCCGGATTCACATGGGAACCCTTGGCCAGGGCCTGCCCCGAGCCCGGAGGAACCACGCACCGGCTACCCGCGAGCCGGGGCCGACGCCGGCACCAGGAAGCCCTCCTCCACGAGGAGCCTGATCGCCTGCGGTGTACGGTCGCGCAGCAGTACCGGGTCCTCCCCGACGAGCTGGGCGATCGCGTCGAGGATCCGCCCGGCACTGAGCGTGCCGTCGCACACCCCGGCGAAGCCCGCGCCGACATGGTCGACCTTCGTGGCCCGGCGCATACCGCGGTTCTGCCGCAGCACGACGTGCTCGGGGTCCTCGGCGCCGGGCAGGCCGACCTGCTCCTGCACGACCTCCGGGGCGAGCACGAAGGCGTCGGCGAGCAGCGCAGCGTCGTCGTGCGTGCGCAGATAGTCCTGGCGCTCGAAGTGGGCCCGTACGGTCTCGCCGAGGGGCTGCTCGACGGGGTGCGGCCACTCCTCCACGACGATCGACGGCTGCTCCGCCCCGGACTTCCGGAGCGTGATCCAGCCGAAGCCGACCGCCTTGGTCCCGCGCGCCTCGAACTCGTCCAGCCACGCGTCGTACCGCGCCGCGTACTCCTCGGGGGCGGTGCGGTGGTCACCGCTGTCCCGGAGCCACAGCTCGGCGTACTGCGTCACGTCCTGCACCTCGCGCTGCACGATCCAGGCGTCACAGCCGCGCGGCACCCAGGAGCGCACCCGCTCCTGCCACTCCTCCCCTTCCACGTGCTGCCAGTTGGCGAGGAACTGCGCGAACCCCCCGGCGCTGAGCCGCTCCCCCGACTGCTGAACGAGCGTGCGGCACAGATCGTCCCCGCCCATCCCGCCGTCCCTGTACGTCAGCCGGGCACCGGGAGAGATGACGAAGGGGGGATTGGACACGATCAGGTCGTACGTCTCCGACTCGACCGGCGCGAACAGCGAGCCCTCCCGCAGATCCGCCTCGGGCGCCCCCGACAGCGCGAGCGTGAGGCGGGTGAACGCCAGCGCCCGGGGGTTCAGGTCGGTCGCCGTGACGCGGGTCGCGTGCTGGGCGGCGTGCAGGGCCTGGATCCCGGAACCCGTGCCGACGTCGAGGGCGGAGGACACCGGCGTGCGGACGGTGATGCCGGCGAGAGTGGTGGACGCACCGCCGACGCCGAGCACCACACCCTCTTCGCGACCGCTCGCCCCGCCGGCACCGCCGACCGCGCAACCCAGGTCGGAGACGATGAACCAGTCCTGGCCCTCGGGCCCGCCGTACGGCCGGACGTCCACCGTCGCGCGTACGCCGTCGCCGTCCTTGACCACCCAGCCGTCGGCGAGCGCCTCGTCCAGCGCCAGGGCCGCGCGAGCGCGCTCGTACGACACCGTCTGCTGGAGGAGGAACAGCCGTACGAGCGTCTCCAGCGGGGAGTCCCCCCGGGTGGCCCGCAGCGCGGGGACGGTCTCGCTGCGGGCGAGCGCCGCGTAGGCGGGCGCGCCGAGCAGCTCGAGCAGCCCGTCGGCGGTGAACTCGGCGGCGAGCAGGGCGTCGCGGAGCCGGGCGGACCGGTCGGGGGCGGGAAGGCCTGCGGCAGGGCTGGTCGTACTCACTGCCCCATTCTCACCCGTCGCATACGGCGGCGGCTCCTGCCGCGCGGATGCGGGGGCAGGAGCCGGGTGCCGGGTCAGCCGGACCGATACGGGGTCACCCGCGCCGGATGCGGGCCCGGGTGACCGTGAACGTGAATCGTGGACGGCGGGCGACCGGCGACTACTCGCCGGAGGACTTCTACGAACCGGCGGACTTGGACGGGCCCGTGGCGTTCGACGGCGAGGTCGCCTGCTTGGAGGCGCCCGAGCCCGGGTTCGCGGTCGCCGTTCCCGACGGCTTCACCTTCTGGCAGCCGGGCTCCTTGGCCATCGCCTGCCCCAGCTCGCCGGACTGCAGTTTGGCCAGCGAGTCCTGGTCCATCTTCTCGATCTTCGCCAGACCGTCCGCGACCTCCTGCAGGCCGTCGGCGAACTTCTGCTGGTCCTTCGGGCTGAGCGCGTCGATCTGCTTCTTCAGCTCGACGTAGGCCGCGGACGTGGCATTGAGCTCCTTGACGGCGTCCTGCTGCAGCTTCGCGCCGTTGTCGACCGGAGGCGTGCCGGCCTTCTGCACCGCCGCGGCCAGCGCCTTGTTGGCGTCGGCGATGTCCTGGAAGGCCTTCGAGTCGGCGGCCTGGATGTCCGCGGGCTTGCCGTCGGCGGCGGTCGAGATGATCGTCTGCTGGGCGTCGGCCCTCTTCTGGATCTGCGGCTGTGCCTGGTCGCAGACCGTCTTGGCCCAGGCATTCACCTTGTCGTCGCCGTCGTCGCTGGTGCAGCCCGACAGCGCGAGTACCACCACAGCGCCGCCGGACAGCGCGGCCGCAAGCTTCTTGTTCACCTTCACCGGATCGGTCCCTTCCAAGGCTCTCGGCCCGGAACATACACGCCAAGTGGACGACAATCGCATGACAAACGTCCGGTATGTAGGCCATTGCAGCCATTTGCACCAAGAGAGATAAGGCTCTCACCACGGGCCCTCACCGAGGCGGCACCGGGCACGCGAACGGGCGGGCAGCGCGTCAATCCGCTCTGCCCGCCCGTGTCTTGAGCAGGTGTTTTCGCTCTGGCGTGACGTGTTCCTACGAAACGACCGCCGGGTCCGGTGACTTCGACGTACGCTCCGCGGCGTCGCCTTCGTCACCCACGGCGACGGAACGCCGCTTCGACACAAACACGGCGCCGATGATGACCAGGATCGCGAGCGTCGCGATCACGGCCCGCACGGGCGCGTTGGCATCGTCCCCGTAGCTGAACTGTACGACCGCGGGCGCGATCAGCAGGGCAACGAGGTTCATCACCTTCAGCAGCGGGTTGATCGCGGGGCCCGCGGTGTCCTTGAACGGGTCGCCGACCGTGTCGCCGATGACCGTCGCGGCGTGCGCCTCGCTGCCCTTGCCGCCGTGGTGGCCGTCCTCGACGAGCTTCTTGGCGTTGTCCCACGCGCCGCCGGAGTTGGCGAGGAAGACGGCCATGAGGGTGCCGGTGGCGATGGCGCCCGCGAGGTACGAGCCCAGCGCGCCGACGCCGAAGGTGAAACCGACGGCGATCGGGGCCAGCACGGCGAGCAGACCGGGCGTGGCCAGTTCGCGCAGCGCGTCCTTGGTGCAGATGTCGACGACGCGTCCGTACTCCGGCTTTTCGGTGTAGTCCATGATCCCGGGGTGCTCGCGGAACTGCCGCCGCACCTCGTAGACCACCGAACCGGCCGACCGGGACACCGCGTTGATCGCCAGCCCCGAGAAGAGGAAGACGACCGCGGCGCCAAGGACCAGGCCCACCAGGTTGTTGGGCTGGGAGATGTCCAGACTGAGGTTCATCTCCGCGGCCTTGGCCCCCACCTCTGCGACGGAGGTGGCGATCGCGTCACGGTACGAGCCGAAAAGCGCGGCCGCGGCGAGAACGGCGGTGGCGATGGCGATGCCCTTGGTGATCGCCTTGGTGGTGTTGCCGACGGCGTCGAGGTCGGTGAGAACCTGCGCACCCGCGCCCGTGACGTCGCCGGACATCTCGGCGATGCCCTGGGCATTGTCGGAGACCGGGCCGAAGGTGTCCATGGCGACGATGACGCCGACGGTGGTGAGCAGGCCGGTGCCGGCCAGCGCCACCGCGAACAGCGCGAGCATGATCGACGTACCGCCGAGCAGGAACGCCCCGTACACACCGAGGCCGATCAACAGCGCCGTGTAGACGGCCGATTCCAGCCCCACGGAGATACCGGCGAGTACGACAGTGGCCGGACCGGTCAGCGACGACTTGCCGATGTCGCGGACGGGGCGGCGGGTCGTCTCGGTGAAGTACCCGGTCAGCTGCTGGATCAGGGCGGCCAGCACGATGCCGATGGCGACGGCCACGAGCGCGAGGATGCGCGGGTCGCCCCCGTGGGCCAGGATCGCGGCCTCCGTGACGCCGTCCAGCTCCGCGTACGACGACGGCAGGTACACGTACACCGCCGCGGCCACCAGGGCCAGCGAGATCACCGCGGAGATGAAGAAGCCACGGTTGATGGCGCTCATCCCGCTGCGGTCGGCGCGCCGCGGGGCGACCGCGAAGATACCGATCATCGCGGTGACCACGCCGATCGCCGGGACGATCAGCGGGAAGGCCAGGCCCAGATCTCCGAAGGCGGCCTTGCCGAGGATGAGCGCGGCGACGAGCGTGACGGCGTACGACTCGAAGAGGTCGGCGGCCATGCCCGCGCAGTCGCCGACGTTGTCACCGACGTTGTCGGCGATGGTGGCGGCGTTGCGCGGGTCGTCCTCCGGGATGCCCTGCTCGACCTTGCCGACGAGGTCGGCGCCGACATCGGCGGCCTTGGTGAAGATGCCGCCGCCGACACGCATGAACATGGCGATGAGCGCGGCGCCGAGACCGAAGCCCTCCAGGACCTTGGGGGCGTCCGCGGCGTAGACGAGGACCACGCAGGAGGCACCGAGCAGGCCGAGGCCCACCGTGAACATGCCGACCACGCCGCCCGTCCGGAAAGCGATCTTCATGGCCTTGTGCGCGACGGCCGTCAGATCCTTTGCCGGCTCGCCCTCCGCCGGAGTCGCCTCACGCGCGGCAGCTGCCACACGCACATTCGCCCGTACGGCAAGACGCATGCCGATGTATCCGGTGGCCGCCGAGAAGAGCGCACCCACCAGGAAGAACGCCGAACGTCCGGCGCGTTGGGACCAGTTGTCGGCCGGCAACAACATCAACAGGAAGAACACGACGACGGCAAAGACGCCGAGTGTGCGCAACTGCCGTGCCAGGTAGGCATTCGCGCCTTCCTGCACGGCTGCCGCGATCTTCTTCATGGAATCGGTGCCTTCACCGGCCGCCAGGACCTGGCGTACCAGCAACTGGGCGACGATCAGCGCCGCGAGCGCGACAGCCGCGATGACAATCACGATCATCCGGTTGTCGTCGGTGAGTACCGCGGCAGCGAGTGAAGTGGGGTGGTCGGTCAGATGTGGGTTGAAGAGCCCCGCCATTCGTCCTCCTTGACGTTCAGCGCTCAAGATGGACGGATTGTAGGGAGCGGAACCTGATCAAAACAGGGCGCGACAAATGGAATTGACCTTCACTCGCTCCTCAGCAATAGATCGCGCCCCAAGATTCACCCCGAAAGCGGTAATGGGTCAAAAGCATTGACGCCTGGCCCGTCATCCGGGGAAATGAAAAAAGGCCCTGCTCAGCAGGGCCTGTCGGGTGGGTGGGCGAACGCGTCTTCGTCAGCGTGACGCGTACCGCCGGTCAAGTGGTCACGGTACGACCGTGGCCGGATTCTTGGGCCAGCTCATCCGGATCACGCCGCCGCCCTCGCCCGAGATGACCTCGACGTCGTCGACGAGCCCGCTGATCACCGCGAGCCCCATCTGGTCCTCGCCGCCGTCACCGTCCGTGTCCTCGGACGTCGCTGCGGAGCCGGAAGCCGTGCCGGCGCCGATACCGGTGCCGGACGCCTGTGAGCCGCCGGCCGACGAAGCTCCCGGAGCGGGCACCTCGTCACCGACCTCGACCGAGAAGGTCTTCTCCTCCTCGGTGAGCACGACACGCACGGGGGCGGTGATGCCGATGCTGCGGTGCAGCCCGACCGCCCGGCTGCAGGCCTCACCGACGGCGAGCCTGACCTCGTCCAGCACGGCCTCGTCGACCCCTGCCCGGCGCGCCACTGCGGCGGCCACCAGACGGGCCGTCCTGACGTGCTCAGGCTGGGCGCTGAAGCGCAGTTCAACGGTGGCCATGCGGTCCCCCTCGGACATACGAGCGAGCGTGCGAGCGTGCATCTCCCGGGCCCGGGCATTCACACCCGGAACCCCTGCCCTTCCTCAAGAACTCTCCGGATCACCCCGGAGGTCTCCGGACCCTACAGAACGGTCCGGAGGCCCTGCCGGGGCCTTCCGGTCGACTCAGTCGGTCGCCGCGACGGCCTCGTCGACCGTCGTGTGGATGGGGAACACCTTCGTCAGACCGGTGATCCGAAAGATCTTGAGAATGCGCTCCTGGTTGCAGACCAGGCGCAGCGAGCCTTCGTGCGCACGCACACGCTTGAGACCGCCCACCAGCACGCCGAGGCCGGTCGAGTCGAGGAAGTCCACACCCTCCATGTCGACAACCAGGTGGTAGCTGCCGTCGTTCACCAACTCGACCAACTGCTCGCGCAGCTTGGGCGCGGTATACACATCAATCTCGCCACCGACCTCGACGACCGTGCGGTCGCCACCAGGGCCGGACACATTGCGAGTCGACAGGGACAGGTCCACGGATCCTCCAGCACCTTGCTATCGAGCGGTCGCCCCTCGGGTCTCCCCGACGGAGCCAGGGACGGATCGCCAGCCGCGATGGCATTCAATCACTTACCAGCAGCCATGCACGACGCCTTGGGACCATTGTCCGTCAGCCCAGTGACACACTCGGTGCCGATGGCCATGAATCAGCGTCCCAGACGACCGCCCGAGAGCGGGGAAAGCCGCCCCTCCCCCGGCACGGTCCTCGACCGGCTCACCGCGGGGGCGGGCCGGGCTGCGCGCATCACTCATACGGAGCACTTGCCCCCGAGACCGGGCCGCCATGCAGTCTGGCCCCACCGCATCCGCACGGAAGTGATCAACGCCATCCAGAAGGCGGGCATCGAGCACCCCTGGGCCCACCAGGCAGCCGCCGCAGAGCATGCCCTGGACGGCGAATCCGTCGTGATCGCCACGGGCACGGCCTCCGGCAAGTCGCTGGCCTATCTCGCGCCGGTGCTCAGCACGCTGCTCGACGGCGCCGAGGCCGCCAACGGACGCGGCACCACGGCCCTCTACCTCGCCCCGACCAAGGCGCTCGCCGCCGACCAGCGTCGCGCCGTGAAGCAGCTCGCGGCTCCGCTGGGCAACCGTGTGCGACCGGCCGTGTACGACGGCGACACGCCCGTCGAGGAACGGGAATGGGTCCGCCAGTACGCGAACTACGTGCTCACCAATCCGGACATGCTCCACCGCGGAATACTTCCCTCGCACCCGCGCTGGTCCTCCTTCCTGCGCACCCTGCGCTATGTCGTCATCGACGAGTGCCACACCTACCGGGGCGTCTTCGGCTCGCATGTCGCCCAGGTCCTGCGCCGCCTCCGGCGGGTATGCGCCCGCTACGGCGCGAACCCCGTCTTCCTTCTCGCCTCCGCCACCGCCGCGGAACCCGCCGTCGCCGCCCGCCGCCTCACCGGTCTGCCCGTCACGGAGGTCTCCGACGACGCCTCGCCGCGCGGCGAGCTCGTCTTCGCCCTCTGGGAGCCGCCGCTCACCGAGCTGCACGGCGAGAAGGGCGCCCCGGTGCGCCGTACCGCCACGGCCGAGACCGCCGACCTCCTCACCGATCTGACCGTCCAGGGCGTCCGCACGGTCGCGTTCGTACGCTCCCGGCGCGGAGCCGAGCTGATCTCCGTCATCGCCCAGGAACGTCTGGCCGAGGTCGACCGCTCGCTGGCCCGCAGGGTCGCCGCCTACCGGGGCGGCTACCTGCCGGAGGAGCGCCGTGCCCTGGAGCAGGCCCTGCACTCCGGCGAGCTGCTCGGCCTGGCCGCCACCACGGCCCTGGAGCTGGGGGTGGACGTCTCCGGTCTGGACGCGGTCGTGATCGCCGGCTATCCCGGCACCAGGGCTTCGCTGTGGCAGCAGGCAGGCCGGGCCGGACGGTCAGGGCAGGGCGCCCTCGCCGTCCTCGTCGCACGCGACGACCCCCTGGACACGTTCCTCGTCCACCACCCCGAGGCGCTCTTCCAGCAGCCGGTCGAGTCCACCGTCCTCGACCCCGACAACCCGTACGTCCTCGCTCCACACCTGTGTGCTGCCGCCGCGGAAATTCCCCTGTCGGAGGACGACCTCGCGCTCTTCGGCCCTGCCGTGCCGGAGCTGCTGCCCCAGCTGGAGAGCGCCGGACTGCTGCGCAGGCGCTCCGCAGGCTGGTACTGGACGCGCCGCGAGCGGGCCGCCGACCTCACCGACATCCGGGGAGAGGGCGGCCGGCCGGTACAGATCGTCGAGGCCGCGACCGGCCGGCTGCTCGGCACGGTCGACGAGCCCGCCTCGCACGCGGCCGTCCACGACGGGGCCGTCCACCTCCACCAGGGCCGCACGTATCTGGTGAAGAAGCTTGATCTCGAGGATTCGGTGGCCCTCGTCGAGGAGGCAGACCCGCCGTATTCCACCACCGCCCGCGACACCACCTCCATCTCCATCCTGGACACCGACACCGAGATCCCATGGGGCGCCGGCCGGCTCTGCTACGGGTCCGTCGAGGTCACCAACCAGGTCGTCTCCTTCCTCCGCCGCAAGCTCATCACCGGCGAGGTGCTCGGCGAGACCACGCTCGATCTGCCGCCGCGCACCCTGCGGACCCGGGCCGTGTGGTGGACGGTGACCGAAGACCAGCTGGAGACCGCACGGGTGAATCCGGAGCAGTTGGGCGGTGCTCTGCACGCCGCCGAGCACGCCTCCATCGGGATGCTGCCGCTCTTCGCCACCTGCGACCGCTGGGACATCGGCGGGGTCTCCGTCCCGCTGCACCCGGACACCCTGCTGCCCACCGTCTTCGTCTACGACGGCCACCCGGGCGGCGCGGGCTTCGCCGAGCGGGCCTTCCACACCGCCCGTGAGTGGCTGACCGCGACCCGCGAGGCCATCGCCTCCTGCGAGTGCGAGGCGGGCTGTCCGTCCTGCATTCAGTCCCCCAAGTGCGGCAACGGCAACGACCCGCTGCACAAGCGCGCCGCCGTCCGCCTGCTGACGGTCCTCCTCAGGGAGGCTCCGGCCCCGGACGCCACTGCCCCTGAGGCCTCCCCACCGGACCCGGAGGCAGCTGAGGGCGCACTCCCCGAATCTGCTGAGGGGGCACTGGGCCATCCGGAGGACCGGCCCGGGATCTGATCTCCGGGCGGTACGGGCCGAGGGCGGCGCCGGCCGTCACATCGGCGATCTCGCCGGTCACCGCGCACCGCAGCAGGGCCGACCCCTGAGCGCGGGCCACCCGCGCCGCGGCATCGCACGCCGTCCCCGCGCCGTCGAGAGCCCGGTCCGCCGCGGCGAGCGCCGCCAGGTCGGCTGCGGCGCCCGCTCGGTGGCGTGCGACGACCGCCTGGCCCATGGCAAGCACCACGGCGAAGACCGCACACATCGCGCAGGCCGCCATGGCCACCCACACCGTCGCCGAGCCCTGGTCGCGGCTTCTCCTCATGGCGCGCCGCTCCCCACCGTGTCCTCCGCGAGCGCGGCCGCCTCCGCCGTGAGGGTCAACGACAGCGCTCCCGGACCAGGTGTCGGGGCCTCCACCCGGACCCGCCACAGGTCGCCGTCCCGGCCCAGGGAGACCTGAGCTCCGCTCGGGGCGGCCGACCGGGCGGCGGCGAGCGCGGCTGCCTCGGGCTCCGATCGTGCGGCCGCCCGCGCCCCGGCCCTGGCGGCGTCGACGCACTGAATCTGCGCGGACACCGCCATCAGAGCCCAGACCAGCGCCATCGTGAACACCACCAGCGCCGGAACGGCCACCGCCGCCTCCGCCGTCACCGAACCCCGGTCCGCCGACACCGATGTTTCCGGAAGCGGAGCCGGAGCCGCGGTGTCAGAACTGGGCACTGAGCGCCTTCCCGATGACCGACTCGAGCGCCGTCGACACCGTCCCGCTCGTCACCACCTTGTAGAGAACCGCGGCAAAGGCGCATGCCGCGATCGTTCCCATCGCGTACTCCGACGTGGTCATCCCCGCGTCGTGACGCGCTCGCCTCCTGCCCAGCCATGTCCGCGCACTCGTCCCCGTACGGGTCGCCCGGCTCTTCAGTCGTGCCATGAAACTCATCTCAACCCCCAGAATCCGATGGCAAATTGCCATCTCGGTCGTGTCTCGGTCGTTGTTCGATCTTCATCTCGGTCGTTTCAGTGGCCCTTCAGCAGCCCGCTCGCCAGGCCGATCACCACCGGGGCCACGCCGATCGCCAGGAACGCGGGCAGAAAGCAGAGCCCCACCGGTGCCGTGATCAGGACCTGGGCTCGCTGGGCCCGCGCCGCGGCGCTCCTGGCCCGCTCCGCCCGGAGACCTGCGGCCAGCCGGGAGACCGGCTCCGCCGCCGGCGCCCCCGTGGAACCGGCCCGCTCCAGACAACGGGCCAGCCCGGCCGCGCCCGGTATCTCACCGAACCGCCCCCACGCCTGCGCCGGTTCACTGCCGAGCCGCAGTTCCGCCGCGGTCTTCGCCAGGCGCCCGCCGACCGGGCCGCCCAGCGACTCCCCGACCGCCTCCGCCGCCTCACGTGGCCCTGCTCCTGCCGAGACACACGCGGCCAGCAGATCGGCGGCGAGCGGCAGTTGCTCCGCCGAGGCGTCCACGCCCGCGGCCTTGTCTCGTGCACGGCCCCGCTGCCACTTCCTGAGGCCGTACGCCCCCGCCGCGCCCAGCAGGCATCCCGTCACTCCGCCCGCGAGGATCCAGCCGGTGATCACCGCTCCCGCCGGGAGTACCCACTCCCGCACCCAGGCCCCAAAACCTGACTCGGAATCGGACTCCGGCAGCCACTTCCTGTGCTGCTGCCCGTACTTCACCGCCAGCAGCGCTCCGACCCGCCTGCGCACCCGCCGCTCGTGCCGCCATCCCGCGGCCAGGCAGCACAGCAGGACAGCGACGGACGCCGCCGGGATCGCCGCCCCCAGCCTGTGGACGAACTCACCGCTCATGGCAGCTCCCCCGCCCGCACAATCCGCGCCGCCCAGCACAGCCCGACTGCCTCCAGCAGCCCGCCCACCAGAAGGCATCCAACGCCAACAGGGGTGTGCAGCAGCACCCGCAGCGGATCGGCTCCCAGCGCCCAGCCCAGGCCCAGCCCGACCACCGGAAGCAGAGCCAGCACCACGACCGTCGACCACGCCCCCGCCACCTGGGCGCGCAGCCCCTCCCGTTGGTCCCGATCCGACCGGAGCGCGGCCTCCAGTCGGTCAAGACCGGAGGCCAGCCCCGCCCCGCCGTCCACCGACACCCGCCAGCACGCCGCGAGTCCTGCCAGCCCCTCCGCACCCGGTTCATGGGCCGCCCGCCGAAGCTCCGCAGCCACATCACCGCCGAAGCGTGCGGCCGCGAGCACCGCGGCCTCCGCCCCGCCGAGCGCCCCCGTGGCCCGGCCCGCGGTCAACAGCGCCTGCCCGGGCTGGCGCCCCGCCCGCAGCTCGCCCGCGATCCCCCCGCAGAGCGAGATCACCGCATCGGCCCTGCGCTCCTGCGCCCGTCTCCGCTCACCGGCCCGCAGCCGCCGCCTCACGAGCGGCACCGCGATCACGCCGACGACCAGCGGCAGCACGGACGCCCCGAGTACAGCGAGCACCAACGCCACCGGGAGGCACAGCCACTCCCGCCGCAGGCGCCGTACCACCCGAAGCTGCCGCTCCCAGTCCCACCGGGGGGCCAGGTCCGCGGCGCCCGCCCCCGCAAGCACCAGCCTCGCCCGCCGCGTCCCCCGATCTCCGCCGGCCGTCGTCCATGCCGCGACGCCCGCGCAGACCGCCGCACACATCGCCACCGTCGTCACCACGCACCCCCGATCAGCGACCGCAGCCGCTCCCAGCCCCGCTCCCGCCCGAAGCCCGCCGCGCCCCACCGCAGCGCCGGGACGGTCACCACCAGCCCCGCCGCATCCCGCTCCAGCACATGCACCTCGGCGATCCGGCGCCGCCCGTCCCGGTCCCGTACGAGATGGACCACCACCGACAGGGCGGCCGCCAACTGGCTGTGCAGCGCGGCCCGGTCGAGCCCGGCCGCCGTGCCCAGGGCCTCCAGCCGGGCCGGCACATCGGTGGCCGTATTGGCGTGGACGGTGCCGCAGCCGCCGTCATGGCCCGTGTTCAAGGCCGCCAGCAGATCGGTGACCTCGGCACCGCGCACCTCGCCCACCACCAGCCGGTCGGGCCGCATCCGCAGGGCCTGGCGCACCAGATCCCGCAGCGTGACCCGGCCCGCGCCCTCCTGGTTCGCCGGGCGGGACTCCAGGCGCACCACGTGCGGATGGTCGGGCCGCAGCTCCGCCGAGTCCTCGGCCAGCACGATCCGCTCCCGCTCACCGACCAGCCCCAGCAGCGTCGACAGCAGGGTCGTCTTGCCCGAGCCGGTGCCGCCGCTGACCAGATACGACACCCGGGCCTCGATCAGCGCCCCGAGCACTCGGTCTCCGCCCGGCGGAACCGTCCCCGCCGCTACGAGCTCGCTCAGCGAGAAGGCCCGGGGTCGCACCACCCGCAGCGACAGGCAGGTCGAGCCGACCGCGACCGGCGGCAGCACCGCATGCATGCGGGTGCCGTCCGGGAGCCTGGCGTCCACCCAGGGGCGGGCGTCGTCCAGCCGCCGCCCGGCGACCGCCGCGAGGCGCTGGGCCAGTCTGCGCACCGCCGCCGAGTCGGAGAAGCTGACATCGGTGAGCTGGAGCCCGCCGCCCCGGTCCACCCACACCCGGTCCGGTGCCGACACCAGGACGTCCGTCACCTCGGGGTCGGCGAGGAGCGGCTCCAACGGCCCCGTCCCCACCAGCTCGCAACGCAACTCCTCAGCGGCGCCCAGCACTTCCGCGTCCCCGAGCAGTCGGCCCTGCGCACGCAGCGCCGCCGCCACCCTGGCGGGGGTCGGCTCGGCCCCGCTCTCGGCAAGCCGCTGCCGTACGGCATCGAGCAGCGTCGCGGTCATGAGAGCTCACCGCCCGCGAATGCCCGCTCCCAGAGGGCCGAACAGAACCGGGCCAGCGGACCCCGGGCACCCGCGCCGGGCGGAATACCCTCGTCCACGTCGGCGAACAGCCCTGTGTCCACCGGCAGTTCGCCCGCCAGCGGCAGCCCGAGTGCGTCGGCCACCCACCGCTCGTCCAGTCCCGATGCGTACGGTCCGCGCACCACGACGCGCAAGTCGCCGAGCACCATGCCCACCGTCGCCGCGACACGCCTCGCCGCGGCCACCGCACGCAGCTCGCCCGGCACGACCAGCAGCCCGAGATCCAGCTGGGCCAGTGCCTCCGCGACACCTTCGTCCACGCGGCGGGGCAGATCCACGACGACCACTCCGCCACGCCTGCGGGCCGCCGCCAGCACCGAGCGCATCGACTCCGGAGGGACCACCACCGAATCACCCCGGTCCCAGCTCAGCACCCGAAGCCCGTGCACCGACGGAAGCGACTCCTCCAGGGCACCACCCGCCACCCGGCCCTTCGATGCCGCGAAGTCGGGCCAGCGTCTGCCCTCCGCCTGCTCCCCGCCGAGAAGCACATCGAGACCGCCGCCCAGCGGGTCGCCGTCCACGAGCATCGTGCGCCGCCCCTCCCGAGCCGCCGTCACCGCGAGCGCACCGGCCAGCGTGGAAGCACCCGCGCCGCCCCTGCCGCCGATCACGCCGACCGTCAGTGCCGGCCGTCCGACGCCTTCGGCCACATCGGCGATCCGGTCGACGAGCCAGCTCTCGGCGTCGGGCAACCGCAGCACGCAGTCGGCGCCGATCTCGACCGCCCGCCGCCACACCTGCGGATCGTCCTGATCCTTCCCGACGAGAAGCACACCGGGTCTGCGGGTCGCCCCTCGGCAGCGGGCGGCGGCGTCGTCCCCGACCAGAACCAGCGGCGGACTCTCCCAGCTCGCTCTCTCCTCGGGCACCGCATGGTGGACCTGTGGATCGGCGCCCGCCGCGGCGCACAGCCGCAGCAGATCGTCGAGAAGCTCCAGGTCCTCCGTGACGATGAGAGGCCCACTCCGCCGTTCACCGGCGACCGGCCGCCCCCCGAAGCCCGAATGTCCGCCGGAGACCCCGGACGCACCGGCCGCGGGCGCACCACGCACACCAGGCGAGCCGAACCCTCCGGGTGCCCTGAACCTTCCCGACGCGCCGGACGCTGCGGATGTACCGGACGTATCAGATGTGATGGAACTCGCCACGATTTCTCCCCCTCTCACCCACTGCCGCAGTGGGCGCCACGAGGCCGGCGCACCGGCCCTGATCCGTGATTCCTTCGGCCCGCGAAGTTCGCGGACGGAATCACCGTGCAGCGCGCCCGAAAATCGTGTGGATCTTGCTCTAAAACTGTGGACAACTCGCGGCTTGTGAATATCCCGGTAGCCCATACCGGTGACTTCCCGCGCAACTTCCGGAGCGCAGCCTGTCAACTACACAGCGTGACGAACCCGGACCGTCGACGAACAGCGCCGCAGAGGCCTGAAGGAGTGGGAAGCGGTCAACCGCGAGGGACGAAAATGCGTCCGGACATGCGACGACCCCCGCCGGGGGGGAGAGCGGGGGTCGTCCCCACGGCCGACTCGGGGGGGGAGGAGTCGGACCGGGTTAGCACGGTCGCGAACGATCCGTGACTTCCATGGTGTACCCGAGAGCCTTCTCAGGCAAACCCACGCGCCCCAGCTTACGCCGAATGGTGGGCCCCTATGCTCAGCGTCGTGGAAAACCACTCCTTGCCGCGCACAGCAGCCTTCTTTGACCTGGACAAGACGGTCATTGCGAAGTCGTCCACGCTGACCTTCAGCAAGTCCTTCTACCAAGGAGGACTGATCAACCGCCGCGCCGTACTGCGGACCGCGTACTCCCAGTTCGTCTTCCTCGCAGGCGGCGCGGACCACGACCAGATGGAGCGGATGCGCCAGTACCTGTCCGCCCTCTGCAAAGGCTGGAACGTTCGCCAGGTCAAAGAGATCGTCGCCGAGACCCTCCACGAACTGATCGACCCGATCATCTACGACGAGGCCGCGTCTCTCATCGAGGAGCACCACGCGGCCGGTCGCGACGTCGTGATCGTCTCCACCTCCGGTGCGGAGGTCGTCGAACCGATCGGCGAGTTGCTCGGCGCCGACCGTGTCGTCGCGACCCGCATGGTCGTCGGCGACGACGGCTGCTACACGGGAGAGGTCGAGTACTACGCCTACGGGCCAACCAAGGCCGAGGCGATCAAAGGGCTTGCGGAGTCCGAGGGTTACGACCTGTCGCACTGTTACGCGTACAGCGACTCCGTCACCGACGTCCCCATGCTCCGGTCCGTCGGCCATCCGTACGCGGTCAACCCGGACCGAGCGCTGCGCCGCGAGGCGGCGTCACGCGGTTGGCCGATTCTCGTCTTCAACCGTCCGGTACGGCTGAAGCAGCGGATCCCCGCGTTCACGATGCCTGCACGTCCGGGGCTGGTCGCGGCGGCCGCCGTCGGCGCCGCCGTCGCCACCGCTGGGCTGGTCTGGTTCGCCAGTCGGCGCCGCAGCGCGAACTTTGCCCGCATTTGAGGTTAAAAGTAAAGAAGTGCAGCCAGGGGTTCCGCTCACCGGACCGCTGGAGTACAAAGGACTTACGGCCCGCGAGACCTGGGACATCCGAGAGGATCACCAATCACGCAGAAAAAGGCCCACGGACCGAAGTATGGACGCCGGGCACCCACGCGACGTCGACCCGTCGATTACGGGCCAGCCGCACCAGGTGACGGGCAAAGTTCCCGACCTGATGGGCAACATATCGAGGACGCTTGGTAACTGGGCGGACATGCCAGCGGCGGTACCAATTCCGGTACCGCCGCAACCCTTTGTACGGGCCTGCTACGGGCCTGTACGGGCCGGGCTCGCCCGGATCTCCTACGCCGCGCCCCGCTGCAATGCCTCGCAGACCGCCGTCGACTCCCGTACGCCGAGTTCGACCGCACGGCCGCAGTGCGCGATCCAGGCCGCCATCCCCTCCGGGGTTCCCGACACGTAGCCGTCGAAGGCCGTGACATACGCCTCGCGGCCGAGTTCCGCGTGGCCGACCTCGGCCGGGCAGATCGACTTGGGGTCGAGCCCACTGCCCACCAGAACGATGCGTTCGGCGGCCCGGGCCACCAGCCCGTTGGACGAGGAGAACGGGCGCAGGGCGAGCAACTCGCCGTGCACGACCGAGGCCATCACCAGCGCCGGAGCCGAACTGCCCGCGATGATCAGCCCGGAAAGCCCTTCGAGCCGGCCCGCCATCTCGTCCGCGTCCGGCAGCGGTGCCTCGATCAGCGGCTCGTCCACCTTCTCGCCCGCGAGACGGGGACGGCCGACCGTCTCGTCCGGTGCCGCGCCGCTCGCGGCCACGAGATGCAGCCGGGCCAGCACCCGCAGCGGGGATTGCCGCCAGATGGACAGCAGCTGGCCGGACTCGGCGGTCAGCCTCAGGGCCGCGCCGACGGTACGGGCCTCGCCGTCACTGCCGAAGTCGCTCCGCCGGCGCACCTCTTCGAGCGCCCAGTCGGCACCCGAGAGTGCCGCGGAGGCACGGGCTCCGCGCAGCGCCGCCTCCGATGCGACCTCATTGCTGCGGCGGCGCATGACCCGGTGGCCGTAGACCCGGTCCACGGCCTTGCGTACGGAGTCCACGGCATCCGCGACTCCGGGCAGGGCGCCCAGTGCGGCAAGAGGGTCAGAGGCGTTCGTACTCATAGGTAACGAGGCTACGCGCAACCGAGGCCCACCCCACGTTGGAGTGGTCTTCTTCACGCACTCCGGACACCGTGTGCATGCGAGCCGCTACCGTAGGTGAACATGAAGATCGCTTTCGTAGGGAAGGGCGGCAGCGGCAAGACCACGCTGTCCTCGCTCTTCATCCGCCACCTCGCGGCACAGCAGGCCCACGTCGTCGCGGTGGACGCCGACATCAATCAACACCTGGCCGCGGCGCTCGGACTCGACGACGACGAGGCCAGGGCGCTGCCCGCGATGGGCGCGCAGCTCACGCTCATCAAGGACTATCTGCGCGGCACCAATCCGCGGATCGCGTCCGCCGCAACGATGATCAAGACCACGCCCCCGGGCGAGGGTTCACGGCTGCTGCGGGTACGGGAGGACAACCCCGTCTACGCCGCCTGCGCGCGAACCGTCCGGCTGGACGACGGCGAGATCCGGCTGATGGCGACCGGCCCGTTCACGGAGGACGATCTCGGGGTGGCCTGTTACCACTCCAAGGTCGGGGCGGTGGAGCTGTGCCTCAACCATCTCGTCGACGGCCCGGACGAGTACGTCGTGGTCGACATGACGGCCGGTTCGGACTCCTTCGCCTCCGGGATGTTCACCCGATTCGACATGACGTTTCTCGTCGCGGAGCCGACACGGAAAGGCGTCTCCGTATACCGGCAGTACAAGGAGTACGCCCGGGACTTCGGCGTCTCGCTCAAGGTCGTGGGCAACAAGGTGCAGGGTCAAGACGATCTGGACTTCCTGCGTGAGCAGGTGGGCGAGGATCTGCTCGTCGCGGTGGGGCACTCGGACTGGGTGCGGGCGATGGAGAAGGGCCGTCCGACCCACTTCGGGCAATTGGAGGAGCACAACCGCGCGGCGCTGCGGACGCTGCAGACCGAGGCTGACGCGTCGTACGGCGGCCGCGACTGGGAGCGCTACACGCGCCAGATGGTGCACTTCCATCTGAAGAACGCGAAGAGCTGGGGAAACGCGAAGACGGGGGTCGACCTGGCCGCGCAGATCGACCCCGCCTTCGTACTCGGGGAACCGGCCGCGGAGATCAGCGCCCCGCAGCCGGCCTGAGCGAGCCGGGCCGGCCCGGGCCGGCCCCGACGGCGCCCGGCCCGACCGCGCCGGGTCGGTGCGGAGCAACAAGGTCACGAGTCACCCTGCCGAGGGGCACCTCACCGCGAGCCAACCCACCCGGAGCCGTCAAGCTCCGAGGAGGCCACACCAGGCCCGGCACTCCAAGCCCCGGTCCCGAAACGGCGTCGCCGCCCAGGACCGACTTGGCGAACGCGGTCGACCGGTCGGACTCGGCCGACCCAGCGGCTCCGGCCGGTTTCTCGGGCTTGGCGGGCCTGACAGGCTGGGGGGTCGTGAAGGCCTCCCAGCCCCGCTTCGGCGACTGGCCGACCTTGAGCGTGCGCAGCTTCGCCAGGATCTGCGGGTCCTGAGCGTCGAGCCAGTCGGCGAGCTGCCGGAACGACACGCACCGGACTTCCGGCTTCACGCAGACCGCCCCGATGGCCTCCTCGACGGCGCGCATGTACGTGCCGCCGTTCCAGGACTCGAAGTGGTTGCCGATGATCAGCGGTGCGCGATTGCCCTGGTATGCCCGCTCGAAGCCCTGGATCAGACCGTCGCGCATCTGGTCTCCCCAGTACCTGTGCATATGGGGCGCGTCCTTGCTCGTCCTCGACTGATTGACCATGAAGTTGTAGTCCATGGCGAGCGCTTCGAAGGCGCGGCCCGGGACGGGGATCCTCTGGAGCGGAAGGTCCCAGAGGCCACGCTCCTTCCTGGGCCAGACCTGGTCGCCGACGCCGCTGGTGTCGTAGCGGAAGCCCAGTCGGCTCGCGGCCCTCATGAAGTTCTCGCGCCCCTCCAGGCAGGGGGTGCGGGCGCCGATGAGCTCCTTCTCGTAGTCGAAGGGCAGCGGTTCTTCCTTCTTCAGTCCGGCGTTCGTCTTCCAGTGCTTCACAAAGGACTTGGCCTGGCTGATCTCGCTCTCCCACTCCTCCACCGACCAGGTGCCGACGCCTGCCTCCGGGCCGCAGAAGTGACCGTTGAAGTGGGTGCCGATCTCGTTGCCCTCGAGCCAGGCACCGCGCAGCTCTCGCACGGTGCCCCTGATTCCCCGGGTGTTGTTGAAGCCGATGTCGGAGCGGCCGCGCGGGTGCTGGGGCGGGTCGTACTTCGTGGCCTTCTCCTCAGGCAGCAGATACACACCGCTGAGGAAGTAGGTCATCGTCGCGTCGTACTTCCTGCCCACCGCACGGAAACGGGAGAAGAGCTTCTGGCTGTCCTCACTGGCACCGTCCCAGGAGAACACCACGAACTGCGGTGGTTTCTGACCGGGCTCCAGGCGCTTCGGCCTGGGCACTCCGGGCTGGGCTCCCGTGTAGGCGGTCGAGCCGTCGCCGATGAGGCGGATCACCCTGACGGGGGCGGCGGCTCCGTCCTTCGTCCCGGGTAGGCCGAACCCGGGACCGGAACCGTCGGCACCGGAGCAACTGGCCATGCCGACGGCCAGCACCGCGGCGACACCGAGAGCGAACTTCTTCGTGGCGGGCAGCATTCGTCCACCCTCTTCCCTCGTTTGCAGTGATTCTCTGCTTATCTGCGGATATGACTGCGTTCGTCAAATTCGCACCCATTCGAGGAGGCGGAATCGCGACAAGCCGAGGCGAAGTGATTAATCACCGAAACGGGTGAACAGCTGCCCTATTTGCCCCGAAAATCATGCCGCAGTCTTTACTCTGCATTACGATCCATTTACCGAGAGTTGAGACTGCGCTGACGCCGAGCCAGGCGCGGCAGGTCGAGGCTCCGGGTTCGACCATCCCGCCGCTGTACGCCGTGACCCACGGCCGCGACCCCCACATTCCGCGACCGCGCTGCCCCGGAGGAGACGGGAACCATGTCCGCCTGCGTCCCCTTTCGCATGAATGGCCCCAACCGCGACGAGCCCGAAGATCGCGGTGCGGCCACCCTGCCGGCCACCCCCACCTCGGCCACCACCGCCCACGTCGGCACGACCCGCCTCCAGCGCCCGCCCAGTCCGCCCGGGACTGCACCCGGGCAGGCACCGCAGACACCCGGGCAGGCCGAGCAGACGCCCGAGGAGCAACCGCCTGAGGACCACCAGCCTGAGGACCACGGTCCCGAGGATCGCCGACCCGGCCGCCCCCAGCCCGTCGGATCCGGTCGCGGGTCCCGCGGCTCCGGGCGCCCCGGGCGCCCCGGCAAGGGTTTCCGGATCTCAGGCGCCGATCTGTCCGCCTCGATCGGCGTCTTCCTGATCGCGCTGCCGCTCTCTCTCGGCATCGCGCTCGCCACCGGCGCGCCCCTCCAGGCGGGCCTCGTGGCAGCCGCCGTCGGCGGTGTCGTCGCCGGGCGGCTCGGCGGGGCCCCGCTGCAGGTCAGTGGGCCCGCGGCGGGACTCACCGTGGTCACGGCCGACCTGATCCAGCAGTACGGCTGGCGCACCACGTGCGCCATCACCGTCCTCGCCGGCCTCACTCAGCTCGCGCTGTCCGCGCTGCGAGTGGCCCGCTCCGCCCTGGCGGTCAGTCCGGCGATCGTGCACGGCATGCTGGCCGGCATCGGCGTCACGATCGCCCTCGCGCAACTCCACATCGTCCTCGGCGGCACCCCGCAGAGCTCCGCGGTCGACAACGCCCGCGGGCTGCCCGGCCAGTTGGCCGTTCTCCATCCCGCTGCGCTCTCGGTCAGCATCCTGACCGTCGCCGTGCTGCTCTCCTGGCCACGTATCCCGGGGCGCACCGGCCGGGCCGTACGGAAGATCCCGGCCGCGCTCGCGGCTGTGGGCGTCGCGACCGCCCTGGCCGTGGCCGCCGGGCTCAGGCTGCCGCGCGTCGATCTTCCCTCCTGGAGCAGCCACGCCCTGCCCGAGCTGCCCGAAGGGCCGGCGCTGGGCATCGCCGCCGCCGTCCTCACCATCACGCTGGTCGGCAGCGTCGAGTCCCTCTTGTCCGCGGTCGCCGTCGACAAGCTGATCTCGGGCCGCAAGAAGCCCGCGGTCCGCATCCCGCGCGCCGACCTCGACCGCGAGCTGACCGGTCAGGGCGCGGCGAACGTCGTGTCGGGCGCGCTCGGCGGGCTGCCGGTCACCGGTGTTGCCGTGCGCAGCTCCGCCAATGTGGCGGCGGGCGCCGTGAGCCGTCACTCGACGATGCTGCACGGGCTGTGGATCGCGGTCGCCGCACTGCTGCTGGTCCCCGCCCTCGATCTGATCCCGCTGGCCACCCTGGCGGCCCTGGTGATGGTCGTCGGTATCCAGATGGTCAACATCACGCATCTGCGCAGCGTGCGGCGGAACCGCGAAATGCTGGTGTACGCGGCGACCATGACCGCCGTCGTGTTCACCGGGGTGCTGGAGGGCGTGGCCATCGGGATCGCAGTGGCGGTCGCGGTCGCGCTGCACCGGCTGACCAGGACCCGGATCACCGTGCAGGAGCAGAAGGGGATCCACCGGGTCAGGGTGCGGGGCCAGTTGACGTTTCTGGCCGTGCCACGGCTGAGCCGCGTGCTGGGAAAAGTGCCCCATGACGCCGACGCCGTCGTCGAGTTGGACGGCTCGTTCATGGACCACGCGGCCTTCGAGGCGCTGCACGACTGGCAGGCGGCCCATGAAGCGCATGGCGGGACGGTCGCGTTCACCGGCCGCTCCGGAGGCCGGATCGCCGAGCCCGCCTCCGAGTCGCACGCCTGCTGCAGGCCCTGGACGCCCTGGCGGAACCACCACTGCGGAGAGCACCCTGCCGCCGCGCCCGAGCGGTGGCCGGTGCCGCCCAAGCACCAACTGGCCAGCGGGCTCAGTTCCTTCCAGCGCAACACGGCCCCGCTGGTGCGGGAGGAGCTCGCGCGGCTGGCGCGCGAGGGCCAGCGCCCGTCCCAGCTCTTCCTCACCTGTGCCGACTCCCGCCTCGTCACGAGCATGATCACGGCGAGCGGTCCTGGAGATCTGTTCACCGTGCGGAATGTGGGCAATCTGGTGCCGCTGCCCGGCGAGGAGAGCAGGGACGACTCGGTCGCGGCGGCGATCGAGTACGCCGTGGACGTCCTGCAGGTGGATTCGATCACCGTATGCGGCCACTCGGGCTGCGGGGCGATGCAGGCCCTGATGGCCGGCCCGCCGGAGGGCGCGGACACGCGGACCCCGCTGTGGCGCTGGTTGCGCCACGGCCGGCCCAGCCTGAAGCGGATGACCTCGCGGCAGCACTCCTTGGCTCGGATCTCCGGGCGGCTGCCCGCCGATGCGGTGGAGCAGCTGTGCCTCACGAATGTGGTCCAGCAGTTGGAACATCTGCGCGCGCACAAGGCGGTGGCGCGACGGCTCGCCGAGGGCACTCTGCAGCTGCACGGGATGTACTTCCACGTCGGCGAGGCTCAGGCGTATCTGCTGGCGGGCGGCGAGGAGACGGACCGTATCGACGAGGTCTTCGACCGGGTCACCGCCGTACCGCCGGCGCTGAAGGACACGCCCGCCTGACCGGGCGCCGCGGCCCTCCCCTCCACGCGCCGAGCCACCCGTCCCGGCGCCGAGCCACCCGCCCTGGCACCGGGTCGGCCGCCCACCCCGGCGCGGAGCCGCCCGGCCGGCCGGGCACGCTGCGCGTCCTGAACCGTTCGGGCGCGAGATACGTGAGAACGTATGGCCCCTCCTCCCCACCGCCCGGGGATGAGGGGCCACCCGCGCCGCACAGGTCTAAACCAATTCCCGGAAGGCTCTTGTCACCCGGCCATCCGGCTGGTGAGCTATGGCCTGGGACACATAGGCACATAGGACGCCCTGGGAAAGGGAGATGTCGTGAGCAACGAAAGCCTGGCCAACCTGCTCAAGGAAGAGCGGCGGTTCGCGCCGCCGGCCGAGTTGGCCGCGAACGCCAACGTCACGGCCGAGGCGTACGAGCGGGCCGAGGCGGACAGGCTTGGCTTCTGGGCCGAGCAGGCCCGGCGCCTCACCTGGGCCACCGAGCCGACCGAGACCCTCGACTGGTCGAACCCGCCGTTCGCCAAGTGGTTCGCCGACGGCAAGATCAACGTGGCGTACAACTGCGTGGACCGCCATGTCGAAGCGGGCCACGGCGACCGCGTCGCCATCCACTTCGAGGGCGAGCCGGGCGACCACCGGGCCCTCACCTACGCCGAGCTCAAGGACGAGGTCTCCAAGGCGGCCAACGCCCTGACCGAGCTGGGCGTCACCAAGGGCGACCGGGTGGCCGTGTATCTGCCCATGATCCCCGAGGCCGTCATCTCGATGCTCGCCTGCGCCCGGATCGGCGCCGCGCACTCGGTGGTCTTCGGCGGCTTCTCCGCAGACGCCATCGCCACCCGCATCGAGGACGCCGACGCCAAGCTCGTCATCACCGCCGACGGCGGCTACCGGCGCGGCAAGCCCTCCGCGCTCAAGCCCGCGGTCGACGAGGCCATCAGCCGCGTGGACCGTGTGTCGCACGTGCTCGTCGTGCGCCGCACCGGCCAGGACGTGGCGTGGACCGAGGGCCGGGACGTGTGGTGGGACGACATCGTCTCGCGCCAGTCGGCCGAGCACACGCCCGAGGCGTTCGACGCGGAGCACCCGCTCTTCATCCTCTACACGTCGGGTACGACGGGTAAGCCGAAGGGCATCCTGCACACCTCGGGCGGCTACCTCACCCAGACGGCCTACACCCACCACGCCGTCTTCGACCTCAAGCCCGAGACCGATGTCTACTGGTGCACCGCCGACATCGGCTGGGTGACCGGCCACTCGTACATCACGTACGGCCCGCTGGCCAACGGCGCGACGCAGGTGATGTACGAGGGCACGCCCGACACCCCGCACCAGGGCCGGTTCTGGGAGATCGTGCAGAAGTACGGCGTCACGATCCTCTACACCGCGCCGACCGCGATCCGTACGTTCATGAAGTGGGGAGACGACATCCCCGCCAAGTTCGACCTCTCCAGCCTGCGCATCCTCGGCTCGGTCGGTGAGCCGATCAACCCCGAGGCCTGGATCTGGTACCGGGAGCACATCGGCGCGGGGAAGACCCCGATCGTCGACACCTGGTGGCAGACCGAGACCGGCGCGATGATGATCTCTCCGCTGCCGGGCGTCACCGAGACCAAGCCCGGCTCCGCCCAGCGCCCGCTGCCCGGCATCTCCGCGACCGTCGTCGACGACGAGGCGAACGAGGTCCCCAACGGCGGCGGCGGCTATCTGGTCCTGACCGAGCCGTGGCCGTCGATGCTGCGCACCATCTGGGGCGACGACCAGCGGTTCATCGACACCTACTGGTCCCGCTTCGAGGCGAAGTACTTCGCGGGCGACGGAGCCAAGAGGGACGACGACGGCGACATCTGGCTGCTGGGGCGGGTCGACGACGTCATGCTCGTATCCGGGCACAACATCTCGACGACCGAGGTCGAATCCGCGCTCGTCTCCCACCCGAAGGTCGCCGAGGCGGCCGTGGTCGGCGCGGCGGACGAGACGACGGGCCAGGCGATCGTGGCGTTCGTGATCCTGCGCGGCACGGCGAGCGAGGACGAGGGACTCGTCGCGGATCTGCGCAACCACGTGGCCGCCACGCTCGGACCGATCGCCAAGCCCAAGCGGATCCTGCCGGTGGCCGAGCTTCCGAAGACCCGTTCCGGCAAGATCATGCGTCGGCTGCTGCGTGATGTCGCGGAGAACCGTCAGCTCGGCGATGTCACCACCCTCACCGACTCCTCGGTGATGGACCTCATCCAGTCCAAGCTGCCGACCGCGGCCTCGGAGGACTGACCAGCCCAGAAGGACACGACGACAAGCAGGGCATCCACGGCGCATCGCCGGGGTGCCCTGCTTGTCGCGTTTGCACTTAAAGTGAGGATTCCGGTGCATCTCGCGCTCTTAGGTAAACTAAGGAACACATCAAGAGCGTGACAAGAAAAACTAGGTGTGCCGGGAAGTCTGGTCGGCAATGTGCTTCGCCTTGCCCACACGACCGGAGGTCCCTGCCGTGGCCGCGCCCACTCCCCCGACCCGCAAGTTCCTCGGACGCCTGTCGCTCCCCGAGCACACCTTCGTCGCGGACGCGCTGCGCACCGAGACCGTCGGTGGTGTTCTGCTGCTCGCCGCCGCGGTCACGGCCCTCATCTGGGCGAACACACCGCTGAGCGCCGGCTACGACGCCGTGAGCGACTTCCACATAGGCCCGGCCGCGCTCGGCCTCGACCTCTCCCTCCAGCACTGGGCCGCCGACGGACTGCTCGCCATCTTCTTCTTCGTCGCAGGTATCGAGCTCAAGCGTGAGCTGGTCGCCGGCGAGCTGCGCGACCCCAAGGCCGCGGCACTCCCCGTCATCGCCGCGATCTGCGGCATGGCCGTCCCCGCGCTCGTTTACACCCTGGTCAACGTCACGGGCGGCGGCTCCCTGGGCGGCTGGGCGGTGCCCACCGCCACCGACATCGCCTTCGCGCTCGCCGTCCTCGCGGTGATCGGCACCTCGCTGCCGGCCGCGCTACGGGCCTTCCTGCTCACCCTCGCCGTCGTCGACGACCTCTTCGCGATCCTGATCATCGCGATCTTCTTCACCGACGACTTGAACTTCGCCGCGCTCGGCGGGGCGGTCGTCGGCCTCGGCGTCTTCTGGCTGCTGCTGCGCAAGGGTGTCCGCGGCTGGTACGTCTACATCCCGCTGGCCCTCGTCATCTGGGGCCTGATGTACAACAGCGGCGTCCACGCCACCATCGCCGGTGTCGCGATGGGCCTGATGCTGCGCTGCCACCACGAGAAGGGCGAGGAGCACTCCCCCGGTGAGCACATCGAGCACCTCGTACGGCCCATCTCGGCCGGGCTCGCCGTGCCGCTGTTCGCGCTCCTCTCGGCCGGGGTGAGCGTCTCCGGCGACTCGCTGCACGACGTCTTCAGCAGGCCCGAGCCCCTGGGCGTCGTCCTCGGTCTGGTCGTCGGAAAGACGATCGGCATATTCGGCGGAACCTGGCTCGCCGCGCGGTTCACCAGAGCCGAACTCAACGACGAACTGGCCTGGCCGGACGTGTTCGCCGTCGCCTCACTCGCGGGGATCGGGTTCACCGTCTCCCTCCTCATCGGCGAGCTGGCCTTCGCCGGGGACGTCGCCCTGATGGACGAGGTCAAGGCCGCGGTCCTGATGGGCTCGCTCATCGCCGCTGTGTTCGCCGGTGTGCTGCTCAAGCTGCGCGTACGCAAGTACCAGGCGCTGTACGAGGAGGAGGTGCGCGACGAGGACCTCGACGGCATCCCCGACATCTACGAGCAGGACAAACCGGAGTACCACCTTCGGATGGCCGCGATCTACGAGGCGAAGGCCGCGGAGCACCGGCGCAAGGCGGAACTCGCGGGTGCATCGCGCAGCGACGGCGACAGTCCGGCATGATCTGAGTGCATCAGACCGCAAAGAAGCCCCCTACCAGCGTCTTTCCCGCCAGTAGGGGGCTCGGTCATGCCGCCTGGGCCGTCTGTGGGCCGTCGTTCGCCTCACTGCCCGTCCGATAGACGCTGTCCACCGCCTTCCGGGTGCGTCCCTCGCTGCTGGGCATGAGGTGCGTGTACGTCCGGAGCGTGAACCCCGGGTCGCTGTGCCCGAGGTACTGGCTCAGAGCCTTGATGTTCTCCCCCGCGTCCAGCAGCACGGATGCGTAGAAGTGGCGCAGCGCGTGCATACCGTGCTCAGGAGCCTTCTCGTACTTCTCGCCCGCGGCCGGCGTGGGGATGACTCCAGCGCTCGCGCGTTCCGCCGGATGGCTTGCCCCTCGCCGTTCGTGAAGAACAGCGTCTTGGTCACGGGCGGTCCGTCGGGCTCGCGCCACGGGAGGGTGATCTCCACGGGCGGGTAGGTCGTCATGTGGATCGCCAGAGCCTCGCCCACCGCCCCGGGGAGCGGGACGTCCCGCTCCTTTCCACCCTTGGGGGGTGCGAAGACCGGCTGCCCCCTTACGAGCTTCACCTGATAGGCAACGTGCAGCCAACCGCCGAGGAAGTCAGCCTCGTCGGTGGGAAGTCCGAAGATCTCCCCTTGCCGCAGTCCGCAGCCGCCCCCGAGGTCGGCCGTGGCACGATACCGACCGGGGAGACCGGCGCGCACGGCGAACACCCACTCGGCAGGCCACGGCTTCACCCGAGTCGGCGACGGCTTGGGGGCCTTGACGGACTCAGCTCGGCACGGATTCTTCGACAGAAGTCCGTCGTCTACGGCCGCAGTGAGGACAGCGGAGACGTTCCCGAAGATGGCGCGCCGGTACGACGCGGCCGGCACCGTGTCCTCAAGCTGACGAACCCAGCTTCGAACGTGTCCCGGCTGGAAGGACCCGAGCGGACGCGTACCCATGTATGGGAAGGCATGCAGCCGGAGCCGCATCTCCACAGCGTGGCGTGTACCGATGTCCGAGGTCTGCGCGCTGAGCCACTTCTCGGCGTACTGCTGGAACGTGATGCGGCTCGCCTTCGGATCGATGTACTGGCCGCGCGCCATGTCTGCTTCGATCTGTGAGAGCCACTGTTCCGCAAGTCGCTTCTGCTTGTCGGGGAAGGACTTGCTCTTCTCGGTGCCGTCGGGGCCTACGTAGCGGGCGCGGTAGCGCATGCCGGTGCCGTGGCGTTCGGTCTTGACCCGGCGGGGCCTGCCGTCGGGGCCGTTCTCGGTCTTGAACCAGCGGTCTTGGATGTGGCCGGCCATGAAGGCTGTGGTCCCTTCTCGCAAAGTCTCGGCAACGGGTGAAACGAGGGCCACGGACGGCGGATGAAAAGTGAGCCACTCTGCGATCTCTTGATCATCCTGACTTCACTGGTTCTGAAGT
>NZ_JBSFDW010000023.1:0-146403 GCF_053594115.1 Streptomyces sp. NPDC001970 | reverse complement strand
CCACCCCCCAGGTCATCCGATCGACAGGGGGCAACAGTCATGCCGGGCCCGGAGGCCAGCGGTCCTCTTGCAGGACCGCGAAAAACATAACGGGGCCTGCGAGCCGGGTGCGGTAGGCCTCGACCAGGCTCGAGACAAGGCGGCGCTCCGGACGCTGGAGCCTGCCCCGGCCGGGCCGTTCCGCGCGGAAGTACTGCTCTCTGGAGCCGCATCCCTGCGCAAGGATCACGTGCTTGAATTCGGAGTCGAGGAACTCCGCGTCGAAGTCGTAGACCCCTTCCTCGGTGCACACTGTGTGCCACAGGTTCAGCGCCGCCTCGTCGTCCAGCGGGCTGCCGAGGTCGCTGGTGGGATGTTCGGCGACGACCTCCCGGGCGAGCTGGTCGATGGAGACGACGTGGACCCGTCGCAGGAGCTCCTCGTCGCCCAGAAGCCACAGCCGCTGCTTCAGGTCCGCGGCGAGATTGGTGTTGTACGTGGTGAGCAGCACGGGCCGGGTCCGGCCCGGTGGGAGCTTGTCCACGAGGTGGCGGACGCGATCGAGCGCCACGACGGTCTTGCCGGTCCCGGGACCACCGGTGACCTTGGCGGAGCCCTTGAACGCAGTGGTGGCGAGGCGCTGTTGCTCGGGATGGAGGAAGAGCCGCCACGCTTCGAAACTGTCGCCGAGCGCGCCGAGCACCGCCGCGTCTTCGGTGCTGACCTGTGGGACACCGGACGGCGTGCGGCCCGCGCCCAGTCACCGGGATCGACGTCCTCTCCCGGCCGCCACTGCTCGGTGATGTGGCGACGCACGTCCTCCGTGCCCATGCCGCTGTGCAGCGCCAGCAGCACCTCGCGGGTGAGCTGCGGCAGATTGTGGCCCAGCAGCGCGTCGAGGCGGGACTCGTCGGTGTTCGTCGCCGGCCGCCAGCACACCGAACACGAGCTGCCATGCCTCGCGCTCGACGGCGTCAACGACAGCTCCGGCTCGGCCGAAGCGGCCGGGCCTGGCCCCGGGCCCGAGCCCGCGGGACCGTACGCCGGGCTGCTTGCCGCCACGGCGAAACCGTCGACCCTGCTCACGAAGCGCTGCGCGGCTCCGATCCATCGTCATCGTCAACGTCGGGTTCTGTGGCCAGTCCGGCCGCGTCTGCCAGGTCCGGGTCATCCGGACTCTGCTCCGTGGTGGGCTCCGCCGCCTCTTCGCGGAGGCTCCCGTCGCCCTCTGCGAGCATCGGGAGGACGTACGCCTGGGCAAGTCCCGCCAAATGAAGGGGGAGCGGAAGGGACAGGGCCGCAGCGTAGTCCGGCGCCTGGCGCAACTGGTGCATGGCGAGGGCCAGCGCCTCGGGGTCGTCGGGCCTTCCCGATACGGCGTGTGCCAGGTCGTCATTCGGGTGGCAGCCCAGTACCGCGATCTCCACCAACGTCGGGTTCCAGGCGCCGGTGCCCGCCTGGGAGGTGAGGTTGCCGGCGGCGTTGACCCGGGTGGCCAGCCGGTCGAGCGCGGGGGAGATCGTGTGCGTTCCGGGGCGTTCCGTGGTGCTGTAGAAAACCCGCTCGTTCGGCGATGTACTGCTTCCGTGCCCCGGAGCCTGCGCCCAGAAGCCGGCCGGCTGTCCATGCGGCTTGCCGGGCTCGGCCAGGCCCCACCACTGTGCGGTCTCGCGTCCGCCGCGCCCGCGCACGCGCACCAGCCGGAGTTCGTTGTCAAGCCGGCCCGCCGGGGCGTGTCCGGCTCGGAGCAGGTCACGTTCGGTCTGGCCGTCCTGCAGCCACGGCCAGTGCAGCCTGCTGTTCTGTGCGTGGGTGATCAGTGCGGTCGGCTCCCCGCGAAGGGAGTGCAGCACGCGCTGGAGGAATCCTGCGGTCTCCTTCCGCTGCTCAGCGAGGTTGGTGCGCCACTGTTTGCCGGTGACCCGGGGCAGTTCGGGCCGCGGGCTTTCGTTCGGCCCTTCGGCCGAGTTCTGGCCGTCGCCCGACGCCGCGGGCTCCGCGAAGGCCTCGGGGTCGATCTCGGCTTGCTTCACGAGACCGAGGAGGAATCGCGGGTAGGGCACCCACTCCCCGGCGCTGTCGTCCCAACCGCGTACGGCCGCCAAGCCCTGCCCTTCGGGGAGCGGAGTGACCAGGACCGCAACCGGCAGGTGCTTGGGCAGTCGGGTCGGGCCGTCCTTGCGGCGCTTCACCATCCACACCGCCGCGTACTGCAATCCACCCGGGAGGTCGTCGCCGAGTGTGTGCTGGGGCAGGACGCGGACGCCGAGCTGGCGCAGTCCGTCGAGCCACGAGCTGTGTGCGCGGTGTCCGAGACTGTCCGCGTTGTCGATCTGCCGGTCGGTGGAGGGTGTGACGACGAACTGGGTCAGCAGGCCCGCATCGGCGCACCCCAGGCGGATGGCGAACTTGGGGTCGTTCGAAGCCGGACGGAAGGTGCTGCGATGCGCGATCTCCACGAGGGCGAGTGCCGGGCGGGACGGGTCGGCGCCGTCCGCGCGGAGCCGTTCGCGCAGGGTGCGGCGGCGCGTCGTGACGGCTGCCGAGATCGCCGCACCCCTGCCCTTCACCGCGGGGTCGTGCACGAGCTGGTCACCCAGCCCGTCAGTTAGGGGCAGGCAGCGCAGCCGGAGTGTCAGCTCGGACGTCCGCCATTCCAGAACGACCGGCGCCCCGGGCGCGGCCTCGTCGAATTCCCGGTCCGTGAGCCGTGCCGCGGCGATCCCGCCGTCACCGTCGAGTCCGAGGGCCTTGGTGAACTGCGACACCGCCTCCTTACGCACCTCGGACGACTGCCACAACAACCGGACCTCCACCACGGGCGGGCCGTCCTGCCCCGGGCCGCTGGCGGCAATCCGGCACTGCGTCGCGAGGGCGATGCGCCGGGCCTGTGCCTCGCGCAGCACCTCGGCTTTCTTGGCCTCCTCGCTCCTCGGCTTCGGCCGCCGGTTCTCCGGTGCGCCGATGCCCTTGCCGCGTCCGCGCACCAGGTCAGGCACCCGTACCACCTCCTCCGGGAGGGCTGCTTCCGCCCATTCGGTCAGCTCGGCACGCTGGTTCGGCATCAGGCCGGGGCCGACTTCGTGCTGTCCCATCCTTGTGCTGTGGACCACGGCTGCCCGTACATCGCGGCCCTCGCCGATCCACGAGGCCGGGTCCGACAGCAGCTGTTCGGGGTCGGGAAAGTTTCCGGCGAGACTGAGTCCGCGGAGGATGCCCGCCGCGTCGTTCTCCGCCCAGGCGAAGGTGTCGCCCGCCCGGTCCCGCCGCAGGCGGGCCAGTGCGTGGCGCTCGGTCGCCGGTGCTCCGGGCAGCCAGGGGATCGTGGGCCGCAGGTAGACGGTGGTGGCCTCCCTGTACGGCAGGTTCAGGCGCTTGGTGCCGGCCCGGGGGTGGGTAGCCCAGCGGCGCACACCCCAGTGCAGGTGCAGGCGTGGCCGGGGGTCGAAGGGGGTGGTGTGCAGGGAGATGTTCAGTACGACGGAGAACCACCACTCCTTGCGCTTGATGCTCCGGCACAGGGGCTGCGACATGACCTCGGCACCCTGGTCGCGCGGGCCGCGCGGAAGGGCTCGGAAGCGCAGCTCTCCGCCGTCGAACGGGAACGGGTCGAGGGTCAGGATGCGGCGTGCCAGCGCGTCGGTGGCGAGCTGGAACTGCCGCGGTTCAGGGGCGGCGGTGCCACCTCGGGTGGTCGGGGTGTTCAACAGCTCCACGCCGGCGACCGGCTGCCACGCGGGCAGATTATTCTTCAGGTCGGCGCTGCGGGCAAGGAGCAAGGAGCGGAACCGGGGCTCCTGAGCTGCTTCCTTAGGTCCGAGGGTGCGCAGCCATGCGTCGAGGAGCTGCCCCATCGAGCTGCCCGGGAGGGGGTCCGGCGCCGAGGCCGGGACGTACATCCAGAAGTCCTCCGTGGTTTGCGGCCCTGGTTCGACCGGCGTCCTGGGCCTGGGCCGGACGATCACGTCGGGGGCGAGCGTCTGGAGCACGCTGTCCAGCCGGCGGGTGGGCAGTGTCTGGTGCTGCTTCTCCTCGTCCCGGCCGTGGTTGTGCAGCTCCAGAAGTCCCGGATGCCACTGCTCGGGGAAGGGGAGCGCGCGGAAGTCCTCGGTCCAGGGCGCGGAGTCCTCGGCCAGGTGGTAAGCGGATCGGCAGATCTTCTTGTACATGACGGTTCTCCCTGTGGTGTCGAGGGATGGGAGGTGGCCCGGCGCTCAATGGCTGTGCCTCGAAGGTTGGTTGGTCTGCGTGTCAGTCCGTGCCTCGCGGGCCGGGCCGGGACCCCATGGCGCACAGTGCCTCGTACAGCGGGCGGTAGAGCAGCTTGACCAGTGCGGTGTCGGCCGGATCGGCGAGCCTGTCGCCGGGGCCGGCGTCGATGAAGTACGGAGTGAGCACTTCCCGCAGGCGCACGAGCAGTCCGGGATCGCTGCTGCGGCGCGGGCGCCGTTCTGATCCGGTGACGGGTGCTCCCGCCGCCGCGAGCTGCGGCGCGAAGGCCGCGTCGACGAACACGACGCGGGCAGGGACCCCGCCGCGTACGAGGCGGCCGATGACCTGCCAGATGGTGACGAGCTGGTCCCAGACGAAGGACTTCTTTTCGTCGTCGGAGAGGCTCGAATAGACGTACGGCCGTGACAGCATGTGCCGCCAGACGCCGCGAGCGGTGGTCCGGAAGTCGCTTCCGGCGGCGTCCAAGCCCTCGGAAGCGGCCACCAGTTCCCTGAAGGTTCCCTGGGGCAGTCCCGGCTGGTTCCGTACAAAGCGGGTTGCCCAGTCGTTGATGGCGAAGACGGAGAGCGAGAGGTCGTCGGGACGGGGATGCGGGCGCACCAGGAAGAACACCGTCCCGAATGCCGCCACCTTCTCCTCGCCGGGCTGCTGGGGGACGGTGAGGATGTTGTGGCCTCGCTCGACAGCTAGAAGGGGGGCCACGAGGAGTTCGGCGTCCAGGTCGTCGGCGAACGAGGCGAGGTCCCCGCGACGCACGGAGCCCGCTGTCGACGCCTGGCCTCCTGCCGGTGCCGCGCCGTCGACGGCGGTCTCCAACTCCTCGTCGTCGGCGGCCAGTACGCGGACTCGTCCACGCCAGCGCGGGATTTCGTCCAGGAATGCGGCACTCGCCCTGGCCTCGCGGTAGCTGCCCACCAGGAGCAGGGCGCGCTTGCGGCGCTGGTCCGGGATCTGGGCGAGTTCGCTCTGCAGCAGGGAGGCGCCCCCGTCGCGCCGCGGCCGGGCGAGCCGGTCCACCATCAGGCGGAGGACATCCTCACGCTTCTCCGGGTCCTGTCCCGACAGCCGAATCGGCTGCCCGGCGTCGTCGTACAAGAACTCGGTGCGGAACACGGTGTTCGCGATGGACCGCAGTGCCTTCGGCTGAGGCTTGAGGACGGCACGGACGGGGGCGAGGACGTGGGCGCGGGTGGAGGTTCCGGCCCAACTGGTGCCCGACATCAGCAGGACGTGCGGGCCGGTGTGGCCGCTGCCCGGGTCGGCACCGAGCTGGGGCAGACTGAGTAGGAGCTCCCGGCCCACTCCGGCGCACCGGAAGAAGCGCAGGGTTCCGGTGCGGTGTCCGTCCTTGTTGCGAGCTGCCGCCCGCTCGTCGACGAGGTACTGGAAGCCGAGCACATTGCCCATGGGTGCCTCGGGCAGCAGAGGCGCGTAGTCGAGCGGCGGGCGCCGGGTCAGTTCGTGACTGGCCGCGTCGAGCCGCAGAGCGGCCTCCACCTGGGGCCAGAGGAACGTCACCCGGTCCAGGCGCTGGTGCAGGGCGGCGAGCACCAGGGTGAACTCCAGACGACGCGCATTGATGTCCCGCCACTCCTCGGACAGGGCTACGTCCTGGGGGGCCGGCTTCGTGCCGCTCCTGGAGGGGGGCGCTGGGCGCTGGTTCGGTCCGGGGGCTCCGACGAGGAGTGAGTCGAGCAGCGCGCGAACGCGGCGTCGGGTCTGCTTCTCGTCGAGGGTGTGCAGGACGTCATGGGCCAGACCGGTCAGGTCGTCGGCCGGTGTCCCGTAGGGACCGCGGCCGCCCAGTGGGTCGTCGCGGAAGACGTCGAAGAATCCGGTGATCTCGGTACGGCGCTCCGCCCAAGGCGTAGCAGGAGACGGGGTACCACCGTCCCCCATGGGTTCTTCATCGTCTGCGTCGTACAGCGCGCTTTCGTCCTCGACGCCGTCCAGGTCGCCTTCCTCCACGTGGTTGTCCGGTCGCCCGGAGATCAGCCCCGGCGCGGACGGGTACCACGCCTGCAGCAGCTTCTCCTGAAGGGTCCAAGCGCTGAAGTAGTCGATCTGCGCCCATTTCCGCAGGCCTTCGTCGTCGATGAGCATCGCGTACAGCCGGTCCGCGGCCGTTCCGACCACGTCCAACGCGGCGGACCACCGCTCCACGTCCTGGTCGGAGAGCTGCAGCCGTCCCTGCCGGGCCAGCTCGGCGATCTCGTGCGTCTGCAGCTGATCGAGCCAGGAGTCGGGGCCCGTGGTCACCAGCGTCGCCGACGGGGCGAACATCTGGTCGAGCTGCATCTGTACGCGGTCGGCCTCGTCGACGATCACGATGTCGCTTCGCAGACAGGCCAGTTCCAGATAGCGCAGGCGCTCGGCGTTGAGCTGACGCGGGACTGCCGTCTGGACCAGGCTGGCGGGGTTGGCCACCCAAATCAGAGCGTCCACCAGGTCGCGCGCCGCCGAGTGCCGCGGGCAGGCGCTCCAGAGTGGGCAGGCGTGCGGGGTGCCCAGGTCCTCGCTGTCGTCGGTGTCATCCGCCGGAGCCTCGGGCCTGGCTCCGCGAGCGCGTTCCAGTTCACGCCTGGCGCGCTCGGCCGGGGACCCCTCGGCGGCCTCCTTGCGCCGTACGGGGTGGAGCGCGCCGCACGGCGAGTCGTTGTAGCGCAGCGGTTCGGACACGTCGAGACCCCGCAGGGCGTCGAGAGGGCAGGCGGTGCTGAGGTGGGTGAACACGGAGCCCGTGTGCGAGAGCAGCGAGTGCGCGCCGCGTGCGGCGAGCCTTCGGTGCAGTCGTTGGGTGTGCTGCGGCCGGGTGGTGCCGCCTTGGATCAGGGCGGCACTCAGGCTGAGTGAGCGGAACAGCTCGGTCAGATTGAGCTGTTCGGCCACGTCCCCGACGACGAGCGTGATGCGCAGGCCGGTGCGGTGCGCCCAGACGGCGACCAGGGTCATCAGCGTCGACTTTCCGGCGCCGACCATGCCCACGAGGTGGGTGAGCCCGTCGAGGGGCAGGGCCTTCGCCTCCTTGAAACCCGCTCCGTCCGCGGTACGGGTGTCCAGGTCGAGGTGGTCGAGCCGGTCCGCCCAGTTTCCGGCCTTCAGCCCACGTCGCCGCTCCTCCTGGTCCATCCACCGTGCAACTTCGGCGATTTCGTCGAGTGGTACGTCGAGCGCGCCCGCCGCTCCCTTCCACGAGGCGGTGAGGGGGTGGGCCGGGAAGGGCTCATGTACGAGCTCGGCGGGGATCGTGACGGAGGTGCGCCTGTTGCGCCGGTCCAGGAACCGGTGCTCGCCCTCCTCCGCCTGCGGGAGCGGCTTGGACGAGTAGGGAGGGAGGTTCCCCAGTGCCTCGTCGTAGGCGGTGAACCGGCCGGCCGCCACCCGGGGGCTGATCCGGCGGACGGGTTCCCCGGTCATCGGGACGCGATACGCTCGCAGCCGCTCGGGCAGCGCCAGGTAGGCGTCCAAGCTCTGCCGCCACATGCGCCGGCGCCGCATCGGCCACAGCAGGTGGCGGGCCGCGGTCAGCGCGACCTGTTCGGCCGAACCGGTGGCGAGACCTGCAGCCTGCGCGAAGGGGTAGCCGCCGAGGAGGGTCCACACTCCGTCGGCGGCATGGCCGGGGGCCACGGTCTCCAACAGCCGCAGACCGAGCTCGACCTGGCACAGCAGGGCGGGCCTGGTCCGGGCGTGCTCCTCCGGCCAGGGGCCGAGTTCGGCGACGACAGGCTGGTACCAGCTGCTGCGGTCACGCATGATCTGCTCCGTTCTTGCCGGCGGTCCTCTGCGATGCGACTCGTGGCAGCTTGCGTGTTGTGGTTCGGGCGACGTCCGTGGGCGCGATGGAGGCGTCTGCCCCCCGTTCACCGCTCAACCGCAGGCACGCGGCCCGTTTCAACTGGTCGTCCGTCAGCAGTCGGAGGCCCGCCGCCCGGTCGTCCCGCTCCCGGACGAAGACGTCGAGGTAGTTGCGGCGCATCCGAACCCTGAAGCGCGGCACCACCCAGCAGGCCTCGTCGTACGGGGGGTCGGTGCGGACGGCGGTGGCGGACCGTCCGAGCAGGCCGGGGTGGGCCCAGTCCTTGACGTCGACGGCCCAGACGTGCCCGTCCGGGAAGGTGATCCGCAGGTCGTATGCGTCGAAGCCGGGCCACATCTCGACCGCGAGGCCCATGGCGCGCAGTTCGCCCTCCAGGGACGTCTCTGCCTGGCCGGGGCCGGTGACGAACTGCCGCAGGGGTTTGCGCAGTTGGCGCACCTCACCCACAGCCGAAGCGGCGAGTGGCCGGCCGTGCGGTGCGGGGCCCCGGTAGCGGCATTGGTCACGCTCGCACCACCAGTCCTTGTCGGCCACTGGGTGGAGCAGCGTCAGACAGCGGTGGCAGCAGAGGTACGAGCCGTCCCGCCGGTACCCGAGGGGGACGGGGGCGTAGACCTCCTCGATCAGGAATCGGACGGGGTCGAGGTAGAGATCGGTACTGACCTCCATCCAGTCCGCTTCGGTCAGGACGGGCCGGGTGACCAGGAGCCGGCGGAAGGCGGTGTACGACTCCGGCGACGACATGGCCCGGCAGGCCCGCAGGGCCTCCTGGATCACCAGGCGGTCGTACTGCCGTCCGGTGCTGCTGCCGTACCCCTCGACGGCGAGTTCATGGCAGAGCTGAGTGGGCTCCCCGGAGTCCTCGTCGATCAGCCGGTCGCCCTCGGAGAACACGTCCACGGGCAACCGGTCGAGTGGCCAGCTGCCCAGCGGGCGGGCTCGGGACCAGCGGACCATCTCGGGCACCCCGGCCGGCGGCCGTGCCCCGTTGCGCAGGCACCGCAGCACCAGGGCGTCGAGAGCCCGCTGCGCCGAGGCCGGATAGGGCAGCGCGAAGGAATCGAGGCGGTCGACGCCCGCAAGGTGGACGACGGCGGTGGCGACGTCCCGCAGGAGGACGACATCGGGATTGGACAGCCAGTCCGCTACGAGTCGCGCGTCAGACATGGCTGTCCCCTCGGTCCGTGGTCCCGGTGCCGGGAGCGGCTGGGCGCGGATGATCGGTGACATACGCGGTGCCGGGACGGCACCAGGTTCGTGCCTGGCAGCCGTGGCAGTGATGTCCGGTCCTGGGCTCGTACGTCGTGTCGTCCAGGAGCGGCTGGGCGAGCTCGGCGATGACCGCACGGGCTTCGTCGACGACTTCGGCGCTGCCGGGATCGATGCGTTCAAGCCGGCTGTCCCCGTGCCCTTCGCGCAGGTACTCCAACTCAACCCAGGAGCGCCGGGGGTCATTGCCGAGCGCGCCCACCTCGAACAGCAGGACTCCGAGGGCGAGTTGGGGGAAGGAACGGAGCAGGGAACGTCCCTCCCAGATCGGACGGGCCGCCGTCTTCGTCTCCCGCCAGATCCACCGGCCGCGATGGGTGTACACCAGATCGGGTACGGCGAGCACGACGACGTCGAGCTCGGGTACGTACGCCGTCACCCGGTGTTGCACGAGCACCTGTTCGTCGTGCCCGAGTCCGTTGAGGGGGCAGAGCAGCCGGTGCTCCGCCAGCATTCCGGCGGCCTCCCGCGCGGATGCTTCGTCGAGGCCGGTCGCTGCCTGAATCCCGGCGGCGTCAGGGGAGTGCCGCTCCCGGCAGCCGCGCACTGGCCGCTCCGCGTGCCGTTCGTCCAGCCGGCTGTCGACCGCCCGGCCGCGCCGCGCACCTGCGCCCTCCGCGGACAGGTCGTTCAGATGCAGATGCCGGACCAGGTGGTACTGCGCCGGGCATTGCCCGTGCAGGCGCAGGTCCCAGGCGGAGACGGACCGGCGACTGCGGGCGACTGCCTGGGGCTTGCCGCCCCACAGCCGGGGGGCGCGCTTCAGGTCCGTGCATCCGGCGAGAGCTTTGCAGTCGACACAGTCTTCTCCCGGCCGGGTGCCGGCTCCGGCAACGACGGCTCGGAAGGCGGGCGCCCCATCGGTCTCATACCGCTTCTTCACCTCGGCCGGACCCTCGGCGAGCAGCCGCTCGAAGTGGCCGTCGGCGCACCCGAAGTCGAAGACGCGGACCAGGCCGGGCAGGACCGTGTCGTCGGTCCCGGTGGGCGGGGGCTCGGTGCGCGCCTTGCGCCGGGGCGTGGGCGCCCCGTATGCCATGACCCGTGCCACGGTGGCCAGTTCCGCCGCGGGCCGGCTCTGCTTGGCCCGGCCCAGGGAGGGAATCCACAGGTCCCTGACCGATCCGTCGGCGGATGCATAGGATCGGCCCCAGACCGTCTGCTCGTACTGCCGGACACCGCGTGAGTCGGGGATGTCGCGTCGGCGGGTGCGCACCGTCCACTGCTGCTTGACGGGCGCCGTCGGCAGCAGCCCGGCCGCTCGGGCGGCACTCTGCTCCCGTCGGCGCGCGGCCGCGTAGCGCTCCAGCGCTTGGGCGGTCCAGGACAGCAGGGCGGGGTGGACGGGAGAGCCCCATCCCCGGAAGGCGCCGCGGGTGCCGCGCAGTTCCTCGCGTATCCGCTCCAGGGTCCAGCCCTTGTGCTCCCAGAGGTCGAGCGCCGCGAACAGCGGCCCGAAGGGAAACTCCTCGCGCGGGGCCGGACGGAACGGAACCGGCGGGTCGGCGACGAGCAGGGGCCTCATCGCGATGCGCTGGTGCGTGGGGCAGGCCGCGGAGTTCGGTCGGGCCATGCGGGGACTTGCTTTGATGAGCCAATCGTGACCGGTGACGCCCGGCTGATTCTGCATGGGACCCCCGTGGAGGGCGGCATGGGCAGGAAAAGGCGCCCGGACCGAGGAGACCACGAGCACCAACAGAGCATGGCACAGATCTGTGAACTAAGTCCATGCGTATTCGAGTCTTCGAATACTTCACGCTACTCTGTTATGCCATATGGCGCAGGAGTGCGAAGGGGCACGGCGGTGAGCGCGGACACATACAGGCCCGGCGTAGGTGAACTGGTCGACGGGAAATACGAGTTGACGGGTTCACTCGGTCAGGGCGGCATGGCTCAGGTGTGGCGGGCCCGCGAGGTGGCGACCGGACGGGACGTGGCGATCAAGTTCCTCCGCCTCGACTCCGAGGACCTGCGCCGCCTCGACCCGTACGAGAGGGAAGCCGAACTCGCCGTACTGTATGCGCGGTTCCGGCGCGAGGCCGAGCTTCTGAGCAGCCTCGACCACCCGGGAATCCCGGAGCTGTATGGGCACGGTTCGCATCTGGGCATGCCGTACATCGCCATGCGCCTGGTGACCGGCGTGACCCTTCGGGCCTTCCTCGACGAGCACAACACACTGCCCCTCGCCCCCGCGGTGGCCGTCGCCGCGCAGCTGGCTCACGCCCTGGCCTGTGCGCACACCCTTCCCGTCGTGCACCGGGATCTCAAGCCCCAGAACATCATGATCGACGATGACGGGGTGCCCAACCTTCTCGACTTCGGCATCGCCAAGCCGCTCCGTGCGGGCGCCACACGGTACACCGCGCACGGCTCGACGCTGGGTAGCCGTGGTTACCAGGCGCCCGAGCAGATCTTGGAGAAGGAGCCCACCGCCCGGACCGATATCTACTCCTTCGGCTGCGTCCTGTACGAACTCCTGGCCGGCCGACCGCCGTTCGCGCTCGGCGAGGACTCCGGGCTGATCGACAAGCATCTGCACGAGGACCCGCTGCCGCCGGGGGTGTACACCGCGGGCATCCCCCAGGTTCTCGACGATCTGGTGCTGTGCATGCTCGACAAGAAGCCCGAGCGGCGTCCGGCGATCGGCGAAGTCTCGGACGTCCTCGCCCCGTTGTGTCCCCAGCCAGGCGATCCGGAGCCCCGGCCCCGGACCCACCCTGACCCCACCGCTCCCTGCCGGCGGCCGAAGGAAGTGCCGGTCGCACCGTGTCCGGAGCCGGCTGCCGTGGCCACCCCGGCTTTTGGAGCGGGCGAGGAGGAGTGGCTCGACGCGCGCATGATCGAACGACTCTGTGATCAGGCCGAGTCGGAGATCCAGCAGGGCGTGCCGGGCGATGCGGGCCGCCGCCTCGTGGGGATGACGAAGCGGGTCCGTGAGGAATGGGGGGTGCGCCGTCCTCTGGTCCGACGCGTGTGGCTGCTGGCGGCGGAACGGCTGCGGCTGGTCGGCGACTTCGGTTCCGCGGCCCCGCTATTCCAGGGAATCGTCGACGGCCTCCTGCACGGCGACGGCCCCGCCGAGCGGGCCGAGCGGGCCGTGCTCCGGCTGCGGGTCGCCGAGTGCCGGCTCGCCTTCGGCGAGATGGAGGCTGCGATCGAGGCCGTCCACGCGGTCGGACACATGGCCGCCGGACTGCCCGCGGAGCTTGCGGGCCGGGTGGAGGATGAACGGCGGGCCGTGGGCAGCCAGATCGCAGCACGGTTGGCCGATCCCGGAGACGCGGGCGCGTGACGCACAGGTGCGTAAGAAGGCGCTACGCTCCGCCGGACAGCCGCCCGGCTGCCAGTTCGTCGCCCAGGTCACGGACCAGTCCGGCACCGAGGTCGCCTGCGCGTCGCGCCATCCGCTCGAACGCCGCCAGCTCCCGGAACACCTCTCCGTAACGCCGCTGTTCCCCCAAGGGGATCTGTCGCACCTGGAGCCGGCGCACGTCGACGCGGGAGGAACTAGACGTGTGCGTTCCGGCCTGCCGGGCGTTGGCAGGTGCCCGCAGGGAGCCCGCGAGGAACCAGGGGTCGAGCTGCTCGGGCTGCACCCGCACGGCGTGCAGCTGGGGGCCCAGCACCGTCGGCGGCCCGTCATGGACCCAGGCGGAGAACACCCGCGCCACACCCACCACCACGACGTCCCCGGCCTCTGCGACCGTCGCCCCGGAGGCGGATACGTCGCCGTGCGCGATCCAGCCGCGGGGTTCGCCGCCCACCATCAGGTCGGGGACGGTGAGCAACGGGAATCCCCCGCCGGTCGGCTTCCCTTCGCCGACTATTCCCTCCGGCGGCTGCAGGCCGGCGCGCAGCGTGAGCGCCCCGGCCCGGGCGAGTTCGGCCACTGTGGTCGCCGTCGGCTTGTCCGCCGCACCGGATGCTAGGTCGAGCGCCGCGAGCAGTCGGGCTGACTTGCCCATGCTGGTGGCCAGCTCCCCGAACTCCTTCCAGGACTGGGACAGCTGACGCCCGGCGTCCGAGGGGGAGGGGGCGATATGACGTCCCGGAGTGAGGTCGACCTCGTCATCGAGGAGCTCGATGACGGGCACACTTCTCACGTAGTCGGAGCTCCGGGTCTCTGTGCTGTCCGCCCGCTCGAATGCATCGCGTACGAAGACGCCGATCGCCTCCCAGTCGGGGACGGAGTCCCGGGCTGAGGCCCGTGGGAAGCGGGAAGCGGCATCGGCGAGCAGCACCCTGCCGCCCACCTGGGCCTCTTCCTGCGGATCCGGGGTCCGCAGAACCCATAGATGCAGCGAGACACTGTGGGGTGCCGCGCACCCCGGCGGCAGCGCGACGACAGCCCGCAGATGTCCGGTGCGCAGCAGAGAGCCTCGGATCCGCCGGCCCGCTCTCCTGGCAGCCACGGCGGGCGGCAGCAGCAGCACGGCGGACCCGCCCGGTCGCAGTCGGGCCAGGCAGTGCTGGACCCAGGCGAGTTCGGGCTCGGTGCGTGGGGGAAGGCCGTGGCTCCAGCGCGCGTCGGTGGCCAGCTCCTCGTATCCCCAGTCACGCTCGTTGAACGGCGGATTGCACAGAGCGATGTCGGCAGGATTGTCGGCGAACGGGTCGGTACGCAGGGAGTCACCTGGTCGTACGTCGACGAGCGGTCGGTCTCCGTCGCGCGTCGCGAGTCCCAGGCGTGCGCCCGCCAGCGCGGCCAGCACGGGGTCGCAGTCGCCGCCGATCAGCGCGACCGCCCCCGGCCCGGCGGACACCGCTGCTTCGGCCGCGGCGGCCAGCAGATGACCGGTGCCGCAGGCCGGGTCCATGACCGTCGTACGGTCCCTGCTGCCCATCGGACCGACGGCCGTGCGCAGGGCGAGTTCGGCCATGAGGGCGGCCAGGGGCTCCGGAGTCGTGGCGATCTGCCGTACATGGACGTCGAGCCAGCGGCGCAAAAGGAATTCGAAGGTCTCCGCGCCCCCCTCACGCCGCCCGAGCTCCACCGCCCGCTCGATCAGTTGATGTGCCTCCTCTGGAAGCCCGATGCCGCCCGCCCCCTGGCCGGCGAGCTGCCGCCCCACCTCTGCGACAGCGAGCCCGGTCTCGTCGCGCCCGCCGAGCGCCTCGAAGCGAGGCCAGAGCCACTCCCGCTCCGCGGACTTCTTGATCTTCTTGTTCTCCCGCAGCCAGACCTCGATCTCGGCCATGGAGAACTGCGGACTCACATCGGTGCCGCCGATCCGCTCGGGGAACGTCGGATGGCGCCGCCGCCAGTTGCTCACCGCGGCCCGCCCCACACCCGCGAGGCGGGCAATTTCGGCCAAGGTCACCGGTACGACACCTGATGACGACATCTGCACTCCCAGGCATTTTGGATCAGCGAGGACTCTTCCCGCTGTGTAAGGGGCGCATGATTGAGTCGCCCCATCCCCCTTCGCCCGCCAGGCTACTACCGTCATTGACTTTGTTCACAGACCCTGCTGTGGAACTGCACAGGCTCCAACCTCACGGCCGCCGCGCTTTCGGCACCTCGACGAGGAACTCGCTCTGCCGGCCGCTGTACGACACGTACAGCGCCTCCCTCGCCCGAGTGCACGCCACGAACAGCAGGCACCGCTCTGCCGCCAGGTCCGTCGCGTGCTGGAGCCGGTCGACGTCGATCGGCGTCACCGCTGCCTGGAACGGGAAGGCGGATGCCGTAACACCGGCCACGGCCACACACCGGAACTCAAGGCCCTTCAGGCTGTGCAGGCTGGACAGCCGCACCCCGACCGACTCGTCCGGCTCCCCGTCCTTCACCCGGACGACGGGCAGCCCGGCCTCGGCGAGCCGGTCACCGATCCGCGCGGTCTGTGTGTTGAAGCGGGCGCAGACCGCGATCTCGGAGGGGGCCACCCCGGCCGCCACCCAGCCGAGGACCCGCCCGACGACGGCGTCGGCCTCCGCCGACTCCGAGTCGTGCCCCTCGCAGACGGGCCGCTCACCGTGCAGCAGTGAGCGGTACCCGGACAGGGAGTCATGGCTGTCGCCCGTCAGGTCGGCGACCGGCTCCCCGTCGAGCAGCGCCCTCGACCAGCGCAGGATTTCTTCGGTGGAGCGGTAGTTGAGCCGCAGCCGGGCGCCGCGCCCGGCGACGGAGATCCCGAGCGAACGCAATGAGACCCGGGCGTCGTAGATCCGCTGGTGCGGGTCGCCGGTGAGGAACAGGTCGTCGGGGCCTTCCGGGACCAGCGCCCGCACCAGGCGCCACTGGGCGGGGTGCAGGTCCTGCGCCTCGTCCACCACCACATGGTCGTACGACGGCCCCTCACCGGGCTTGTCCCGCAGCAGCCGGGCGGCCTGAGCGCACGACTGGAGCCAGGTGCAGGCCCGGTCGCGGGTGAGCTCGTCCTCGAACCGCGCCACGGCCTCCCACATGCGTTCGCGTTGTGCCCGCGCCAGCGCACTGCCGCGTCCGTGCCGCCGGCAATCGCCGTACGCCTCAGGGGTGCGCAGGTCCTGGGCGAGAATGACATGCCGGTACTCCTGGGACAGGAAGGCGTCGTTCCAGGGGAGTTCGAGCCTGCGGGCCAGGCGCTGCCAGCGCATCCGTTCGTCCTTGTCGCCGAGGACGGTGCCGGGGTTGCCGTGCAGCTGCCCCACGGTGCGCCGGGCGATCGCGTCGACGGTGGTGACGGTGACCCGGTCGAGCAGGGCGGGGTCGTGGTCGAGGAGAAGGGCCAGCCCGCCGCGCAGCGAGCGTGCGAGTGCACCGGTGTAGGTGGTGAGCAGGATGCGCGAGTCGGGCGAGCGGCCGAGCAGGTGCTTGACGCGGTGCAGGGCGACGACCGTCTTCCCGGTGCCGGGGCCGCCGGTGATCTGGGCCGGCCCCGCGTAGCCGGGCCGGTAGGCGATGCGCCGCTGGGCGGGATGGAGGAAGACCCGCCAGGCATCGAAGGGCTTGGCGAGGATGTCGGCGAGCTCGTCGGGCCCCGTGACGAGGGCGATCCGGCTGCGGGTGCGGCTGACGGCGGCGGCCAGCTCGCCCTGTGCCTCGGCGGCGTCAGCCGCGGTGCTCTGCCGGGTCGTCACCAGGTCGCGGTAGACGTCCTCCGCCTTGAACCCTTCGGCGAGCAGCCACAGCGCCTCGAACTGGTCCTCCGGCATCAGCGAACCGAAGGCTTCCAACTGCGCCTTGCCGGTGATGGTGCGGGCGGCGCGAAGGGTGACGTCGTCGACACCGAGCTGCCTGAGCGTGGTGTCCGACCAGGCATCGAAGAGCAGTTGGGGCGCAGCCTCGGCCTCCTGGGCGAAGAGCGGAGTGATCTGCTCCATCGCGGTCAGGTCACGCACTTCAAGGCAGCGGGTCACGGCGTTGACCGTGTAGAGCCGCCGCTTGGCCCATGAGTACGCCTTATCGTGCGAGACGACGTGCACGAAGACGAAGAGGTCGCTGCCGTCCTCGGGGGCGAGCAGCACGATGCGCAGCCCGTCGTCGACGCGGATTGTGCGCATCCGCGGATCGCGCGAACTCACCACGGATTCCAGGTGGAGACCCTTGTCTGCGTGCAGTTGAGGGACCGTAAGCTGCTGGAACTTCCCCATCGCCTTGTGGACCCGGGCGCGGGCCGGCTTGTCCAGCCGGTCCACGCCCTCCCAGAAGGTGTTGGTGATCGCGATCTGCGGCATACCAGTCCCCGTCCCCTTCGCCAAGGCCCGCGAATTCCACGGACGTTGACTCAGTTTACAGAGTTGCGGGTTTCTGTCATCGGCTGAGCGCGGCCCACACCGTCTTCCCGCCGGGTGTGTACGGCCGCACACCCCAGTCGTCGGACAGAGCTTCCACGAGAAACAGCCCGCGCCCCGACTCGCCGCCCTCGGTCGGACACTTCACTGGCAGTCGATCTCCACGGGCGTCGGTGACCTCGACCCGGACTGCCGTCGCATCGAGAGTGATGATGAGGCGCGCCGCGCGTCCGCGCACCCGGCCGTGCAGGGCCGCGTTCGCGGCCAGCTCGGCGACGAGGAGGGAAGCGGTGGCGGCCAGGTCGCCGCTCCTGAGCCCGTCCGGCGGCAGGTGATCCGCGAGCCACTGCTCGGCGGCGTGCCGGGCGGCATGGGCGCCGTGTCTGGTGGTGGGGAAGAGGGTGCTGAAACTCAGGTGGTCGGTGGGTGCGAGTGGTTCGTGGGTCGCGGTCCTTGATTCCTGGTTCACGTCATCGAGCGTGAGGCAGCGGCTCTACGGTGGGGAGTGGTGGAGTCGGTACGGAGGGTGACTGTCAGGCGCACGCGGGCAGGCTGTCCGGGTGGACGGCGATGTTGTACGGGTGTCCGGCCGTGACGCCGGCGATGTGCGGTCGGTGGTCGGATCGGGCGACAAGTAGGGAGCGGTGGTGAGGGATGGCGGGACGACCGGAGTGGGGCGCCGAGGACCCGGCGGGCTCGGAGGAGGTGGCGGACCTGTTCCGCGCCGTCGGGCGACAGGTCAAGGCCGCGCGGGAACGGGCCGGAATGAGCCAGAAGGAGCTGGGGACGCGAGTCGGGTACGGCGAGGAGCAGATTTCGTCGCTGGAGCGGGGACGGCGGACGCCACAACCGGAGTTCCTGGCGGCGGTGGATGAACTGCTCGGGTGTGGTGGGCTGTTGGCGGTCGCTTCGGAGGATGTGGAACGGGCGAAGAAGCGGAGGCGGGTGCGGCATCCAGAGTGGTTTCGGGATTATGCGGCGCTGGAGGCGGAGGCAGTTGAGCTGTGCTACTACGCGGCGCTCTCGCTTCCGGGGCTTCTGCAGACCGAGGGGCACGCGCAAGCGGTCTTCACCAGCCGCCGGCCGTTGCTCGATGAAGAGACCATCGAGCAACGGGTGACGGCTCGGTTGGCACGGCAACAGATCCTGACACGTTGGCCACCACCACTCGTCTCGTTCACCATCGAGGAGTCCGTGCTGCAACGGCCTACCGGATCATCGGCCGTTCACCGGGACCAGCTGTGTCGGCTGCTCGCTGTGGCGTCGCTACGCAACGTGGAGCTTCAGGTCATGCCCACGGAGCGCACGGATCACCCAAGCCTGGGCGGCCCGTTCACATTGCTCACCCCGAAAGGAAAGCCACAGCTCGGGTACGTGGAGGTCCAGAACGTCAGCCGACTCGTGACGGACCCGGAGGAGGTCCGTATGCTGGCCGCGCGTTATGGCAGCATCCGCGCCCAGGCCCTCACCCCGAGCGAGTCTTTGGCCTTGATCGAGAAGTTGCTGGGAGATCAATGAGCACTGAACAGCCCGCACAGCTCCAGTGGTTCAAGAGCACGTACAGCAGCGGAGAGGGCGGCGAGTGTGTCGAGGTCGCCGCCGACCGCGCCGCGATCCGCGTACGGGACTCCAAGGAGCGAGGCGGCCCGCAGCTCGCCTTTGCGCGCGACACGTGGGCCGGGTTCATCGCCGACGTCGGGCGGAGCCGGTCCAATTGACTGCCCCGCCCGCGACGTCCACGTCTAGGCGTCGTGACGAGGCCCCTTGCCTGGCGGCGGGTCCAGCAGTGTCTGAAACGCGTTGCCAGTCTTGCGGGCCTCTTCCATTCGGTCGTAGGCGTCGAGGATCAGGTCCTTGGTGCGGTAGGTGCCGTGTGCGGCTTCATCCTCGCGCTTGACCGTGTCGAACGATTCCATGATGTGATCGACCTCTTCGCGACCGATCCCATACAGATGGAAGACCGCCGCGTCCAGCTCTGCGCGCAACTCCCAGCGCCGCTCGACTACCCAGCGGTAAGGCTCGCCTACAACTCCGAGCGCCGCAGCATACGCCTTCATGCTGTAACTGGTATATGTAAGTTCCGCCACCCTCCGCCTGAACCATTGGTTGACGCTTTCCGTTCCCCACGGGCACGTAGATTCGCCGACCTCGGGAGGCAGCACTGGGAGCTGGTAGATTGTAAAGAACTTCAAGTGGGAATTACTGATCTTCTGGCGGGCGACATAGTCCACCGCGAACGAAGACATGACCGCCTGAATAAACCCAGGATCTCCCAAGGTCGGAAACATTAGCAGGGTGCCGTCAGGGACCGCAGTGCGAGGCAAGGCCGTCAGAATGAGGGTCCGCGCACCAGTAGGATTAGTGACGTCCCTCCACCCCAGCAGCCAATCCTTGTCCCAATCCTTGTCCCGAAGCTTAGCCGTCACGCCGGGATCGAGCACAAAGCCACCACTTCGCGTCCGCTTCACGGTGGGGGTATCGAATTCGGGGGCCCAGCTTCTCGGCGTGGGCGGGAAATTTGGGTCATCGTGTTGCTGTGCCGTCACACGCGGAAGCGTGCCCATGTTGGCCTGCGCCGATGTTTGTCCCTCATATGTGCCATAGCGGTGGTCATAGTGGTGCAGCATCTTCGCTTCGTACAACGGGAGATAGCGTCGACCATCCGCACTCACAAAATTCTCGCCGCACAGTTGCCAACCGAGTTGCGCCAACTGCTCAGCGGATCGGAAAAGTTTGGAATCCGATGCGGAATTAAAGAGCCCCTGACGAAATCTCATGCCCCAGGGGTTCATTCCGCCGATGCCATCCTTGTCGGGTTCCCGTAGAAGCACAGGGATGCGCCGATACATTTTCAGAGTGGTCTCGGCATCGCGGCGAGTACGAAAAATCGGCAGCGTCCCCGTGTTGGGATTTACGAGCATGATCTCCTCTGGCGGCATCACGAATCGCCGCTCAGGAAGGTCTTCCAAATGCCATACCCCGAAGGCAAATGATGCCTCTGTCACATCAGCCGAACAGCCAGCGACCGTCAGAAGGCAAAAACTCGTGTCGTGGTGTACGTCTCGGCTGAGAACGAAGGCTTCGTTCTCAAAGTCCAGGAACGACACCAGCCGTGAATCGCGAACCAGTGACGAGAAGTAATGAGATGTCGTCTTCCCTGTTGCAATTCCAGTGGGAAGAATCAGTCCGAACCTCCCGGTGGGGGAGACTCCGCTGGTCGCCGCCTCGGCGAACAGGGCATAAGTGTTCAGCTTGCCGCGTGCCGTAAGCGCGAAGCGTCCCGACGAACGGGCCAGGTGCGAATATCCGTCGGTCTGCCGCTTGGCAACGACGTACCGCGCGTGCAGTTCCCGGTCTGCTTCTTCCTCGCTGACAGCAAGTTCGTCGATCAGCACTTGCCGGGCCGCCTGATTCGCGGCTTTCGCGATCTCCGGCGCGCTGATCGCGAAGTACTCCTCCGTCTTGAACTCAAGGGTCTCCCACGGCGGGTTCCCCAGTACACAGCTGAACCCGCCCTTCCACCCAACCCGTTCGTCCACCCCCGGCGCAGCTGGGTCGGCCGGCACCCGGAACACCTCGGGGAACTCCAGGTGCCAGTGGAAGAAGCGGTACTCCTCGCGCAGCCGCCGCACCGTGGCCACCGTGCCCTCGGGCAGGTTCGCGGCGGCGTCGGCCTTTGCGTCGGTGTCGCCCTCGGCGGCGTGCAGGGCCAGCAGGGAGTCCGTTGTGAGCGCGGGCGGAGAGGTCTGCTCGGCCTTCTCCCACACGAACGCCGCGCACCAGGCGTCGGCGAGCCTGCGAGCCTGGACGTAGTCCTTCGAGGTGGTCAGTTCGTGGTAGGCGCGGGCCTGGTTGTGGACGTCCTCGAGCTCCAGCGCCGGAGCGTCCGTGATCGCTGAAACCGCGCTGCCCAGGGTCGCGTTGGAGACCGCAAGGGCGTGCTCCTCGGAGAACAGGGCATCCTGGTTCGCACCTCTGCGCAGTGCCGCCACCCACCGCTCCCGCTCGCCTGCGTTGCGGGCCTTCAGCGCCCTGACCCACTTGGACTCGTCGCCCTCCAGGACCTTGAACGCGTCGTCGGGCAGGCCGCCCGCGAGCAGCTTCGGCGTCGTACCGAGCAGGCCGTTGCCATGCTTGATGTGCGCGTCGAGGAAGGTGAGCGGGCGGCCCGGTTCCATGGCCTCGATCCACAGCGAGACCTTGGCCAGTTCGACGGCCATCTCGTTGAGGTCGACGCCGTACACACACCGGGAGATGACATCGCGCAGGGCGTGCCGTACGTCCTCGGCACCCGGCTCCGGGTCGTCGGTACGGATCTCCGCGAGCCGGCGCGCTATCCGGCGGGCGGCGGCGACCAGGAAGTGCCCGCTGCCGCAGGCGGGGTCGCAGACGCTGAGGGCGAGCAGCGCGGCCTCGCGCTCCTCCTTGGTCGTGCAGGAGCGGACCGCCTTGTCGATGACCGGGTCCAGCGCGGAGTCGAGGAGGCAGTCGATCAGCGGGGAGGGGGTGTAGTAGGAGCCGGAGGTCTTGCGGTCGTTGCCCTCCAGCTTCTTCAGGACGTAGGTCCCGCCGTCGTCGAGGCGGGGTTCGAGTTCGAGCAGGGACTCGTAGACCGAGCCGAGTTCGTCCGCGCCCAGGTGCCGGTAGTCGACCTTGCGGGGGCGGCCCAGTTTGGTGTCGAAGATGACAGCGAGGGCCTTGACCGCCTCGTACAGGGACTGGTTGGTGAGGCTGAGACCTTCGAGCCGGCGGTCGGCGTCGGTGGGTTCGAAGAGGCCGCCGAGTGCGGGCAGTCCCAGCTCGGGCCGGCCGCCGGGCGCGCCGAGGCCCTTGATGACGAGGTTAAGGGCCTCCCACTGGTCGCCGTGGGGGGTGCCGGTGGAGCGGGAAAGCCGCCGCAGCCGGGCCGTGGAGAAGTACTTCTCGTACGTGGAACGTGGGCCGTCGGCGGCTTCCGGGTCGAGGAGCAGCCCTCGGTCCTCGGTGACGAACAGGAACAGCAGCCGGTATACGAGACGGAGGAGGGCCGGGTGGAGGTCGCGGACCGTCATGTCGCGTGTGCGGAGCGCCTCGCGCAGGGCAGCGTTGTCGGGGTGGGCGATGAGCCCGCCGCCGATCACCGTGAGCGCCCTCTCGACACCCTTGCGGAGCTCCTTGAGGGCCCGGGTGCCGGAGTCGATGGCCTCGGTGCGCCACTTCTCCAACGGGCAGGACGCGGCGGGTGCGCCCTCGAAGCGGGTGCGGTGCAGCAGCCGCCACAGGAGCACGAAGTCGTCGGAGCGGTTGCCCTCGAAGATCGCCTGAAGGTCGAACTCGATGAACGCGGCGCCGGTCAGCGAAGCGGACTCGCGCAGCAGCCGCAGCTGGCGGCCGTTGGACAGGACGCCCCACAGGGTCCTGTCGCCGGAGCGGTTGAGGTACTCCTGGACCATGGACTGCGGTGCCTGCGGGGCGACTTCCGAGGTGCGCCGGTCCAGGGGCACGTTCCAGCCGGTGAGGTGCACCGGCACATGCGCCCAGACATGGCTGACGGGGAAGTCCTTCGCGCGGTCGTGGGCGGGCAGGCCCGGTTCGGGTACCGCGGGGAGCGTGCCGAAGCCGAGCTGCTCGAAGAGGGGCAGCAGCCAGCGCTCGGTGGTGAGGCCGACCGCGTACACACCGGCGTCGTCGTCCGCGCCGTCGCGTGCGAGTGCGTCCTGGTAGGCGGACCAGACGCCGCGCAGGTAGCCCCAGGAGCGTTCGGCGGCGTCCCGGACGGACTCGCCCTTGGCGAAGAGCCGGTAGTCGGCCGGCTTGGCGCCCGACTGCTCCTTGCCCTCCTTGATGCGTACCAGGAGGTCGTACGGGAGCAGGCCGCCGACAGTGGCGACGGTGTCGGTGACCAGGGTCCTGGCGAGGCTCATGCGTCCGCTCCCAGCTGGATCGTGGCGGCCGGGCGGTAGAGGAAGACGCCGAGGACGTCCGGGTCGCCCTGCGGGGTGACCTTGAGGCCCGCGAGGCGGGCCTTGGAGGCGGTGCGGACGCGGTGGTGCGACGCTTCCAGGTCCTTCGCCGCGTCGGCGGACCGGGTGCGGAGTTCGTCCATCAGGCCGGTCTCGAGAGCGGCAAGGATCCCCGTGATGTGGTCGGTGGCGAAACCGGGGTCGGTGTTGCCCGTGGCGCGGGCCGCGAGGAGGGCCAGAGCCTCCTCCTCCGCCAGCCACTGCGGTGTGTCGGGCCTGCCGTGGAAGGCGACCACCCGGGCGTCCTCGGCGAGCTGGGTGCGTACCGTGCCGTCACGGGTCGGCAGGTGGAGCTGGAAGCGGTGCCGGACGAGCAGCATGGTGGTGGGACGCGTGACAGCGGTCGTACGGACCACTCCGCAGCGGCGCGCCGGGCGCTGCCACTCCGGGAACTTCTCGTCCAGCGCGGCGTCCAGGACGAAGCGGGCGGTGGCTGTCACCACCGGGTCGGTGCGAGTGAGGGCCGCCTCGCCGCGCGGGGCGCTCGGCGCATCATGGAAGACGACCGGGCGCGGATGGCGAGGGCCGAGAGCAGCGGTGACGGCGTCCCGCAGCCCCTGCGGCAGGGCGTCGACGTGTGCGGTGAAGCCGCCCTGCTTGCGGTCGGCAGGCATCCCGCGCAGTGCGCCCAGTGCGCGGCGGGTGAACTCCCGCACCTCCTCGCCCGTGCCCAGCGCACCACAGATCTCGGCGACCTCGGCGGCCACCTCTTCCTTCTTGATGGTGTTCTGGGCGTAGCGGGAGCGGGAGGCCTTCTCGCTCTCGGCGGAGGACTCCCAGGCGATCTCCAACTGCTCGACAGCCTGAGCCTGTTCCCGTTCGAACAGGCCCTCCTGCTCGAAGGCAGGGGTCTCGCCGCGCAGGATCAGCTCCTCGAAGACCGCCTGCATGGCGCTCTCGGCCTGCTGCGGCACGGGGACGGAGATACCGGTGGCCCGGCGGATCCGCTCGTGCTTGCGCAGCAGCACCTTCAGGACGATGTCGTCGACGGGATTGTCCGCACCGTAGAGGGTGATCGCCTTGACGGTGTCCGTGCGCTGCCCGAATCGGTCCACCCGGCCCTCGCGCTGCTCGTGCCGGGTCGGGTTCCACGCCAGGTCGTAGTGGACGACGGCGTCGAAGGACTCCTGGAGGTTGACTCCCTCGGAGAGGCAGTCGGTCGCCACCAGGACGCGCCGCTCGGGAGCCGGGTCACCGTTCTCGTCGGCGCCGGTCAGCTCGGCGATCCGGGTGAGGCGCATGTCGGGGGAGAGCTCGCCGGTGATGGAGGCGACCGCCACCGGGTGCTCCGCTCCCTTCTTGTTGAAGGTCTTCGACAAGTGGTCGGCCACATAGTCGGAGGTGGCGATGTAGCGGCAGAAGACGATCGGCCGGTAGCCAGCGTCGAGGAGGTCGGTGACCGTCGCCACCAGTTTCTTCAGCTTGGTGTCGCGGGTGGGGCCGGCGAGCTTCTTCGCGGACTCCGCCATCGCCACCAGGCGGGCCCGCTCCTCCTCGTCGATCGCGTCGGCGGTCGGCAGCAGGGTGCCGGGGACCTCGTCGGCGGCCTGCGCCGTGTCACTGTCGGCCGGGTCGGACACGGTCTGCTGCCCGGTGAGGTCCGCCTCGTCGGGGGTGTCCGCCTCCTGGACGCCCGCGCGCGTGTGCAGGGAGCGCACGGCGGCCGCGGGAGAGGAGGACAGGGTGCGCAGCAGGGCCAGCGTCGACCACCAGCGCTGGCGCTGCTGCAGGGCGCCGTCGGCGGAGCGCACGGTCTCCCGGGCGTACGTTAGGACCTCGCGGAGCAGCCTGCGGTAGTCGCGGTGCAAGGCGTAGGAGACCTCGGCGGAGTCCCGGGTGGACGGGAAATGCGCGCCGTCCTGGAAGTCCTCGCGGATATCGGCGCGACGGCGCTGCACGAAGAACTGGGCGAGGAGCTCACGCCCTGCACGGGTGTCGAAGCTGACCGTGGCCAGGCGGGGGTCGAGCAGCCCCAACAGCCGGCGGAACGGCTCCTCCTTACCGCTGTGCGGAGTGGCCGTGACCAGAAGCAGATGCCGGGCGGTGTCGTCGGCGAGCGCGCGCAGCAGCCCGTACCGCTGCTGTGAGGTGCGGGCCGAGGTGCGGGCGGTCGAGTCCGCGACACAGGTGTGCGCCTCGTCGACGATCACCAGGTCGGGGCAGTTGCGCAGGAAGTCCTCGCGGTGCCGGGGCGACTTGATGAAGTCCGTGGACACGACATAGGTGCCGTCCGGGCGGAACACCGACTGCCCGTACGGCGTTTCGCGCTCCAGACGGCCGATGGTCGCGGGCAGCACCAGGCGGGCGTCGATGCCGAACTTGCCGTGCAACTCGGCCCGCCACTGCTCGGCGAGCGCGGGCGAGCAGAGCACCACCAGACCGCGTGCGTCGCCCTGGGCGAGCAGCTCGGCGGCGATCAGGCCGGACTCGACCGTCTTGCCGATGCCCACGTCGTCGGCGATAAGCAGCCGCACCGTGTCCTGGCGCAACGCCATCATCAGCGGCACCAGCTGGTACGGGCGCGGGTCCACGGCGATCGACGCCAGCGAACGGAACGGTCCGGCACCGGCCCGGAAGCCGATGCGCAGTGCGGTGCGCAGGAGGCCGGCGGTGTGCTGGTCGCCGAGGTCCGACGGCGTGGGCGGGGAGAACGTGGCGGGCACCACGGTCTCCAGGCCGGGCAGTACACCCGCGATGTCGACGTCGGCACCGCCCAGCGGGCGCAGCACCAGCAGCTCCGGGGTGGAGTCGGGCAGTACCACCCACTCGCGGCCCCTGGCATGGACGAGGGAGCCGACGGCGTACGGCGAGGCCGACTGGGCAGCGGTGGTCATACGGGCCTTCCGGGGCGGATGTCGTGGGCGGGAGTGGTAAGGGCGGTCGTGGTCCCCGCCGCATACGGCGCGGGCCGGCGGGTACACCGCGGCCGCGACGGAGGACGGGCGTTCAACCGCAGGTCAGCGGCGTGGTTCGCCGAACACCTGAGGGTACTCGGCGACCTTCTGCGACCAGTCGTCGTCGTAGCGGACACGGATTACGTCCCAGCCGATCTCCTTCAGCCGCTCAACTGCCTCCTCGTCGCGGAGCGCGATGTCGGAGTGGTCGTGGTGCGGGCCATCGACGAAGACCGCGACCGGTCCGTACCCCGTGTCGTACACGAAGTCCGGCTTGGACAGGGCCGCGCTCACCTTGATCTGCTGGTGGTCCGGGAGCCGGTGGCCGTGCGACGTGAGGTAGTCGACGAAGCGCTTCTCCAGGCGGGAGTCTGCGCCCTCCTTGAGCGAGACGGCCTGCTCGTCCCGGGTCCGGCCCGGGGTGCTGTTCCCCACCGAGCCGCCCGCGAAGGCCTGCAGTAGTTCGCTCACCAGGTGGCGGTCGATGGCGCGGTGGTGGCGCTGGTTGCCGAACGAGAGCAGGCAGTCGTAGCAGCCCTTCTCGCAGGGGTCGCCGTTCCTCTTCTCGGCACCCCGGTCTCGGCCCAACTGGTCGAAGTGGGCGATCTCCAGAGCCTTGCGGGCAGCCCGGGCCAGGGCGTCCGGTTCGGACTGGAGGCGGCGCAGCACCCCCGCGCCGCCCTCGGCACTCTCGATGAAGAGCAGCCGTTCGCGCGGCCCCTCGAAGGGTGGCAGCTCCTCGGTGTCCAGCTCGGAGTCCTCCAGCTGGAACTCCGCCTCGATGCCCCGCTCCAGGGCGTACTGGAGCGTGACGGCGGTGTCCCGGTCGACCGGCTCGGCCAGCTTGACGACGAGAATGTTCCGGGTGTCCTGCACGTACGGGATCACCGGGACCTTGCGGTGCACCTTCTCGGCGTCCGCAAGACCCTCCTGCTCCTCGGGCGTCTCCCGGCCGGGCCCCGAACCGCCCGGCTTGGAGGTGGAGCCCGCGAGCCACTGCCCGGTCACCGGGTCCATCCAGAAGCCGATCTCGCCCTTGGCGAGGGACCGGCGGTAGCCCAGGTTGGTGAGCCGCACGGTGGCGCTGTCGCCATACGCGAGCTCCGCGAGGATGCCGCCCGAGGCGGCGTGTGCCATGGCCCGAAGGGAACCATCACGGCCGTCCTCCTGCTTCTTGAAACGGTAGGAGATCTCCACCCGGTAGCCGGTGCGCTGACGTTCCTCCTCGTCGGAGGAGATCCGGTCACGGCGGTGCGTGAAGACGGTGTGCAGGTGCAGCAGGCCGGTCCGCGCGTCTCCGAGGGTGCTCTCGCAGCCCTTGCAGGTGTCCTCCCGGAGATCCTCCGGGGACAGGTAGCCACAGCGTCCGCAGACCTTGGCGCTTTCGGTGGTCAGCTCCCCGGCGGTGTCCGGCGGCAGCTGCACGCGGTCCACCTTGTAGCGGCTGCCCTCGTGGTAAATCAGCGCACCGGGGCCGAACTCGCGGATCGCGATGAACCGGGAGCGCTGCAGATAGTCGCCGTCATAGCCGCCGCGACTGGTCCGGCCGGTGCCCGGAATGTAGGCGGCGAGCGGCAGCCGCGGGAAGGAGTAGCCGGGGAGGAAGCCCTCGGAGGCGAAGTAGCGGTACGGGTAGAAGTCGGACATCACGGTGCGCTCGCCGCCCTGATCGTTGCGGAGCAGGGCGAGCTGGCTCTCGGCCTGGGCGCGGCGGCGTTTGGCCTGGTCCTTGGAGCGGCCGGTGGCGGTGCGGTTGAGGATGTTGTCGTGCTGGATCTCCCGCTCCTCCAGGGCCCGCTGGAAGAGGGTCGTCCAACGCCCGCAGGCCTTGCGGAAGCTGCCCGGCGCGGCCTCGACGGTCTGCTCCAGCCACTGCTCGTGCCACCAGGAAGTGGAGCGGAGAAGGTCGAGGCAGCCGTCCAGGACGGTGCGGGCCCGGAGGAGCGCACGCCGCTGGGCGTCCCGGTTGTCGATCTGCTGGGCCACCGACGGCAGCACGGTGAGCGCGGGGTTCTTGCCGTCTGAGTCGAGCAGCTTGGTCATGGAGCGGCCGAGTTCGAGGCCGGTCTCGGCGAGCCAGATCGCATGGACGTGGGAGGCGAGGAGGTCTTCGTTGCCGAGGTCCAGGCGCGGTGGCGCGACGGCGCCCGCGACCATCTGCCGGCGCCGGGTGAAGTAGTACTGGTCGTGGCTGTTGCCGGTCGCGCAGTACGTGGTGACGAGGGCGGGCTGACCACTACGTCCGGCGCGGCCCGAGCGCTGCGCATAGTTGGCGGGGGTGGGCGGCACGTTGCGCAGGTTGACCGCGTTGAGGTTCTTGATGTCGACGCCGAGCTCCATCGTCGGCGAGCAGTACAGCAGCGGCAGCCGGGTGCCCTCGCCGAACAGGTCCTCGCGCTCCTCACGCACTTCCGGGTGGACCTGGGCCGTGTGCTCGGCTGCGTGCAGCCCGGCGAAGGTGGCGGCGATGTGCTGGTAGAGCCCCTTGAAGAAGCCGTTGACCCGGGGGCCCCGCTCGTCGCGGTAGGTGCGGCGCAGCCGGTCCACGGCACCGTGCTCGTCGTCACGGGCGTGCCAGCGGATCACCGTGTGGTTGATCTGGTAGCCGGGCTCCTCACCGCGTCCCTGGGAGACCTCGGTCAGTACGCCTCCGGCCCCGAGGACGGTGAGCAGGTCGCGGATCACGTCCTGGGCCTCGTCGAGGGAGAGACCATGGCCCCACTCGGGGAAGGTGGCGGGCTTGCGGACATGGCGGCCGAAGGCGCCGCGGCCGGTGAGGTTCAGCTCGCTGCGGCCGCGACCGGTGCGTCCCGGACGTCCGGCCCGGGGGACGGCGATGCCGGGCGGAGGCGGCGCGGACTCGGTCTCGGCGATCGCCCAGGCGTCGTTGAGCTTGGCGGACTCCTTGCGCAGCTCGGCGAACTTGGCCTCGGTGAAGTAGGGGGTGTCCACGGCCCGCTGGCGGCGCAGTTCGTCCATGAGGATCCTGGACAGCTGGGTGCGGACGGCGGGCGTGGCGGTGCGCAGCGGGCCCGCCGCGTCCTTCCACCGCTCCTCCTCCCCGGCGATCTCGTCGAGGCCGGCGTACTCGAGGCCCAGCAGACCGGTCTGCTCGAGGTTCGGCATGGTGACGCGCCAGCCGCGCTCCAGGTCCAGGAAGAGGCGGTACTCGGCGATGGCGGCCAGCGCCTCGACGGTGGCCTCCGCCAGCGACTGCACCTCGGTCGGATTGGCCGCGTACTCGTGGCGGGACAGCCCCATGGCCGCCACCACCTCTTCGCCGAGCCGCTTCCAGCGCAGTCCCTTGTCACCGGCCGCTGCCATCGCCCGGTAGAGCGCGCCGCGCAGCTGGGTGACCATGACGAAGTCGTTGAAGTGCCCCGACTGCAGGCTGGCGTCCTGCCGGTTGTCCACGAACGTGAGCAACTTCCGTGCATCCTCGCCGAGTTCTGACTCGGGGAGGCTCTTGAGATGGCGCACGATCGAGGCGCTGACCACCGAGGTGGCCGTCGAACGGCCTTCCTGATCGAGGGTCATCAGCTTGGCGAAGTCGCGCTCCTTGACCTGCTCGTAGCCGACGCCGCACTCCAGGCAGAAGAGAAACGGGGCCGGCAGGTAAGCCGCGTACAGACCGCCGTTCGCCTTGTCGCCGCCGGTGCCGTCCGGGCGTACCCAGACGGGCTGCGGCGCCCGCTTCCGGCGGCTGGCGGTGAGCACCGGCGTGCCCTTGCGGTCGTCGAAGGTGAGCCAGCTGTCGGGGAAGCGCCGCTGCTCGATGGCGTCGGTGACCTTCTCAGGCCAGGGGTTGGCGGAGGAGACGTAGAGATAGCCCTGCTCGTCGTCCTCGTCCTCGCGGGTGCGGAACAGCGTGCTGCCGTCGTCGCGCTGCTCGCGGGCCACGGTCAGGTACTCCTGCCCGCACTCGCGGCAGAAGGAGAGCGGAAGCAGCAGCTTCTCGGGAGCGTTCGGGACGCGCTGCTGATAGGTGCGGGTGATGTGGCGGTCGCGTTCCTGCTCCAGTGAGACGTAGACCGATCCGCCCTTGGACAGGAACTGGTGGAGCCGGAAGGCGAACAGCGGCCGGTCGTCCTCGGGGTTGCGGGCATGCGAGCCCGCCTGGAGTGTGGTCCGGATGGCCTCCGCGCAGGCGGCGTACCACTTCTCCTCGGGGTCGTCGTCCTCGATGTCGAACGCTTCGGCGCGCAGGAGCCGGGCGGCGTCCTCGACGGTGACCGGGTCGGCGCGTACCAGCAGTGTGCTGCCGTCCTCGTCCTCGGTCTCGACCAGTCCGAAGGTCGTCTCGATCCAGCGGGCCAGCGGGTCGGCGGCCAGCTGTCCGTACTCCGTCGGCGGATCGTTCTTCCGTACGGACGCGGCGAGTTCGGCCTGTGTCGGTATGGCGCCGTCGGTCGCCCGCACAAGCGTCTCGCCGACGACGCGCTCCGGCGAGATCTCCGTATCGAAGAGGGTCGAGGCGACCCGGGCGACCTCACGACGGCGCGAGGCGGGGGTACCGCCGGTGGCCATGGTCGCGGAGGTGCCCACGCACTGCAGGCCGGGCGACTGGCACGCCTCACGCAACCGCCGTACCAGCATGGCCACGTCGGCTCCCTGCCGGCCGCGGTAGGTGTGCAGTTCGTCGAGGACCAGGAAGCGCAGCCCCTTGGCCCGGCCGATGAGGTTCATCCGCTCGCCGGGGCGGGTGAGCATCAGCTCCAGCATCACGTAGTTGGTGAGCAGGATGTCCGGTGGCGAGGCGAGGATGGCGTCCTTCTCGTCCTGGGTCTCCTGGCCGGTGTAGCGGGCGTAGGTGACCGGCTCGCTCCCCTTGCCGTATCCGGCGGTGAGGAACTTGTCCAGCTCGCGCACCTGGCTGTTGGCCAGGGCGTTCATGGGGTAGACGATGATCGCTTTGATGCCGGGGGCAGCACCGGACTGCTTCTCGCGCAGCACCCGGTCGACGATCGGCACGATGTAGCCGAGGCTCTTGCCGGAGCCGGTGCCGGTGGTCAGGACGTACGAGGTCTTCGACCGCGCTGCCTCGATGGCCTCCCGCTGATGCCGGTGGAAGCGGATGGGGCGGACAACGCCGTCTCGCTTGCCCTTGCCCGTACGGAAGATGCTCGCGCACTCCGGATGCAGCGGCCCTGCCTCGCCGACGAGGTCGTCGACGGAGCCACCGGGCGCAAAGCTGGGATTGAGCGAGAGGTAGGGGTCGGGCCACTGGTCGCCGTCGGCCAGTGACTTCGACACCTTCTCGTCGATCCGTGGGTCGTCGATCACCACCGAGCCGGAGGTGTACTCCTTGTAGTCCCGGATGAGCCGGCGGTGCACCTCGAAGACGTCCACGTGATCCTCACTCGCTCCTGACACGGTCCGGACGTCACGGTAGTCATCCGCGAGCCGCAGCGCGCCGTACTCGCACTGATCGTACGAAGCACATGACATCACGGGCTGTGAACTCAGTCAATATCCGTTCGGTGTGGTCGTATCGCCCGCATCGGAGCCGTGCTCATGCCACACTCACTCCGAGGCGCCCGCCACGCGGGCACATCGGGCCACGGACCAGACGGACCAGACGGAGCCGCACCGCGTATGGACATCGGACCTGTGATCGCCAAGCGCTACCGGATCAAGCAGGAGATCGGCTCGGGCGGAATGGGCGTCGTCTGGCTCGCCCATGACGAACACCTCGGCCGTGACGTCGCACTCAAGACCATGAACGTGACCCCCGGCCTGACCGAGGACCAGCGCACCCGGGACGCCGAGCGGTTCCAGCGCGAGGCCAGGGCCGCCGCCCGTCTCGACCACACCGGTATCGCCATGGTCTACGACCTCGGCGAGGAGAAGGGCACCCGGTACCTCGTCATGCAGTACGTGACCGGCATCGACCTCGACGACCGGATCGCCGAGCAGGAGCGGTTGACCATCGAGGAGACCGCGTCGGTCGGCGTGCAGATCGCCTCCGTCCTCGGCTCCGTGCACACCCGCGACGTCGTCCACCGCGACCTCAAGGGCAGGAATGTCATCATCCGCACCGACGGAGTGGTCAAGGTCCTCGACTTCGGCGTCGCCGCCTTCCTCGACCCCGAGACCGCCAAGCTCACCACCACCGGCGAGCGGCCGGGCAGCCTGGAGTGCATGGCACCGGAACAGGTGAAGGGCAAACAGATCGACCACCGCACCGATCTGTACGCACTCGGCTGCCTGTTGCACAAGATGCTCGCCGGCGAACCGGTCTTCGAGCACCGCTCGGAGCTGATGCTCCCCGGCCTCATTCTCGACCGGCCGCCCACTCCACTGCGTGAACTGCGCCCCGACATCCCCAGCGACCTGGAAACACTGGTACTCCAACTCCTCGCCAAGGACCCCCGCGACCGCCCCACCCATGCGGGCGAGGTGTGGCAACGGCTCGCCCCCTGGCTGCCTCAGCGTGGTGACCCGGCGGCGGCACTCACCCCTTGGGCGGAGGTCGACCCACTGCGCCCCTTCCGGCACCCGATGGGTCCCGATGCGCGGCCGGTGCGCGCATGGGCGAACGCGGGACGACCGGGCCGGCGCGAGTGACGCGCACGCCGGTCCTACCCGCTCCTCGACGCAACAGTCCAGGCAGGGCGCAGGGCCTCGCCGCTGGAGGGCGCCCACGTGTGCAGGCGGAGGTGCGGGAAATCAGGCGGATTCTGATATCTCGCCCTGGGCACGGGTGCGCGTCGGGGAGAATGATCGACGATGACACCCCGGACCGAGGGCCCCGAGCAGCCCGACTACGCCCCCTTCGCCCACCTGACCGTCCCCAACGCCGCCCTCTACCGGCAGGTGATGCGCACGTTCCTGGCCGCCAAGGAACGATTCGCGGTCCACCTGCGGCCGGAGGACGTGCACACCGCGATGGAGCCGGGGCAGCGCCCCGCCGACGTGGAGACGGTGACGAAGGCGCTGGACAGCCTGGTCGACTGGGGCAATCTGCGGGCCGACCCGGACACCGCACGGGTGACGGCGGTCGAGGACTTCTACCGCAAGCGGTTCATCTACCAGCTCACGCGGGCCGGCGAGGCTGCCGAGGCGGCTCTGGGGACCTACGACGAGGTGCTCGGGCGGCGCGGTGAACTCCAGGCGGTCGCGCTGCACGACATCGTCACCCAGCTCCGGGCGCTCCTGGTGATCGCGTCGGAGGACGAGCCCGACCCGGCCAAGGCGCACCTCGCCCTGACCTCGCTGGCGGCACGCTTCACCGACCTCGCGGACAACGCCCGGGCCTTCATGGGGTCGCTCCAGCGCACCATCGACCTGCACGACATCGAGGTCGAGGCGTTCCTCGCGTACAAGGACCGGCTGATCCAGTACCTGGAGCGGTTCATCCAGGACCTCATCACCCTCGGCGGCCGGATCGCCCTGCTGATCGGAGAGCTGGAGGGCCGGGGGCGCATCGGACCGCTGCTGCGCCTTGCCGCCGCCCGTGAGGCGGGCGACGCCTCCCCGGACGACACCGAACACGCGGAGGCCGCCGCGTACGAGAAGTGGGCGGCCCGCTGGTCCGGGCTCGCCGACTGGTTCGTGTCCGCGGAGGGGCGCGAGTCGCAGGCGCGGCTGCTGCGCGGGCGGGCACTCGGGTCCATCCCCCAACTGCTCTCGGTCGTACGGCAGTTGAACGAGCGCCGGGCCGGGCGTTCCGACCGTTCGGCGGACTTCCGTACCCTCGCGCGCTGGTTCGCCCAGGCGCCCGACGACGCGGCGCGGCACCGGTTGTGGCGGGTGGCGTTCGGCCTGTACTCCTCCCGGCATCTCTCCGTGGACGCCGACACCCTCGCCGAACGGACGGCCGCGCCGGTGCCGGCGTCGACTCCCTGGTCCGAGGCGCGGCCCTTGCGGATCAGCCCGCAGCTGCGGCGCACCGGCAGCTACGAGCGGCGCGGCAAACCCCGCAGCGTGGCCGACCGGGGCGAGGCGAAGCAGCGGCTTGCCGAGCTCGCCGCCCGGCAGGCGGAGCAGACGGCCGCGGCCCGTGCCCGTCTCGCCACCGGTGGACCGGTCCGCCTCTCCCGGCTCGGGGAACTCGATCCACTCGGCTTCGACCTGTTCCTGCGCCTGCTCGGCGACGCCCTGGCCACCTGGCGGCCCGGCATGACGACGACCGTGGCGACCAGCGCGGACGGCTCGATGGAGATCCGGCTCACGGCGCTCGACGACGGAGTGACGGCCCAGGTGCGCACACCGGGCGGCACGTTCCGCGGTCCCGACCATGTGGTCGACATCATCGACCTCACGCCGTCCGTCGCTGCACGCGGAACCGCCCGGCCGCGCGAGGCACGTCTCGCGGAGCTTCCCGACGAGGAGTCCCGGTGACCACACCTCTGGCCGAGATCCTGGACGGTCAGCGCGCCGCCGACCTCCAGAAGGCGGGGCGGGCCCTGCTGAAGGAGCCGCTGATCACCGCCGGCGGCCCGCACGCGGACGAGTTCCGGCTGGTGCGGCAGCACGCTGCCGAGCTGCGCGAATGGTTCGAGCGCAACACCGGTTGGACGCTGCAGACGGACGCGGAGGCCGTACGGCTGCGCAAGACACCGGGCACCCTTTCCGACGCCACGCATCCGGCGTGCGAGGCGAGCCGGGCGGCGCTGCCCTTCACCCGTCGCCGCTACGTGCTGCTCTGCCTGACGCTGGCCGCACTGGAGCGCGGCGAGTCGCAGGTCGCCCTCGGACGGCTCGCCGAGCAGGTCGTGCTGGCAGCGTCCGATCCGGAACTCATCGCCGCAGGCATCACGTTCACCCTGGAGCGCCGCGACGAGCGCCTCGACCTCGCCGCCGTCGTACGGCTGCTGCTGCGGTTCGGTGTACTGCGCCGGGTGGCGGGCGACGAGGAGGCGTACGTCAGCGGATCGGGAGACGTTCTCTACGACGTGCGGCGACGCGTGCTGGCCGGGATGCCGGCCACCCGGCGCGGACCCTCCATGGTCGAAGCCCAGGACTTCGAGGCGCGTCTGGTGGAGATGACCGCACAGACCGCGCTCGACAGCGACGAGCTGCGCTTCCGCGCGATCCGCTGGAAGCTGACCCGCTGCCTGCTCGACGACCCGGTGCTCTACTACGACGACCTGACCGACGACGAACTGGCCTACCTCACCCGGCAGCGCGGCTTCATCACCGCGCGGATCAGTGAACTGACCGGCCTGGTCGCCGAAGCCCGCGCCGAGGGCATCGCCATGGTCGACCCTCTGGACGACCTCACGGACGTGCGGATGCCGGAGCAGGGCACGCACGGGCACATCACCCTGCTGCTCGCCGCCTACCTGGCGGAGGCCACCGCGCCCGTCGATACAGCGGAGCTCGCGGTGCAGGTGCGTGAACTGGCGGACCGGCACGGCAGCTTCTGGTCCAAGTCGGCCAGGGAACCCGGCGCGGAGCCCGAGCTGGTCGAGCGGGCGCTGGCGAAGCTGGTGGCACTCGGCGTGGTGGCGCGTACGGCCAGGGGCGTGACGCCACGGCCCGCGCTGACGCGCTACGCGATGGGTGAGCCCGTCGTGAAGGAGCCGGCGGATCCGGCGCGCCTGCCGCCCGCGCCCGGCAGAGCCGCTGAACGACTGAAGACCTGCCCGCAGACGCGCTGAACGACAAAGGAAAGGTGCACTCCGCGTTGACCGAAGTGACGGCGCTCCCCAGCCCCGCGCCAGGCCGCTGGCGGCCTCTGCGTATCGGGCTCGTCGATCTGTTCCACTACGACGTCGAGGAATTCTGGTTCCGCGACGGCCGACTGCTCCTGCGCGGCAACAACGGCACCGGAAAGTCGAAGGTGCTCGCCCTCACTCTGCCGTTCCTGCTGGACGGCGACCTCTCCGCCCGCCGTGTGGAGCCCGACGGCGACCCGGGCAAGCGCATGGAGTGGAATCTGCTGCTGGGCGGCGAGCATCCGCATCCCGAGCGGCTCGGCTACACCTGGATCGAGTTCGGGCGTCTGGACGAGGCGACGGGTGAACCGCACTTCCGTACGCTGCTCTGCGGGCTGAAAGCGGTCGCCGGACGCGGCATCGCCCGCCACTGGTTCGCCGTCACCGGCCGGCGCGTCGGCGACGGGCTCGACCTGCTCGACGCCACCGGCACGGCCCTGTCCCGGGACCGCCTCGCGGAGGCGATCGCCGGACACGGCATCGTGTACGACACGGCCAGGACGTATCGCAGGGCCGTGGACGAGGCCCTGTTCGGCCTCGGTGAGCGACGCTACGCGGCCCTGGTCGACCTGCTGATCCAGCTGCGCCAGCCGCAACTGTCCAAACGGCCCAACGAGGCCGCCCTGTCCAGGGCGCTGACCGAGGCGCTGCCGCCCATGGACCAGGCAGTCATCGCCGACGCGGCGGAGGCGTTCCGGTCACTCGACGAGGAGAAGGAGGAACTGCGGGCGGCACGCGAGGCCGAACAGGCGTCGTCGGGTTTCCTCGACCACTACCGGCGCTACGCCCGCTTGGCCACACGGCGTCGGGCCCGGCTGCCGCGCACCGAACACGCCCGCTACGAGCACCTCCAGCGCGAACTTCTCAAGGCGCAGAGCGACCGCGCCCAGGCGGTCGCGGACCGAGAGGCAGCCGAAGCGAAGGCGGAGGCACTCGCCCGGCGTGCCACGCGGCTGACCGCCCAGGACGCCACACTGCGGGCCGGCCCCGAGATGCGTAACGCCCGCGAGCTGGAGCAGGCGGCGTCCGATGCCTCCCGAACGGCCGGGGACCTGGTCCAGGCCGAGGAGGACCGCCGTAAGGCCGCCGAGACGCACACCCGGGCTCTCGGCCGGCTCGATGCCGCGAACAACCGCCTCACCGCCGCGCAGACCGCCCTGGATGACATCCATGACCGCGTACGCGTGACCGCCACGGCGACCCGGCTCGACGTCCCGCGGACACAGGGCGCCCCCGAGAACGTGCTGCGCCGGGAGGCGGACGAGGCGACCGCGCGCGGACGCCGCGCCGTCGAGCACCTGGAGGAACTCGCCGCGCACGCCGAGCGGGCGGCGGACGAGCACCGGGCCGCCCGACTGCGCGCCGACGAGGCCGAAGAGGACGTCGTGCACAGCGCGGAGCGGCTGGCCGAGGCCGAAACGCGCGTCGCCGAGGAGGGCCGCGCGCTGGTGGCCCTCACTGCAGCGCACCTCGGCGGGTGCGTCGAACTGCGTCTCGACGGCCTCGCGGGAACGCTCGACACCACTCAGCAATGGGCGGGCAGCCTGGACGGACCCAACCCGGCGCGGGCCGAGGCCGCCGAGGCTCATCGGGTGTTCGCGTCCCGCCTGGCCGACGAGGCGGCCGACCTGGCGCAACGGGAAGCGGGCAGAGCGGAACAGCAGCGGCTCGCCGAGGCCGAGCTGGCAGCGCTCGAAGCGGGCGGGCAGCGCGGCCCGTACGTTCCCCGCACCCGCACGCCCGGCGTCCGGGACCGGGCTTCCGGTGCTCCGCTGTGGCGGCTCGTCGACTTCCGTGCCCATGTCACCGAGGCCGAACGTGCCGGCCTCGAGGCGGCGTTGGAGGCGTCCGGGCTCCTCGACGCCTGGGTGCTGCCGGACGGCTCCGCGATCGCCGCGGACGGCCATGACGTGCTGCTCGACCCAGCGGGCCCGGTCGGCACTGCCGCCCTCGACGAGGTGCTGTGCCCGGCCGTGGACCACGGGGACCCGGGGGCCGCCGCCGTGGGGGAGAAGACGGTGGCGCGACTCCTCGCCGCGGTGGGACTTTGCGTGACCGATGCCGAAAACGCCGAGGACGGCGGCACGTGGGTGTCGACGGACGGCCGTTTCCGGGTCGGCGCACTGACCGGAAGCTGGGCCAAGCAGCGCGCCCAGTACGTGGGTGAGGGGGCCCGTGAGGAGGCCCGCCGCGTCCGGCTGACGCAACTGCGCGCCGACCTGCACGAGTTGGAGGAGGAGAAGGAGCGGCTCGCGCACACGCGCGCCACGGTGGCCGAGCGCCGCCGACTACTGGACACCGAACTCGCCGCGGTCCCCGAGGACGACGACCTGCGCCACGCTCACGCCCGCGTCACCACCGCGGCGGACGCCGCACACCGGGCCCGCGCTCGGCACGGTGAGCGGGCGGCCGAGCTGGCCGGGGCGAGGGGGAGAGCGGAGAACGCGTCGGCCGAACTCACCGATACCGCTGCGGATATGAGCCTGCCCGCCGATCGCGCCGGACTCGCCGCGGTGCGCCAGGCACTCGCCGATCACACCGCACTCCTCGCCGGCCTGTGGCCCGCACTGCGCGAACGCGCAGAGTCCGAGCACGCCGTCACCGGCGAACGGGCGGAGGCCGAGCGGGCCGGACACCGCGTGTCCGAGCTCGCCGAACGCACGACGCAGGCGGCCCGCAGCGCCGCCGCCGCGGACGAGCATCTCACCACCCTGCGCTCCACCGTCGGCGCCGCTGTCGCCGAACTGCAGCGACTCCTTGAGGAGACCGCGGTTGCCATACGCGCCTGCGAGCAGGAACAGCGCGGCAACCAGGTGGAGTTCGGTGACGCGGACCGGCGCGCCAGCCACGCCGAAGGACGTATCGAGCGGCTCGGTGAGGACGTCACCGACGCCACCGCCGCGCGGGAGCGGGCCATCGCCGCCCTGCAGCGGTTCGCGGCGACCGGGCTGCTCGCCGTCGCCCTTCCGGATGCCGTCGTACCGGACACCGGCGGTGGCGTGTGGGCGGCGACCCCGGCCGTCGGCCTCGCTCGCGCCATCGAATCCCAACTCGCCTCCACGGACGACTCGGACGGTGCATGGGAACGCGTACAGAAGCGCCTGAGCGAGGAGTTCGGCAAGCTGCAGGATGCGCTGTCCCGGCACGGCCACACCGCCACGGCCCGCCCGAGCGAGGACGGTATGCGGGTCGACATCGTCTACCAGGGACGCGAACGAGCCGTTCCGGAACTCGCGGAAGCGCTCGCCGCCGAGGTCGCCGAGCTGACCCGCATCCTGTCCTCACACGAGCGCGAGGTGCTGGAGACCCACCTGATCACCGAGGTGGCCGGGACCCTTCAGGAGCTTATCGGCAGCGCCGAACGGCAGGTGCGCGCCATGAACGACGAGCTGGAAGAGCGCCCGACATCGACGGGAATGACGTTGCGCCTGGTGTGGCGGGCGTCGCGCCGGGCACCTCGCGGACTGGCGCAGGCCCGCGAGCGGCTGCGCCAGTCCGCCGACGCCTGGTCCCCGCAGGACCGGGCCGCCGTAGGTGAGTTCCTCCAGGAACAGATCGCACGCCGTCAGGCCGACGACAGCTCCGGCAGCTGGCTGGAAGATCTCACGGCGGCCCTCGACTACCGGTCCTGGCACGAGTTCGGCGTCGAACGCCACCAGCACGGCAAATGGGTGCCGGCGACCGGGCCGGCCTCGGGTGGCGAACGCGTGCTCGCGGCGTCGGTGCCCCTCTTCGCGGCGGCGTCCTCCCACTACGCGAGCGCGGGGAGTGCGTACGCGCCGCGCCTGGTGACCCTGGACGAGGCGTTCGCCGGGGTGGACGACGACTCCCGCGCCAAGTGCCTTGGCCTGCTGAGGGCCTTCGACCTGGACGTGGTCATGACCAGCGAACGCGAATGGGCCTGCTACCCGCAGGTCCCCGGAATCGCCATCGCTCAGCTCTCCCGCGTCGACGACATCGCGGCCGTCCTGGTGACCAGGTGGGAGTGGGACGGCAGCGAACGGCTCCGCGGCCCGGATCCCGAAGGCCACGAGCGCGTACCGACGGTCCCGGCACAAGCCGCAGGATCGTACGAGGGGGCGGGCGACGCCGGTCGAGCGGTAACCGTGCCGGGGCGGGCAGCCGCTGCCGACGACACCAGGGAGCAGGATTCCTCGTGGACATGAGCCGACAACCTGCGCAGCCGCCCTCGCGACTTCGTGGCCGTCGACAACCGGTGGGGCCGGCAGACCCAGCGGGCCCCGTACCCTCCCAGGAACCGCACTCCGGTGGGCGCATCGACGCCGACCGCCTCAGCCGGCTGCTCGGCGGTCCCGGCCTCGCTTGGCTGGTGGACCGGTCCCGGCAGCGCATGGCGCGTGGCAGGCCCCTCACCGGGCCCGTCACCCTGTCCTCTCCAGACGCATCACAACGTCTCGCCGTCGAACGCCTGTTGGGGATCGCCCCGCGGGGTGGCCGTTCGTTGACCGTACGCCTGGAGGCGGTGGACGCGGTCCTGCGGCGCTCCGGCGTGAGCCCGGACGGACTGGAAGCGGCGGTCGTGGCACTCACCGGCCCGGTGACTGTCCTCGCCGAGGCGCGGAGCAACGAGGCGCGCGCATGGGAGGAGGCGTACGCCCCCCTCGACACGCTCGGTCCCGAACTGACCGACTGGGCACACCGGATACGCCAGGACGGTCACGTACGACGACTTGCCCGCACCTCGCAAGGCGCCAGGTCGCTGGTGGACGCCGCTGTCCGGGCGCTGCGTTCGCTGCCCGCCGTGCCTCCGACCTCCCGGGCGTCCTTCGCGGCAGGGACCCTTGCGAATGCCCACGCTCTGGACGACGGGACTCCGCTCGCCACGCTTGTGTTGTCCGGGATCCGCGCCCTCACCGGCTTCCCCGACGGCTCCGGGGCCGAATGGCGGCGAGAGGCCTGGGCATCGGGGGGCCTGCTCAAGGACGACGTGTCCTCCACGGTCCTCACCCTCAACCTGCGGGGAAACCCGTCCCTCGACTGGATGGCCGACGCCGGCGAGCCCGCCGTTCTCACGTTGCGTCAGCTCGCCCGCCGTATGCCGGTCGGCGATGCCCGGGCGACCGGTGTCGTCCGGGTGTGTGAGAATCCGGCGGTGCTGTCCGCCGCCGCCGACGCGTTCGGGCCGGCCTGCCCGCCCATGGTGTGCCTCCAGGGACAGCCCTCGGCTGCGGCACTCACCCTCTTGCGCGGCCTGGCCGATCGTGGGGCAGGGCTTCTCTACCATGGGGACTTCGATTGGGGTGGAGCGCGTATCGCGAATGCACTCGGGCGAAGTGTCCCCTGGAAGCCTTGGCGCTATGGCGCCGCACACTACCGGGAGGCAGCCGGTGCAGTGGCCGGCTCCTCCACCCTGGTGGGCACGCCTGTCGAGACCCCGTGGGACCCGGGCCTGAATGTCGCTCTGCGTGAGCTTGGCGTTCGCGTCGAAGAAGAGACGGTGCTCGACGATCTCCTTTCCGACCTGGAGTGACCTCCCGCATTTCGCGGCTGGGATGTCGAGGGGTCAACCCGGCCTCTCATGGGGCAGCAGAGCCCACGCCTTCCGACGGGGGACTCGTGTCAGCGCTCAATCGCCGGTGAAGCTCACAAGGAGAAGTGCACGTGGGCGCTGAGGCGCCCACTCTCGTGCGGGGCCATCTCCGGCTTCGCCGGCTGCGCCACCCACCAGGGTGCTCTCGGGGAGCGCGGCTCAGATTCGGGGTGCGCCGGTCAGTCGGCGGGGGTGGCTCCGGACACCTGTCGGATGGTTGAAGCCGGCAAATTCGCCAACCCTGGAGCACATGACGCGTTGCGCATCACCCCCTGTGCCGCCGGAGGCGTCGAGATCCGCCGGGCCGGGCCGCCGGCCGTACACGTCGTCGACGGGACGGCTGATCGGCCTCGATCTGGCGCGCGGCCTGGCGATCCTGGGGATGTTCGCGGCGCATGTCGGCCCCGAGCCGTCGGTGGGCGGTGCGCTGGGCTGGGTGATGGAGGTGGCGCGTGGCCGGTCCGCCGCCCTGTTCGCGGTGCTGGCCGGGTTCACCCTGGTGATTCTGACCGGCAGGCCGCAGCCTCGGACGGGACGGGCGGGGCGGCAGGCCGTGGGGCGGGTGCTGATCCGCTCGGTGCTCCTGATCGCCCTGGGCTACGCCCTGATCGCCCTGGACACCGACGTGGACGTGATCCTCCCCTGCTACGGGGTCCTCTTCGTCCTCGCCCTTCCGCTGTACCGGCTGCGAGCCGCCTCCTTGGCCGCCATTGCCGCGGCGACCGCGCTCGTCATGCCCCAGGTCCTGTACCTGCTGCGGGTGGCGGTCGAGGACAGAAGCCGGGGCGACGCCGTCATCGGCCACGATCCGCCGGCGTGGATCACTGATTCGGACGGGCTCGTCGAACTGTTCATCACGGGGGCGTACCCGGTACCGACCTGGCTTCCGTTCATCGTCGCCGGAATGGCGGTGGCGAGACTGGACCTCGGCCGGCCCGGCCGCGTGGGCAGAGTGGGCCTGCTCGGCGGTGCGCTGGCCGTGATCGGCTACGGAGGCTCCTGGCTGGCCCTGCACCTCGTCCCCGGTGCGCTGAACGGGGTGAGAGAGGCCTCGGGCACCGGGGCGGCGGCATCGGCCTGGTGGTCCGACGCCGTGGGCGAGGACCCCACCGCAGGAATTCCCGCCTGGCTGCTGGTGGCTTCGCCGCACAGCCAGACGACCTGGTCCGTCCTCGGCAACACCGGCGTCGCCCTGGCAGTGCTGGCCGGCTGCCTCGTCGCCATGGAACGGTCGCCGCGGTTCCGGTGGGCGGCCACGCCGGTCGTCGCGGTCGGATCGATCGCCCTGACCGCGTACGTCGCCCACATCCTCGCCATCGGGGCCCTGGGCGACGTCGACATGCCGGAGTCCGCCGCCCTGCCGGTCTTCCTCTGCTTCGCCGTGGCGGTCATGCTCTTCGCTCTCGTCCGGACCCGGTTCTTCCGGCGGGGGCCGTTGGAGTACGTGATGCACGCGGCCACGCTGCCGGCCCTCCTGATCAAGTGACCGGGGAACAGGGCGTCCCCTCCGGATCCTGCGCCGGGCGCCGGGCGAGCCCGGCGCCCGGCGGGCGTGTCGGCTTCAGACGCGGCCGGCAGAGCCTCGGCGCCTCCACCACCAGGCACCACCGGCGAGGGCCGCGAGCGCGAGCACACCGATGACGATCGCGGCGGCGGGCGAGGATCCACTGTCCTTCTCCTGCTCCGCCGCCGTCTGCTCGGCCGCGCCGTCAGCGGGCTTGCCGTCCTGCCCGGCGGGCGTGCTCGGTGCCGGGGTGGTGGGCGCCGCGGTCGTGGGCGCGGTGCTCGGGCCGGCGGCGACCGTCTCGGCCCCGGGGGCCGCGGGCTTCAGGGCGAGGGTCGGCGCGGAGTTGCCGTGCCCGTGCCCGTGTCCGTCCCCGTGCCCGCCCGCCTCCTCCAGTTCGATCCAGCGGTCGACGCGGCCGTCCGCGTAGGACTGCAGGGTCTTGAAGGCCAGCGTCCTGGTATCGGGCAGCTGTCGGACGATCACGGAGTAGGCTGCGTCGTCGCCGGTGGCGACCGCCGGGCCGGAGACGGCGTAACCGCGGGCCGTGGCGGCGAGCTTCCAGCCGGTCGGGCCTGCCTTGTACGCGATGTCGGCCGGGGCGAGGCCCTCGGGGAGGATCACCTCCAGCTTGGTGATGCCGGCGCTGTCGGACTCCGACTCGGCGGTGAAGTTCAGGGTGACGTTCTCGGCGAGGGCGGCGGCGCCCTCGGCCTCGACCTCCACGTGTGCCGCGGTCGGGGCGGCGAGGGCGAAGGAGGCCGCGAGGGCGGCGCCGGTGAGCAGGGACAGACGGCGCGCGGTACGCGTCGGCGTGATGCGAGGCACGGGTGGCTCCCGAAGTGGTGGGCGGTGTGCGGGCACGCCGGAACGTGCCCCGAGGTCAGTGGGCGAGAGCGGTCCCCACCGGCGGCCCGCGACGAACGACCGAGTGCGCCAGCACCAGGGAGGCGGGTGAGCACACCGGAGCCCGCACCCGGACCGGTCGGGGCATGTGCGTCACGGCCTGTGGCGGCCGTGCGGGCACGAGACGGCCGACGAGCCCGGCAACCGTGTCACCGATGCGCTGTCCGGCGGAGCGGCATGCGGCGTCCGCACGCTGCATGAGCCAGGCCACCAGCACCGCCGCCGCAAGATGGGCGGCGGTCATGGCGGCACCGTGGTGGCCGGCGTGCCAGGTCTCGTGCGACCCGCTGTGGCCGGGCGACTGATGCGAAGGGTGAGGCCGGTGCGCCTGCACCCCTGCGAGCCACAGGTGCAGGAGGTACTGCGCTGCTGCGGTCGCCGCCGTCACGGTGGTCAGCGACCGTGGCGAGCGTACGGCCGGCAGAACGAGCAGGACGAGCAGCAGACCGGCGAGCAGGGCGGCCCGCCACGACGCGGGACGCCCGGAGGCCAGGTGATGGCCGGTGACGGCAAGTGCGGTGCTCGTCGCGCTGAAGGTCGCCGCGCGCACAGCAGCGACCGCCACGCCGGTCACCGGTTCCCGACCGGTGCGGCGCGCGGCACTCCTGCTGCTGGTCCACGACATGGCTGCCCCATCATGGGGCACGGCCGCGCGGTGCGGGCTGGTGAGTTGAGGATTCGACGGGCGGTCGCGGTGATCCCGACCAGAACGGCCGAACCCGGCAGCGCGGTCGCCGCCGGCACCCGGCGCAGCCCGAGCACGGTCACCGCGGCTCCACACCCGGGCGGTGCCCGCCGAGAGCCCCGGCATCGTCACGGGTCCCGCGGTCGGGTCCCGTCGCAAGGGCTCCTGCCGGGTGTGAGGCGCCGGGCGCGCCTGCCCGCACTCGTCCGCCGGGACGGAGCGCCACTACGCCGGGGCCGCTGCCGCGGAAGAGGAGCTCGCCGCGATGCCGCGATGCCGCGATGCCGCGATGCCGCGATGCCGAGATGCCGCGATGCCGCGATGCCGCGCCGGCCTCGGCACCGACCCGGATGTCGTCGAACGGATGCGACGACGAGCCGCAGGAGCGCCCGCGCACGACACGGACCCGGCCGCCCCTTCCCGAGGAGCGGCCGGGCCTGCGCGAGCGGTCAGGAGGAGGGCAGTTCCCCGCGCACCGCCCGGGCTGCCGCGACCAGGTTCTCCAGTGACGCCCGGGTCTCCGGCCAGTCGCGCGTCTTCAGGCCGCAGTCGGGGTTGACCCACATCCGCTCCGGCGGGATGGCCTGCAGCCCCTTGCGCAGCAGGGCGGCCGCCTCCTCGGCGCTCGGCACGCGCGGGGAATGGATGTCGTACACGCCCGGGCCGGCCTCGCGCGGGTAGCCGTGGGCGGCGAGTTCGCGGGCGACCTGTATGTGGGAGCGGGCCGCCTCCAGGCTGATGACGTCGGCGTCGAGGTCGTCGACGGCCTGGATGACGTCGCCGAACTCGGCGTAGCACATGTGCGTGTGGATCTGGATGTCCGGTCGGACGCCGCTCGTGGTGAGGCGGAACGCCTCGGTGGCCCAGGCGAGGTAGGCCGCGTGGTCGGCGGCCCGCAGGGGCAGAGTCTCGCGCAGCGCGGGCTCGTCAACTGCGACGCCGCTGCTCCCATGGGCACGGCCGGCCGCATCTGCCAACGCCTCGACTGCCCACAGCGCGCGGTGTCACCGCTCGGCCGGCCCCTCGCGGTCGACGAGGACAGCAGCACCTTGGTGCCGTACGCGGTCGAGGACCCCGGATCGGGGTGCCGGCGGACGGCCGGGAGCGGGCCTGTCGTTCCGGTGCGCGGATACGGAGGACCGACGGAAGGTGAACCGTTCGGCGGGCCACGTGTTCAAAGGCTGAACAAACAACTCCCCGCGAACCTCGGGTGATTGGCTCTGTCACGTGTTTGGTGTGAAGTCTTGACGGCAATGGTCCAGGCCAGTTGACTCGCGCCCCGTGAAATGAAGCCGGCGTCGTCCTCGGAGGAAGCCTCATGCACCAAGCAAGACCCCGGTTCGCACGAACCGCCGTGCTCGTGTCCGCATGTGTCCTCACCGGACTCCTCCCTCTCACCTCGGCGGCCACGGCCGCTGCGGACGAACCGCCCCCGGTCGCGGTCGACCGTTTCGAGGGCGAGGTGCCCTTCGCCAACCCGCCCGCCGAAGGCATCTTCACCTGGGGCAGCGACGCCGACGACCATCCCCGGCTGGCCTTCGAGGAGCGCCCGGACGCCCCCGAGGGCGCCAAGGTCCTCAAGGGCTCGTACGACATCAGCGGCTGGGGCGGGTTCACCCACGACTTCGCCTTCGACGAGCCCGCCCACGACTGGACCGCCCACCAGGGCATCCGCTTCTGGTGGTACGGCCAGAACACCGCGCCCCTGCCGCCCGGCTCCGGCAAGCGGATCAACTTCGAGCTCAAGGACGGCGGCGCCAACGGCGAGGCGTCCGAGCTCTGGACCACGTCCTTCACCGACGACTGGGAGGGCTGGCATCTCGTCGAGATCCCGTTCTCGCAGTTCGAGTACCGCACCGACTACCAGCCGGTCGGCGGCATCGACCAGGTGCTCGGCCTGAACGAGATCTGGGGCTACGCCCTCACCCTCCCGGTCGGGCAGCAGGGCGAGTTCGCCCTCGACGGCGTCGAGCTGTACGGCAAGGCCGACCCGGCGCTCACCGCCAAGGTCGTCACCGACGCCGCCGTGCACCCGGTCGGCGAGGGCGGCTCGGCCGATGTCCGGATCACCGTCGCGACCACGGGCTCCGCCCCGATCGAGGAGCCGGTGACCGTCGAGTACGCCACCGAAGGCGGCACCGCGACCGCCGGCAAGGACTACACGGCGGTGACCGGCACGGTCACCTTCCCCGCGGGCACGCCCTCCGGGACCTCCCGCACCGTCACCGTGCCCACCCTGAAGGACGGTTCGGCCGAGTCCGCCGAGACGGTCCCGCTGAAGCTGACGGTCTCCGGGGCGACGGCGCCCGCCGAGAACCCGCAGGTCGTGATCGACGCGCACGGCCTGCCGTATCTGGACGCGCGGCTGCCCGTGAAGAAGCGGGTTGCCGACCTCCTCTCCCGGATGACCCTGGCCGAGAAGGCGGGGCAGATGACCCAGGCCGAGCGCAACGCGCTCAAGGCGCAGGGCGACATCGCGGCGTACGACCTCGGATCGCTGCTCTCCGGCGGCGGTTCGGTCCCGACACCCAACGCCCCCGAGGCCTGGGCGAAGATGATCGACGCGTACCAGCTGCGCGCGCAGGCGACCCGCTTCCAGATCCCGCTGATCTACGGGGTGGACGCCGTCCACGGCCACAACAACGTTGTCGGTGCCACGATCATGCCCCACAACATCGGCATCGGGGCAGGCCGCGACCCCCGGCTCGCCGAGCGGACGGGCGCCGTCACCGCCGCCGAGGTGCGCGCCACCGGAATCCCCTGGGACTTCGCGCCCTGTCTGTGCGTGACGCGCGACGAGCGCTGGGGCCGCTCGTACGAGGCGTACGGCGAGGACCCGGCACTGGTCACCGCGATGGAGACGGTCATCCGCGGCATGCAGGGCGCCGCGAACGGCAAGGACCTGAAGCGCAACGACAAGGTGCTGGCCACGGCCAAGCACTTCGTCGGTGACGGCGGCACCGAGTTCGGCTCGTCCACCACCGGCTCCTACACGATCGACCAGGGCATCACCAAGGTCACGCGCGAGGAGCTGGAGGCCGTCCACCTCGCCCCGTTCAAGGACGCGGTGAAGCGCGGAGTGGGCACGGTCATGCCCTCGTACTCCTCCGTCGACATCGTCGGCGACGACGCGGGCCCGGTGAAGATGCACGCCAACGCCGAGCTGATCAACGGTGTCCTGAAGGACCGCATGGGCTTCAAGGGCTTCGTCATCAGCGACTGGCAGGCCATCGACCAGATCCCGGGCGACTACGCGAGCGACGTGCGTACGTCGGTCAACGCGGGCCTCGACATGATCATGGTGCCGACGGCGTACCAGGACTTCCACCGCACACTCGTCGCGGAGGTCGGGGCGGGCCGCATCCCGCAGGCCCGGGTGGACGACGCGGTGTCCCGCATCCTGGAGCAGAAGTTCACGCTCGGTCTCTTCGAGAAGCCGTACACCGACACCTCGGGTCCGGCGAAGGTCGGCTCCGCCGAACACCGGGCGGTGGCCAGGGAGGCGGCGGCCAAGTCCCAGGTGCTGCTGAAGAACAACGGCGGTCTGCTGCCGCTGAAGCCCTCGCAGAAGGTGTACGTGGCGGGATCGAACGCCGACGACCTGGGCAACCAGGCGGGCGGCTGGACGATCAGCTGGCAGGGCTCGTCGGGGAGGAGCACCGAGGGGACGACGATCCTGGCCGCGATGGAGAAGGCCGCGCCCGGCACCGTCACGCACTCGAAGGACGCGTCGGCGCCCCTGGACGGCCATGACGTGGGTGTCGTCGTGGTCGGCGAGACCCCGTACGCGGAGGGCATCGGCGACGTCGGCAACGGACACGACCTGGAGTTGTCGGCCGCCGACAAGGCCGCGGTCGACAAGGTCTGTGCCGCCATGAAGTGCGCGGTCCTCGTGGTGGCCGGCCGTCCGCAGCTCATCGGCGACCGCCTCGGCGACATCGACGCCCTGGTCGCCTCGTGGCTGCCCGGCACCGAGGGCGACGGCGTCGCGGACGTGCTGTACGGGAAGCGTGCCTTCACCGGCCAACTCCCGGTCACCTGGCCCAGGTCGGAGGCCCAGCTCCCGATCAACGTCGGGGACACGGCGTACGACCCGCAGTTCCCGTACGGCTGGGGGCTCACGACGCTCGGCTCCGCCCCGGCCGGCGGCGAGCGCACCCTCAGGGCCCTGGCGGTCGCCGCCGCGCTCGTCGAGAGGGCGGGCGGGGCCACGTCCGAGGCAGGCCGCGCCATCGCCACCAAGGCGCGGGAGATCGCCCAGCACAGGATCGGGCAGCGCATCACGCCCGCGGTGGCCAAGCCCTTCGCGGAGGCCGACCACCTGTTCCTGACGGGCGACCTGACGGGCGCGGTGGCCGAGCTCACCGCGGCCCACCGGGCCGCCGGGGCGGCCGGCTGACGTCTCCGGGCACCTTCGCGCGCTCCGGGCGAAGGGCCCGACCCGGTGGGGTCGGGCCCTTCGCCGTGGCACCGGACGCGGCGCTGCCGCAGGTCCGGGTGCACCGCGGGCCGGCGTCCCGGCCCCGTTCGCCAACCCCCTTGTATTGGTGGACCTTTCACCGTTCCGACACCTGTCGACGGTCGGTGTGTACACGAGTGCGGACAGGCTGAGCTGTGCATGCCAATATGACGGCGCTCCACGCCGGCCGTCGATCAGGAGGACGCAGTGAAGAAAAGCTCCCGCATCCGCAAGGCCTCGCTCGTCGTCGGCAGCGCCGTCGCGCTGGTCGTCGCCTTCCCGGGCAGCGCGTTCGCCGCCCCGCCGCCGGCCCTGCCCGCCAACGCGGACGGACTGGAGCAGTCCTTCCAGCCGGCCTACGACTACGACACGGACGGCTGCTACCCCACTCCCGCCATCGGCCCCGACGGGACGATCAACCCCGGCCTCAACCCGACCGGGGCCCTCAACGGCAGCTGCCGCGACTCCTGGGACCTCGACAACACCAACGGATACGCGCGCTACAAGTGCAACAACGGCTGGTGCGCGATCATCTACGGCCTCTACTTCGAGAAGGACCAGGCCATACCCGGCATCAGCCTCGGCGGACACCGCCACGACTGGGAGCACGTCGTGGTGTGGGTGCAGAACAACCAGGCCCAGTACGTCTCCACCTCCGCCCACGGCGACTTCAACATCTACGGCCGTGACCAGATCCGGTGGGACGGGACGCACCCCAAGATCGTCTACCACAAGGACGGCGCGAGCACGCACTGCTTCCGCCCCGCGAACTCCAACGACGAGCCGCCGGAGAACCACTACCACGGCTGGCAGTTCCCCAAGCTGATCGGCTGGAACGGTTACCCCGCGGGTCTCCGCGACAAGCTGAGCCAGGCCAACTTCGGCAGTGCCCACTTCGGTCTCAAGGACGGCAGCTTCAACAGCCACCTCGCGGAGGCCAAGCCGGCCGGCATCCCGTTCGACCCCAACGCCTGACCGCTGCCCTGAAGACGATCCCGGACCGACCGAACAGTCACTCTTCCGCAACAGTCGCACATCACCCCGGATGCACCTACCAGTTCCATGAGCAGCGACGATGTCGAAGATCGGTCGATCCGGGATCGACGGCGGTGCTGGACACACCGCCGGGCGTGCTGATCATGTCGAGGGCATGACCTCGCGCTCCACCCCCTCACGCCGCGCCACGACCATGCCCGGCCGGCTCGTCGCCCTGGCCCTCGGGAGCACCCTCGCCGCCGGCTGCACCACGGCGACCGGGCCGGCCTCCCCGCCGGCTCCGGCCGGCAGCTCACAGGGCGGCAGTCGGGCGCCCGCAGCCGCCGACACCCGGGAGCAGGTCCGGGTGGACGGCGGCACCCGGGAGTATCTGCTGCACCGGCCCGGCACGAACGGCGGCGGGCGCAAGCCGCTCGTCATCGCCTTCCACGGGCGCGGTTCCACCGCCTCCGGCATGCGCGAGACGAGCGGCCTCGACAAGGCGGCCGGGGCACGCGACATGCTCATCGCCTGTCCCGAGGGGCTGCGCAGGGGATGGGGCGCCGGTACTGCCGTCACCGGACAGCGGCCGGATCCCGACGCCGACGTGCGCTTCACCGAGGCCCTGGTCGACCAGCTGGTGCGGACCGGGCAGGCCGATCCCGAACGGGTCTACGTCGTCGGCTTCTCCAACGGAGGATCGATGGCACTGCGGGTGGCGGCCCAACGCCCCGGCCTGTGGCGGGAGCCGCCGCCGTCGCGGGCCAACTCCCCACCGGACCCGCGGCGGTCAGGCCCTCGGGACCGGTCCCGGTGTTGATCATCCATGGCGCCGACGATCCCGTACGCCCCCTCGCAGGCCTGCCCAGCCCCGGCCCGGCCGCCGCGGGCGAAGAGCCGGTCACCCCCAGCATGTCGACCCGCGCCAGTGCCGAGGCGTTCGCCGGCGCAGCCGGCGCGAGCGGACCCGCCGAGGAGAGCGAGGCGGATTACGACCGCACGGTGTGGAGTCCCGGGCACCGAGGAGCCGCTGTCGAGCTCCTGGTCGTGCACGGTGCGGGCCACACCTGGCCCGGCTCATCCGTCGCCCCGCCCGCGGGTTTCGGCCGCACCAGCACCGCGCTGGACGCGACGAGCGTCATTCTCGATTTCCTCGCCGCTGCCCGGCGGCGATGAACCGTGCACCGTGAACCGGAACTCCGCCGACGCCGCGGGAGTACGGAGGGATCGCAGGCGCAGCCGGTAGACGGTGTCCGGGGCGCCGTCATGGGTGGTGGTGTCCAGGCGGTCGACCGCCGGCACCGATCCCGGCGTTGTCGACCAGGATGTCGATGCCGTCGAGAGCCTGCGCCGCCGCCGTGACGGCCTCCCGTACGGAGGCGTCGTCGGAGACGTCCGCCCGGAGCGTGGTCAGCCGCTCCTCGACGGCGTCAGGCCTGAGGTCGAGGCGGCCACGCGGGCGCCGAGCAGCTGAGCCGTGGCCAGGCCGATGCCCGAGGCCCCGCCCGTGACGACGGCCCTGAGTCCGGAGAGGTCGCTCATGCCGGGAACTCCGTCCTCATCGCGAGGTCGGCGGCCCAGAAGGCGCCGTCCGGATCGGTGTACCGGGCGATGGAGCCCGGCCGCATCTGCGCCGAGAAGCCCGGCGACCGGGGTGCCACGTAGTGGCCGGCCCTGATGACGACCGGGTCGTCGAAGTGTTCCGACGGCACGCCAGGCAGGGCGAGTTGACGCAGGGCAACCCCTCCAGGACCGGCGTCGTGCCGATGCCGGTCCTGGGGACACACGCTCAGGACGTCTCAACCGTGGGCATCAGCGGCGTCGGCGGCGGCAGCGGCACCGTCGGTGCCGGCGTCGGTGGCGGCGTCGGCGGCGGCCAGGAACTGGGTCGTGGCGAGCTCGGCGTACAGCGGATCGGAGCCGACCAGTTCGGCGTGGGTGCCGATGGCCCGGACCGTACCGCCGTCCATGACGACGATCCGGTCGGCCAGCGTCACCGTGGACAGGCGGTGCGCGACCACGAGCACGGTCGTCGTGCGGGCGACCTCGGCGACGGTGTCCCGCAGCGCCGACTCGTTGACCGCGTCGAGCTGCGAGGTGGCCTCGTCGAGGAGGAGCAGACGGGGACGGCGAAGCAGAGCGCGGGCGATGGCGACGCGCTGGCGCTCGCCTCCGGACAGTTTTGTGCCGCGGTGGCCGACCAGGGTGTCGAGGCCCTTGGGGAGCCGGGCGACGAGGCCGTCGAGACGGGTGGTGCGCAGGACCTCCCCCAGGTCGTGCTCGGTGGCATCCGGCGCGCCGAGCAGCAGGTTGTCGCGCAGGGAGCCGGACAGCACGGGAGCGTCCTGTTCGACGTAACCGATCGCGGCCCGCAGTTCCGGGATCTTCCAGGACAGCAGGTCCCGGTCGTCGAGGAGGATCGTGCCGGACGTCGGCTCGTAGAACCGCTCGATGAGGGAGAAGACCGTCGTCTTGCCCGCCCCCGACGGGCCGACGAAGGCGGTCATCCCGCGCGGCGGGACGGTGAAACTCACCGCCTGGTGCACCGGCGGCAGGTCCGGCGCGTACCGGAAGTGCACGTCCCGGAAGGCCAGTCGGGCGGGCTCGGAGCCGGACGCCGGCAGCGCCGCGGGACCGCTCACCGGTTCGGTCGGCAGCCGCTCGGCCTCCTGGATGCGGCCGACCGCCGCGGCGCCCACCTGGTACTCGGTGACGGCGCCGACGAGTTGCTGGATGGGCGGCATCAGATAGAAGACGTACATCAGGAACGCGATGAGCGTGCCCACGTCGATCGCCCCGGACGCCACCCGGGAGCCGCCGACGGCGAGGACCGTGAGGAACGCGATCTGCGAGGCCAGGCCCGCGGTGTTCCCGGCCAGCGCCGCCCACTTGGCCGCGCGCACGCTGGACCGCCAGGAATCGGCGGCGGCCCGGTGGATGGCCTCCTCCTCCCGGTGCTCGGCCCCGGACGCCTTGACCGTACGCAGCGCACCGAGCATCCGCTCCAGCGCGGCGCCCATCAGCCCGACCGATTCCTGGGCGCGCCTGCTGGCCCGGTTGATCCTGGGGACGAGGACCCCGATGACGGTACCCGCGAAGAGGAGCACGCCGAGCGTGACGGCCAGCAGTACCGGGTCGAGTACGCCCATCATCGCCACGGTCGCGACCAGCGTGAGGCTTCCGGTGACCGCGCCCACGAGGGAGTCGGTGGTCACCTCGCGCAACAGCGTCGTGTCGGAGGTGACCCGGGACATCAGATCACCGGGCTCGGCGTGGTCGACGGCGGATATGCGCAGACGCAGCAGATGGGACACGAGCCGCCGCCGGGCGGTGAGCACCACCGACTCGGCGGTGCGCCGCAGCACGAACCCCCCGAGCGCCCCGATCCCTGCGTTGGCGACGACCAGCACGGTCATCAGCAGCAGCGCGCCGGTCACCGGCCGGTCCGCGCCCAGATTGTCCACCAGCTGCTTGGCGGCCAGCGGCAGGATCAGCCCGGTCGCACCGGTGACCAGACTCAGCAGCCCGCCCAGCAACAGCCAGTGCCGGTACGGGCGTACGTAGCCCAGCAGCACGCGCCACGCGGGCGGGCCGGCGGCCGCCGGGTCACCGCCGCCGGGAGGGGTCCCCGGTGTGTGCGCGGATCCGAGGTCCGGCTGGGTGTCCGGCTGGGGGGCCGGCTGCGTGTTCGACGGAGTGTCCAGCGGGGTTTCCCGCTTGGTGTCCGGCTGGGTGTCCATGAAAGTCCTCGTGGGATGCCATGACGGGCTGACGAACTGCTGTGTCCTCAGTGAAGCGGATCAGCAGGCCCGGCACGGCCGGTTCACAGCCGCCGGTACCGCGGCACTGCGCGCCGCGGTCGACGCGCGGCGCACGACCGCCGGACCCGCGCCACGGCCTCACGGCCGCACGAGTACCTGGTCCGGAACGACCGGCGCTCCGCATGAGCGCGTGTCACGCCGCGGACGCCGAGGTCGTGTGGTGAACACTGGCGACATGGCAACAGGCAAGGTGAAGTGGTTCAACGCGGACAAAGGCTTCGGCTTCATCGAGCAGGACGACGGCGGCCCGGACGTGTTCGTCCATTTCTCCGCCATCCAGGGCACCGGCTTCAAGCAGCTGGACGAGGGTGACAAGGTCGAGTACGACGTCACCCAGGGCCCCAAAGGTCCCCAGGCGGACAATGTCGTCCGTCTGACCTAGGGCGGCGCGGCAGTGTTCAGTGGCGCACACGTCATCCTCTACAGCCGGGACGCCGACGCCGACCGGGCCTTCATCAGGGACGTGCTCGGATTTGCGCATGTCGATGCAGGGCACGGCTGGCTGATCTTCAAGCTGCCGCCGGCGGAGATCGCGGTGCATCCGACCGAGGGGCCGGCGCAGACCGAGTTCTACCTGATGTGCGACGACCTCGACGCCGTACTCGCGAAGCTGACCGAGCACGGCGTCGAGATCACACAGCCGGTGAGCGAACAGGGCTGGGGGCGGCTCGCGGCGGTGCGGATGCCGAGCGGGTCCGAACTCCCGCTCTACCAGCCGCTGCACCCGGTCGCCCACAGCCTCGGGTCATGAGGGGACACCGGGCGCCGCCGCCGGGGCCCGCAGCGCTGCCGCCGGACACTAGGGCTGGAGCCACCAGGGGCTCGAGTAGGCGACGCCGAGGTCGTTGCAGGGGTGGCCCGCAGGGCCCGGCTGTCCGTTCGGCTGCGACGGGTCGGAGACGCGCAGCACGACCCATGAACCGTCCTCGACGTCGAGCGGGACCGTGAACTCGACAAGGCTCCCGGACGTCGTCGCGATCACGTCGACGACGTCCGCCGCATCGGTGCCGGGGCGCAGCACCTGGATGGTGAGGGGCTTGCCCGCCCAGTCGGGACCGCGGTCGAGGTCCACGGCGAAGGCGACGTCACCGGCCGCGACCGGCAGCGTGCCGCCCATACGGACGCCGTTCGCGGTGGCGTCGAGGCGCAGGCCCGAGTAGCGGGTCGCGAAGAAGCGCCGGGCGCGCAGGGCTTCGAGCACGCCGGCCCGGGTGTTCTCGGTGACCCACAGCCCGGCGCGCCCCACGCCCTCGGGGTGGCCCCACTCGGCGCCGTGGTGATCGCTCACACCGGTGATGCCGGTGCGCCAGCCGGCGTTGAGGCAGGCGTTGAGGTGCGAGGACCGGCGCTCCGCCCAGCCGTCGAACAGATAGTCGTCCCCGCGGTTGAACATCTCGACGCTGACCATCTTCTCGCGCGCCGCGGGCACGTACGCGAAGTTGTCGAAGCGTCCGGCCTCACGGCCCGGGTGGTTGAATCCGGCGACGCCGTCGCGGCTGCCGAGCCAGTTGTAGAGCGAGCTCATCGACCCCGCCCCGCCCAGGTCGACGAACTGGTCCGTGAACCACACATTGGCGTGGCCGATGAGCGGGTGGGACCACTCGAAGCCGCGGATGGCCGTGTACGTGCCCGGGTCGTCCGCGGCGTCGGCGAGCCGGCGGGTGCGGTCCCATTCGCTCTTGGTGAGGCCGTTGATCGCGAAGAGGGTGGTGTGGTCCGTGAGCGCCGCGACATCGAGCCCCGCGTCGCGCATGGACGCGAACGCCAGCGCGGGGTCGCCGTCGCCGTCCGACATCAGCGTGTGGTTGTGCAGATCGGCGTGAACCAGTTGAGTGCCCTGGGTGATCAGGGAGTTGCGGGAGGCCCCGGCCCTGGGTGCCGGTGCGGGGCCCGATGCGGTGCGGGTCGCCGCCGCATGAGCGGTGCCGGGGACGGCGGCGGCGATCAGCAGGCCGCTCGCACCGGCGAGCAGGGAACGGCGGCTCGGTCCGGGGGCGTTGAGGTGGGGGTGAGGGTGGGAGTGAGGGTGGCGGTGCGCTTCGTCAGCGTGGTGTCCACTCATGGCTGACAGTTCAGCGCCTTGACAGGAACACGTCCAGAATGGGGGGCCTACGGCAGGTAAAGGGTCGTGCTCCCAGGGGAGGCTGTCGTTCCGCGTGCGGACAGGGGCGGGGCGGGCGGGGGTGGCGTCACGCCCGTGGGTGAGCGAATGGGCTTGGTGTTCCGCGTTCGCTCGCAGAGGCGTGCGATCCGCGGCGTGCGGCGCTGCTGGTCCACGGCATACAGATCGGCATCCCTGGCCGGATCGGCGAACGCGACCGTGTCGTCCTCCGGGCCGTCGAGGTGGCCGAGGCCGCCCGCGCCGCCGGGGTCCGCACGTACTTCCTGCGTCAGGTCACGCTCCCCGTCGAGCTGATGGGCGCCTCCCACCTGCGCACGTGGCGCGCCTGGAAGCGGGCCGAGCGGGCCGCGGACGTGGTCTCGTCCTTCCCGCCGGGGCTCCGCGGACACAGCTCGTCCCCGAGTTCGGCCCACCGACCGCGAGGCCGTGATCGACAAGATCACCATGTCGGCCTTCGAGGGCACCTGGTTCGACATCGCGCTCCGCGACTGCGGGATCACCACCGTCGCCGTCGTCGGCGTCGCCCTGGAGATCGGTGTGGAGCCCACCGTCCGCGACGCGGCGGACCCGGGATGCGTCCCGGTCGTCGTCACGGACGTCTGCGGAGCCGGCGAGGCGGAGGCCGGTGCGCGTTGGCCGGCCGCGCCTCGCTTCGCGGGGGACGCCCTGCTGACCACGGCCGAGGAGTTTCCGCTCCGTACCTGCCGGCCGTTGACCCGGCTCGCGAGCGATACGACGGCGGAGGCGCCGGACCATGAACGCGGCTCAGGCGGCGGCATCGACGACCGAGCGGCTCAGGCGGCGCCCGGCAGCACTCCGGTGACGACCGGGACCGCGTCTCGGCCGAGGGGCGGAGGCGGCGGGTCCGTGTGGTAGACGGCCTGGCGTTCTCCGTACTCGACGAGCACGTCGGTGCAGCGCATACCGATCGCCTCCAGCAGCCTGCACGACGCCCGGTTCGCCGTCCGGGTCACGGCCACGACCCGGCCGGAGCCCGGCACGCTCTCCCGTGCCCAGCCCACCGCGGCTCCCACCGCTTCGCGGCCCAGGCCCATGCCCCAGGAATCCGGCAGCAACTGGTACGACACCTCCGTGGCGCCCCGTGAGGACCGCGGGTCGACCGTGACCAGTCCGATCATCGCCCCGGTCTCCCGGAGGGCGACCGCGAACACGCCCACGGCGACCGGCAGGTAGGCCCGCCGGATCGCGATCCTCTCCTCGCTGACGGGTCCGCCGAGATAGGCCCGGACCCTCTCGTCCCGCCACAGGACCTCGGCCACGGGAAGGTCCTGTTCGCCGACCGGTCGCAGCACCAGCCGCTCCGTGTGCAGCCGCGCAGGCCACCAGGCCGAGGCGAGGGAAGGGGCATCGGCATCGGCATCGCTCATCCGCAGATCGTCGCACCACGAGGCCGCGCCACGCGGGAAACCGGGCCGCGCGATCCCGCGCGGACCGTGCCCACCGCTTCGCGACGCGGGGCCGACGCGCCCCTACGATGCGGGGCGGGCACTCCCCGACGGCCCGGGTCAGGACCGTGGAGGACCCTCTGGCGACGAGTCAGGGGAGCCGGTCAGCCGCGGACGGGCGCGGTCGCGGGGGTGTCTCGGCAGCTCTAAAGTCGTATACGCAAATACAAATCGGCTGGTACTGCCTGCCCGGGCTCCCTGGGAGGGCTGATGACCCGTATCTCGGTGACGGTGGGACCGGACGAGGTGCGGAGGCGGTTGGAGGACGTCGGGTATCTCATGGACGAAGGGCTGATCATCGCCTGCTGTCCGGCACTCAAGCTGCACCGGCCGGTCTTCTGCGGGGGCGACGCGGGTGTGGGCGGGACCTCGCTGTGGGGGCACTCGCCGACATGCCGGGCGCGCCGCGCATCCGGCTCCGGCGCCATGAGGGGATCGACGCCGCGCAAGCCCTGTTCGACGGGGACTTCCCGCGGCAGCTGCTGCACCGGCGGGCCGCGCAGGCCGCCGGGACCACCGACGCCGCGCGGTCGGAGGGCGGGCTGTGCGACCGGAGGTTCCCCGTCCTTGTTGAACGGCCGCTGCTGCGGGCCCTGCAGACCCGGCCGTCCGTGCTGCCGGTCGATGAAGTCGACCGGGCCGACGACGCGTTCGAGGGTTCCGGTTCTCGGTGAGCCCGTGCGCTGTTCGAGGAGGGATGCCGGCGGCGGCTGCACGGTCCCGGTTCTCGGTGAGCCTGTCCGGTGCTTGATGACGGACACCCGGGGCGACCGGACGGTGCCGGGCACGTCCGGAGAAGGCTCGTCGCACGGACCCGGACAGGCATGGACGTGCGTGAGAGGAGCCGAGCGTGCGTGACATCCTCCCGGCGCTGAGCCGGTGGTACGCGGCCGGCGAACCCTTCGGGCTCGCCACGGTCGTCGCGGTGAGCCGCAGCGCCCCCCGCGGCCCGGGCGCGGCGATGGCCGTGGGGCCGGACGACGAGGTCCTGGGCAGCGTGTCCGGCGGATGCGTGGAGGGCGCGGTCTACGAGCTTGCCAAGGAGGTCGTCGCCGACGGCGAGGCGCGGCTGCAGACCTTCGGGTACAGCGACGAGGACGCGTTCGCCGTCGGGCTGACCTGCGGCGGCGCGATCACCCTGCTCGTCCGGCGGGTGGCGCCGGACACCGACCCGGGGTTCGGCGCGGTCGCCGAGTCGGTCGCGGGGCACCGCCCCGTGACGGTGGCGTCGGTGACGGACGGCCCGGCCCTTCGCGGCGCCGCGCTCGCCGTGTGGCCGGACACCGTCGCCGGCACCCTCGGCGCACCCGGCCTCGACGCGGCCGTGACCGCCGACGCGCGCGGCGAGCTCGCGCAGGGCGCGACCGGGCTCCGGCACTACGGCCCGCAGGGCCAGCGCCGCGAGGACGCCGTCACCGTGTTCCTGCAGTCGTTCGCCCCGCCGCCGAGGATGCTCGTCTTCGGCGCGATCGACTACGCGGCGGCCGTCGCCCGCATCGGCGACTTCCTCGGCTACCGCGTCACCGTGTGCGACGCCCGCCCGGTCTTCGCCACGCCCAAACGCTTCCCGCAGGGCGTGGAGGTCGTGGTCGACTGGCCGCACCGCTATCTGGGCGCCACCGAGACCGACTCCCGCACGGTGATCTGTGTTCTCACCCATGACCCGAAGTTCGATGTGCCGCTGCTGGAGGAGGCGTTGCGCCGCGAGGCCGCGTACATCGGGGCGATGGGCAGCCGCCGCACCCACGACGACCGCATGAAACGACTGCGGGAGGCCGGGCTGAGCGAGACGGAACTGGCGCGGCTGCGCTCACCCGTGGGCCTGGACCTCGGGGCCCGTACCCCGGAGGAGGTGGCCGTGTCCGTCGCCGCGGAGATCGTCGCTCTGCGCTGGGGCGGCAGCGGCGCGCCGCTGACCGCGACGGCGGGGGCGATCCACCCGGTCTGAACGCCTGACAGGCCGGGCGGACCGTGGAGCTCCGGCACGAATTCGCCGTTCCCTTCCCGGCCTACGACGCCTGGCGCGCGCTCCTCGACACCGAGGCCGTCGCGCCTGCACGCCCGGGGCGACCGTGGAGTCGTACGACCGTGAGACGTACGACGGCGAGACCACCAGCGGCACGGCGACGGTCAAGCTCGGCCCGATCACGCTCACCTACCGCGGCACCGCCGTCTTCGGCGGACAGGACGAGGAGGCGCACCGGATGGTGCTGACCGCCGGCGGCAAGGAGGCGCGCGGCCAGGGCACGGCACGTTCCACCGTCACGGCCGCGCTCGCCCCGGCTCGGCGGCGCGACGGCCGTGTCGGTCCGCACCGGTCTCCCGGTCACCGGGCGGACGGCCCAGTTCGGCCGTGGGGTGATGGCCGAGGTGGGCGACAAGCTCGTCGGGCAGGTCGCGGACTGTCTCCCGCAGCGGCGCTCCGCCTCCCCGGCGCAACCGGAGTCCCCGGCCCGTGAACCGCAGCACGAGGCCGAGCCGATCGACCTCGTACGTATGGCAGGTCCAGGTCTCCCCGTCACGGAGCGCGCCGCGGCGGCGACGCTGGTGCTCGGAGCCGTCGCTGCCCCGGTCGTCGTCCTGCGGCGGCGGTGCCGACGGTGCCGGCCATGCCACTGATCATCGAGCGGATGCCGGGCGAACCCGCCGGGTGGGCCGCTCAGGCCTTCGGCCGCCGCCCGCTGCGCCGCGGCACCGGCGGTGCACCGCCGAGGAGTTGCCGTCGCCGCTCCTCGCCGTGCGTCTCGATCTGGACCACCACCCGGCGCAGCGCGTCCGCCGTCCGCCGGCACTCCTCGTCGCCGAGCTGCTCGGCCACGAAGGCCTCCTCGGCGTTGAACTCCGGGAACAGGTGCTGCATCAGCGTCTCTCCCTCGTCCGTGAGGGCCAGCAGCACTCGTCTGCCGTCGGTGGGATGCTCGATGCGTCCGACCAGGCCCCGCGACTCCAGGGTGCGGGCGACGCCGGTCAGGGTTCCCTTCGAGATGCCCGCCTCCTCGGCGACCAGGCGGGTCTCCAGCTCGCCCCGGATCCAGACGACCCACAGCACGACGAAGCCGGTCCAGGTGAGGTCGGCGCCGCGCAGCACGGAGTTCTCGACGTGCTGGCGTACGGCCGCCGCCGCGCGGTGGATGGTGCCGACGAGGGCCATCTGCTCGCGGTGGATCGGAGTGTCGCCCAGTTTGGCCCGGATCAGCCGCTCGGTCTCGGTGATGGACGACTGACCGCGCTGATCCGGCTGACCTGGCACGCACCCTCCTCCGGAAGATCAAGGTGGTTCGGGTGTGAATTGTACGGATGTGTACAGATTCTGCACCTTGCCCTGCTGCGGGTCGGGGAGATGGTGCCCCCGCTCCGGCCGTCGGGCCGGTGCCACGCTGCCTCGGCCTACTCCAGGCCCGAGACCTTGAAGACCGTCCGCGCCGTCTCCCGGTCGATCCGCTCGGACAGCTGCCGCAGGGCCGTCGTCCCGCACAGCAGCGTCCCGTGTTCCACGCACGTCCGCGCGTCCTCGTCCAGGCGGCGCCACAGCGCCGGGTTGGCCACGAAGACCCGCGGGTCGACCTCGACCCGGGAGCCCTCGGTGTCGCGGAGCACCAGACGCTGGGACACCCCGTCCGAGCAGCGCACCGACACCAGACGATCCGTACGCACGACCCGCCTGCGCAGGAGGCCGTCCGCGGCCAGCCAGCCATCGCCCGCCGAGATCCGCGGTGGTACGAGCACGGCGAACAGCGCCACGGCGAGTGCCGCCCACAGCAGGCCGCGCGCCCAGGTGAGGTGACCGCTGCCCGCGTCGATCACCAGCAGCAGTCCCAGGAGCAGTGCGGCACAGCGCACGGCGTCCCTGAGCTCCTTGGCCCAGCCGTCGTCGTAGGCCGTCCCGCCGGTCGGCAGCGCCGCGGATCCGGTGATACGTCGTCCCATGGTGCCGACGCTAAGCACACGGCCGCGGCTCGCGGCGGACCTTGACGGGCTGCTGACGCCGTGGCGCCCACTTCTGACGGCTGCCTGATGCCAGGTGTCAAGAAGGTGTGAAGACGCAGCGGTCCGGCGCAAAGAAGGCGCCAGGAGCGGGCGTTCATGTCCGGGAGCGCACCCACCCTGAGCTGATCTGAACCAAAGGAGTCACCCGCGCATGGCCGCAGTCACCACCGAGGCCCTCCCCGCCCCCGGCGTCGAGGACCCCCCTGATACCGGTGCGCGACACAAGCTGACCGCCGTCACCGGTCTCGCCGCGCTCTCGCTCGACGCGATGGCCTCGGTGGCCTACGGACCGGAGGCGATCGTCCTGGTCCTCGCCGCGGCAGGCGGCTACGGACTCGGCTTCACCCTCCCCGTCACGCTCGCCATCGCCGGTCTGCTCGCGGTGCTGGTCGCCTCGTACCGTCAGGTCATCTCCGCCTTCCCGGACGGCGGCGGTTCGTACGCGGTCGCCAAGACGCACCTGGGCAAGCGCACCAGCCTGGTCGCGGCCGCCTCGCTCGTCCTGGACTACGTGCTGAACGTCGCCGTGGCCGTCACCGCCGGAGTCGCGGCGCTCACCTCGGCCTTCCCCGCGCTGTACGACGACCGGCTGTGGCTGTGCCTCGCGGTCCTCGTCCTGATCACCGGTGTCAATCTGCGCGGCATCGTCGACTCGGCCCGTGCCTTCATCGTGCCGACGGTCGTCTTCATCGCCTCGATCCTGGTCCTGATCGTCGTCGGTCTGTTCCGCGACGGGCCCGCCTCCACCGAGGCGGCCGCCGGCCACGCCTCCGTCCTCGCGGACAACGCCACCACGGTCGGCGCGCTGCTTCTGCTGAAGGCCTTCGCCTCCGGCTGCTCGGCCCTCACCGGCGTCGAGGCCATCGCCAACGCCGTGCCCTCCTTCCGCGCCCCGGCCGCCCGCCGCGCCCAGCACGCCGAGGTCGCCCTCGGTGCGCTCCTCGGCGTGATGCTGATCGGCCTGTCCGTGCTGATCTCCCGCTTCGGGCTCCAGCCGGTCGAGGGCGTCACCGTCCTCGCCCAGCTCGCCGACGCCTCCGTCGGGCACAACTGGGGCTTCTACCTCATCCAGTTCGCCACCATGGTGCTGCTGGCGCTCTCCGCGAACACCTCCTTCGGCGGACTGCCCGTCCTGCTGAAGCTGCTGGCCCGCGACAACTACCTGCCGCACGTCTTCGGGCTGAAGGCCGACCGCCAGGTCCACCGCCACGGTGTGCTCGCCCTCGCCGGGGTCTCCGCCGCCCTGCTCGTCTTCTCGGGCGGCGACACCAACACTCTCGTGCCGCTCTTCGCCATCGGCGTCTTCGTCGGCTTCACCATCGCCCAGGCCGGCATGGTCCTGCACTGGCAGAAGGTGCGCGGCCCGCGCTGGGCCGGCAAGGCCGTGCTCAACGGCCTCGGCGCGCTCCTGACCGGCGTCTCGGCCGTCGTCGTGACGGCGACCAAGTTCCACGACGGCGCCTGGCTGATCGTGGTCGCGCTGCCACTGCTCGTCGTCGCGTTCGAGCTGGTGCACCGCGCGTACGGGAAGATCGGTGAGCGCCTCGGCGTCGGCCGTATCCCCGAGCCGCCCCACCGCGAGCGGTCCCTGGTCGTCGTTCCCGTGTCATCCCTGACCCGGCTCACCAGCGAGGCACTCACCGCCGCGGTGTCGCTCGGTGACGAGGTCCGCGCGGTCACGGTCTGCCACGCGGACGCGGAGGACCGTGCCGCCACCGACTCGCTGGAGCGCGACTGGGCGCTGTGGAACCCGGGCGTGGAGCTCGTCCGTGTGCCCTCGGAGCGTCGCAGCCTGGGCCGTCCCGTCGCCGACTACGTACGGAAGCTGGCCGTCACCGACCCCGGTGTCCGGGTCACCGTGCTGATCCCCGAGGTCGAGCCGGCGCACCTGTGGCAGCGGATGCTGCAGAACCAGCGCGGGGCCGTGGTCGCGCACGCCGTGCGGCGCGACACGAACGCGGTGATCTGCCGACTGCGCTTCCGGCTGGACTGAGCGCGCAGGAGGCTCCCCAGGACCTCCGGGCCTCCCTGAGGCCCGGAGGAGCTCTCAGGCGTCCCCGAGAATCGAAGCAGGCCCTCCGACGGCCGTCCGGTGACCGGATTTCGCGGTGACCGGCCGGCCGTTCCGCGTGCTCCGGTGCACCCGTTCGGCCCACGCCCCCGTGCCCTGCCTGCGATTTTCCTGGGACGGTGGCGACACGCGTAAGAGTCGCGTCAAAGACGTGTCAGTGGCCGTAAGGGCACCGTCAACGGAGGGCTCGGGGCCTCCGTCCCGAGGTTTCCTCTAACGGTCCGATCCGAATTTCCGAGCCTCAAATCTAGGAGCACACGATGGCCGACGTGGCCTTCGTCGTCACCACGATCGCGGTTTTCGCGCTGGTGGCTCTCGTCGCCAAGGGGGTGGCAAAGCTGTGAACGCCGAAAACATCGTCGGCCTCATCGTGGCCGTCGCCCTTCTGGGCTATCTCGTCCTCGCCCTCGTCAAGCCGGAGAGGTTCTGAGCACAGATATGAGCCCCGTTCTTGCTGGTGTGCTCCAGCTGCTCGCGCTGATCGCGGCGCTCGCGCTGGCGTACCGTCCGCTCGGCGACTTCATGGCCAAGGTCTACTCCTCCGACAAGCACCTGCGTGTCGAGAAGTGGATCTACAAGGCCATCGGTGCCAACCCGACCGCCGAGATGCGCTGGCCCGCCTACCTGCGCGGCGTCCTCGCCTTCTCCGCCGTCAGCGTCCTCTTCCTCTACCTGCTGCAGCGCGTCCAGGGCAGCCTGCCCGGCTCGCTCGGCTTCTCCTCCATCGACCCGGACCAGGCGTTCAACACCGCCGCGTCCTTCGTGTCGAACACCAACTGGCAGTCGTACTACGGCGAGCAGGCCATGGGCCACGTCGTCCAGACCGGCGGCCTCGCGGTGCAGAACTTCGTCTCCGCCGCCGTGGGCATGGCGGTCGCCGTCGCCCTCGTGCGCGGCTTCGCCCGCTCCCGCACCGGTGAGCTGGGCAACTTCTGGGCCGACCTGGTCCGCGGCACCGTCCGCATCCTGCTCCCGATCTCCGTGATCGCCGCGATCCTCCTGGTCGCGCTCGGCGCCATCCAGAACTTCGCCGGCATCCACGAGGTCGGCCAGTTCATGGGCGGCTCGCAGCAGTGGAACGGCGGCGCCGTCGCCTCCCAGGAGGCCATCAAGGAACTGGGCACCAACGGTGGCGGTTACTTCAACGCCAACTCCGCGCACCCCTTCGAGAACCCCAACCCGCTCTCCAACCTGCTCGAGATCTTCCTGATCCTGCTGATCCCGTTCTCGATCACCCGCACCTTCGGCAAGATGGTCGGCTCGGTGAAGCAGGGCTACGCGATCCTCGCGACGATGGTCATCATCTGGATCGGCTTCACCGTCCTGATGTGGTGGACCGAGTTCGCGGGCCGCGGCCCGGCCTTCGAGGTCGCCGGCGGCGCGATGGAGGGCAAGGAGACCCGCTTCGGCATCGGCGCCTCGTCGATCTTCGCGGTCGCCACCACGCTCACCTCGACCGGCGCGGTGAACTCCTTCCACTCCTCGTTCACCGGCTTCGGCGGCGGCATCACGATACTCGGCATGCAGCTGGGCGAGATCGCCCCCGGTGGTGTCGGCTCCGGCCTCTACGGCATCCTGATCATGGCGATCATCGCGGTCTTCATCGCGGGCCTCATGGTCGGCCGTACGCCCGAGTACCTCGGCAAGAAGATCGGCACCCGCGAGATCAAGCTGGCGGCGCTCTACATCCTCGTCACCCCGGCGCTGGTGCTCTGCTTCACCGCCGCGGCGATGGCCCTGCCGACCCCGGCCAACTCGATGACCAACTCGGGCGCGCACGGCTTCTCCGAGATCCTCTACGCGTACACCTCCGGTGCCAACAACAACGGCTCCGCGTTCGCGGGTCTCAACGCCGACACCCAGTGGTTCAACAGCACGATCGGTCTGGCCATGCTGCTCGGCCGGTTCCTCCCGATCGTGTTCGTCCTGGCGCTGGCCGGCTCGCTCGCCGAGCAGAAGCCGGTACCCGCCACCGCAGGCACGCTGCGGACCGAGAAGCCGCTCTTCGCGGGTCTGCTGGTCGGCACGATCCTGATCATCACCGGTCTGACCTACTTCCCGGCCCTGGCGCTGGGCCCGCTCGCCGAGGGGCTGGCGTCATGACCACCAACGTAAAGAAGCAAGAGGAGCCCGGCTCCATGTCCACTGCCACACCCACCCGGGCACCGCACCAGGACGTCCCGACCGGGCACAAGCCCGACGCCGGGCGTGTCGGAGCGGGTCTGTTCGACCCCAAGCAGCTGATCAAGTCCTTCCCGGACGCGATCCGCAAGCTCGACCCCCGGGTGATGATCAAGTCCCCCGTGATGTTCGTCGTCCTGATCGGCTCGGTGCTGACCACGGTCTTCGCGATCACGGACCCGAGCGACTGGTTCGGCTGGGCCATCACGGCCTGGCTGTGGCTGACCGTGATCTTCGCCAACCTGGCGGAGGCCGTCGCCGAGGGCCGCGGCAAGGCGCAGGCGGACACCCTGCGCAAGGCCAAGACCGATACGGTGGCGCGCCGCCTGGCCAAGGACGGCAAGACCGAGGAGCGCGTGCCGGGCACCGACCTGCGCATCGGCGACCTCGTGGTCTGCGAGGCCGGCGACATCATCCCCGGCGACGGTGACGTCGTCGAGGGCGTCGCCTCGGTGGACGAGTCCGCCATCACGGGTGAGTCCGCTCCGGTGATCCGTGAGTCCGGCGGCGACCGCTCGGCCGTCACCGGCGGTACGAAGGTGCTGTCCGACCGGATCGTCATCAAGATCACGACGAAGCCCGGCGAGACCTTCATCGACCGGATGATCAAGCTGGTCGAGGGCGCCGCGCGCCAGAAGACGCCCAACGAGATCGCGCTGAACATCCTGCTCGCCTCGCTGACCATCGTCTTCCTGCTCGCGGTCGTCACCCTGCAGCCGTTCGCGACCTACGCGGACGCCCCGCAGACGATGATCGTGCTCGTCGCGCTGCTGGTCTGCCTCATCCCGACCACGATCGGTGCACTGCTGTCGGCGATCGGTATCGCCGGTATGGACCGACTGGTCCAGCGCAATGTGCTGGCGATGTCCGGCCGTGCGGTCGAGGCCGCCGGTGACGTGTCGACGCTGCTGCTCGACAAGACGGGCACCATCACCCTCGGCAACCGCCAGGCCGCCGAGTTCGTCCCGGTCGACGGCGCCACCGCCGCCGAGCTCGCGGACGCCGCCCAGCTCTCGTCGCTCGCCGACGAGACTCCGGAGGGCCGCTCGGTCGTGGTCCTCGCCAAGGAGAAGTACGGCCTGCGCGAGCGCCACCAGGGCGAGCTGGCCCACGCCACGTGGGTGCCGTTCACCGCCCAGACCCGTATGTCCGGCGTGGACGTCGACGGCCGCAAGGTCCGCAAGGGCGCCACGGCCTCGGTCATCGCCTGGGTGCAGGAGCGCGGCGGCCAGGTCGCCGACGACGCCGACACGGTCGCGAACCGTATCTCCGAGGCGGGCGGCACGCCGCTGCTCGTCGCGGCCGAGGACGGCGAGGCAGGCGCCCGCATCCTGGGCGTCATCCACCTCAAGGACGTCGTCAAGGACGGCATGCGGGAGCGGTTCGACGAGCTGCGGCGCATGGGCATCAAGACCGTCATGATCACGGGTGACAACCCGCTGACCGCCAAGGCGATCGCCGAAGAGGCGGGCGTCGACGACTTCCTCGCGGAGGCCACTCCCGAGGACAAGATGGCGCTCATCAAGCGGGAGCAGGCCGGCGGCAAGCTCGTCGCGATGACGGGTGACGGTACGAACGACGCCCCGGCGCTGGCCCAGGCGGACGTCGGCGTGGCGATGAACACCGGTACCTCGGCCGCCAAGGAGGCCGGGAACATGGTGGACCTCGACTCCAACCCGACCAAGCTCATCGAGATCGTCGAGATCGGCAAGCAGCTCCTCATCACGCGCGGCGCGCTGACGACCTTCTCCATCGCCAACGACGTGGCGAAGTACTTCGCGATCATCCCCGCGATGTTCGCGGTGGTCTACCCGGGCCTGGACAAGCTGAACATCATGCAGCTGTCCTCGCCGGAGTCCGCGATCCTGTCCGCGGTCATCTTCAACGCGCTGATCATCATCGCGCTGGTGCCGCTCGCCCTCAGGGGCGTGCAGTACAGGCCGACGAGCGCCGACAAGATGCTCCGCCGCAACCTCGGGATCTACGGCATCGGTGGCCTCATCGCCCCGTTCATCGGCATCAAGATCATCGACCTGCTCATCTCCCTCATCCCCGGAATCGGCTGATCGCCATGAACAACTCTTTCGGAAGCGCGGCACGGCTGATCGGGGCCGGGCTCCGTGCCCTGCTCGTCCTGACCCTGGTGACGGGCGTCATCTACCCGCTGGTGGTCACGGGCGTCGCCCAGGGCCTGTTCAGCAACAAGGCGAACGGCTCGGAGATCGAGGCCGACGGCAAGGTGGTGGGCTCCGAACTCATCGGCCAGACCTACTACCTGCCGAAGAAGAACCCGGACGACGCGGAGGAGGCGTCGGTCGCGGACCTCAAGTGGTTCCAGCCGCGCCCGTCCAACGGCCTCGGCAGCAACAGCGTGAACACCCAGTACTCGCTGCTCCTGTCCGGCGCGACGAACCGGTCCGGCGACAACGGCGCGGTCGACGGCAAGTGCCCGGAGAACGCCGAGGAGGGCACGCTCTGCGCCCAGGTCCTCGGTGCCAAGGCCGCCGTGATCAAGGACAACTCCACCGCCACCTACACGGTCAAGCCCTCGGACGTGCCGGCCGACGCCGTCACCTCCTCCGGCTCCGGCCTGGACCCGGACATCTCCCCGGAGTACGCCGAGCTCCAGGTCCACCGGGTCGCCGAGGAGAACAACCTCGACGTCAAGCAGGTCGAGAAGCTCGTCGACGAGCACACCAGCGGCCGGATCCTCGGCTTCATCGGTGAGCCCCGCGTCAACGTGCTCGAGCTCAACATCGCGCTGAAGCAGCTCACCGAGAAGTGAGTCGGCAGTGATCGAGCGGTGACCGAGCGGTGACCGGCAATTGATCGAACCCCGGGCAGCGGACAGCTGGGAAACCCCAGCGGCCTGCTGCCCGGGGCCGTACTACAGAAAGGCACACCGATGACCCGGGTGCTGGTGGTCGAGGACGACCCGCAGCTCGTACGGGCTCTCGTGATCAACCTGAAGGCCCGCACGTTCGATGTGGACGCCGCGACCGACGGGGCCTCCGCCCTGCGCATCGCGGGGGAGTCCACGCCGGACGCCGTACTCCTGGACCTCGGCCTGCCCGACATGGACGGCATCGACGTACTCCACGCCCTGCGCGTCTGGACCCAGGTGCCCGTCCTCGTCGTCTCCGCGCGGCGGACCTCCGAAGAGAAGGTCGCCGCCCTCGACGCCGGCGCGGACGACTACATCACCAAGCCGTTCAGCATGGACGAGCTCCTCGCCCGCCTGCGTGCGGCGACCCGCCGGACCGCGGCCGCGGCCCCGGGAGAGGGCTCGCTGACCGTCAGGACCGAGGACTTCACGATCGACCTGCTCGCCAAGAAGGTCCAACGGCAGGGACGTGACGTACGGCTGACACCCACCGAGTGGAATCTGCTCGAAGTGCTGATCCGCAACCGCGGCCGGCTCGTGGGCCAGAAGCAGCTGCTCCAGGAGGTCTGGGGGCCGACGTACGGCACGCAGAGCAACTATCTCCGCGTCTACATGGCCCAGTTGAGGCGCAAGCTCGAATCGGACCCCTCCCACCCGAGGCATCTCATCACCGCCCCCGGCATGGGCTACCGGTTCGAGGGCTGAGGGTCCGGGGACTGAGAGGTCGAGGACCGGGCGGTCGAGGACCGAGCGGTCGTCAAGAACGGGGACCTGTCGCGCCGTGTCGGTGTTGGGCCGAACGGGTGAGGGGCGCGAGGATGGTCCCATGAGCAGGTACGAGAGGTACGACGTCACCGACGAGCAGTGGGAGGGCCTGGCCCAGGTCGTTCCACTGCGCGGTCGCAACGAGTGGCCGTCGAGAGTCAACCACGACACGATCCCGCGGGAGCGCTACGGCGTTTCGGCCGCGGAGGCGGCCGAGCAGCGCCGCATGGTCGTCCTGCGGGTGCAGGTGTTCGCCGACGCGCGCGAGGTCGCGGAGTACCTCTTCGCGCAGATCCCGGTGCTGCTGGACCTCACGAGCGCGGACGCCGATGTGGCCAAGCGCATCCTGGACTTCAGCAGCGGTGTCGTCTTCGGTCTCGGCTGCGGGATGCACCGGGTGGACCGGAACGTCTTCCTGCTCGCACCGCTCGGCACAGAGGTCGAAGGCATCGCGGCGGCGGCTGTCCCCCATTCGTAGGAAGCCCCTTCCGGCGTAACGGTTCGTCGCGCGCGGCCCTGCGTAGCGTTCCCGTATGAACGCACCGACCAGCACACTTCCCGCGGTGTCCGCGGCCGTCGACTCCTCTTGCGCTCCCCACGCGGCCGCTGCTCTCCCCGTGGTCACCGAGCTGCGGCTCTCCGCCTTCGCCTCGCACCGGGGAGCGGCCTTTCCGCTCGGCTCGCCGGTGACGCTGCTCGCCGGGCCGAGCGGCAGCGGCAAGTCGAGCGCCCTGCGGGCGTACGAGGCGCTGGCCAGACTCGGCTCGGGCGCGGCGCTGGGCGAGGCCTTCCCCGACCCCGCGGGCTGTGTCCCCGAGCGCGCGGAGGCGGACGCGCAGGGCCGGCGCGGATTCCGCATCGGCTGCACGGTCCACGGGCCCGCCGGCTCCGTGCGCCTCGACCTCGCCGTACAGGCCGAGCCGGAACTGCGCATCGTCGGCGAGCGTTTGACCAGCGGCGGACGGACTCTGCTGAGCACGGCCCTGCGCGACCCCGCCCGCCCCTGTGTGCAGGCCGCCTGGCACACGGCGGGCGCCGTCCCGGTCACCCGCGCCCCGCTTCCCGACGACCGGCTCGGCACGGCGCTGCTGCCGCTGCGGGTCTCCGGCAGGACGGACGGGGAGCGCGAGGTGCTGGCCGCCGCCGAGCAGGTGGTGGTGGCGCTGCGGTCGGTGTTCGCGTGCGACCCGCAGCCGCGGTCGATGCGTGCGCCGGTCCCGCCGGGTGAGGGGCGGCTGCGACGGGGCTGCGACAACCTCGCGGCGGTGCTCCACCGCACGCGCAGCGAGTGCGTCCGCCGCCATGCCCGGCTCGCCGCCGTCGCCCGGGCGGGCTGCGCGGGCCCGGTGTCCGAGGTGGGCGTCGAGGAGCTCGCGGACGGGACGGTACGGGCGGTCCTCGGCCGGGCCGCCGGCGGTGCCACGCCGCTCGGGCGGCTCGGCGACGGCGAACTGCGCTATCTGGCGCTCGCCCTGGTCCTGCTCACGGGTCCGGGTGTGCTCGCGGTGGACCAGGCCGCGGAGGTCCCCGGGGCACTGCAGTGCCTCACGGTCCTGGCCGACGGTTTCGACCGCTGTCTGGACCGTCGCCAGGCCGCCGAACTGGCCTCCCTGGCCGCTTCGGTCTGCGCCGACGGCCATCTCCGGCTGCTGGGCACCGTGAGCGACCGCGACCGCGGGGCATTCGCCCGGGAGATCGAGGGAGTATCGGTGGTAGACCTGGTGCCGTGAACGAACTGGACGTGAAAGCACTGCAGCGCAGACTGGCCGAGTTCGCGGCCGCCCGGAACTGGGGGCCGTACCACACCCCGAAGAACCTCGCGGTGGCGCTGACCGTCGAGGCGGCCGAACTCGTCGAGATCTTCCAATGGTTGACGCCCGAGGAGTCCGCGCGGGTGATGGACGACCCGCAAAAGGCCCACCGTGTGGCGGACGAGGTGGCCGACGTTCTCGCCTATCTGCTGCAGTTCTGCGACGTGCTCGGCGTCGACGCGCCGGCCGCTCTCGCCGCGAAGATCGACCGGAACGAACTGCGATTCCCGGCGGCCGAACGGCCGTCGGACGGACCCTCACGAGCAGACCGTCACTCTTCGGAGTGACCGACCTTTCCCCAACCCGCTTCCTGTCCACAGATTTCCGAATTCCCCTGGCTTTTCGTCTGGATGACCTTCACTCTGGGTAGTGATTGATTGGGCGGAATTTCGTACGAACGGGGGCGTCGTACATGGAAGCGGAGCGGCTCATCGCGGCCGGCCGGCACGCACTGGCGGAGAGCCGTGTCGCGCTGGACATCGTGGCGGAGGCCTGGCAGGCGCAGGCCCTCGCCCAGGCGGTCGGAACGCAACTGGCCCTGTGCGGGCCCCAGGAGCTGCGCGGCGAGGCCCGCGGCCTCAGCGAGGCGGGCGGTCGCGGCGGCGGGATCGCCGATCCCCCGCTGCTCGGGCTCGGCAGCCTCCGGGCCGCGCAGCTCAGCGAAGTCACCGATCCGCGCCGGGCGTTGACACTCCTGAGCGCGCTGCTCGGAGAGATCGGCATAGCCCTCGTCGGCGTCGCCTGTGCCACCGACGAGGAGGGGCTCTACTGGCAGTGCATCGAGGCGATCGACGCCACGGACGAATCCAACGACCGCGTCCGGGCGATGCTGCGAAGACTCTCCTTACGTGACCACGATCGCGACCGCGACCGTGCCCGCTACCCGGACCGTGACCGGGACCGTGAAGGGGGTGGCGACCGGGAGGGTCGTTGTGACCGCGAGGGTCGCCGGGTCGATCCGGACTCGGCGACGAGTTCGCCCTGAGGCAGGACGGGGCGGACCGGCCCGCATGGAGAGGTTGACCCGCGCACGACGGTGCAGGATGGAGGCATGGATCTTCGAATCTTCACGGAGCCCCAGCAAGGGGCCGCCTACGACACCCTGCTGATGGTCGCCAAGGCGACCGAGGACCTCGGCTTCGACGCGTTCTTCCGCTCGGACCACTATCTGCGCATGGGCTCGGCCGACGGCCTCCCGGGCCCCACCGACGCCTGGATCACCCTCGCGGGGCTCGCCCGCGAGACCAAGCGGATCAGGCTCGGCACGCTCATGACCGCCGCCACGTTCCGGCTGCCCGGAGTGCTCGCCATCCAGGTCGCCCAGGTCGACCAGATGTCGGGCGGCCGGATCGAGCTCGGGCTCGGTGCGGGCTGGTTCGAGGAGGAGCACAAGGCGTACGGCATTCCCTTCCCCAAGGAGAAGTTCGCCCGGCTCGAGGAGCAGCTCGCCATCGTGACCGGCCTGTGGGCCACGGAGACGGGAAAGACCTTCAGCTACGAGGGCACGTACTACCAGCTGCAGGATTCGCCCGCCCTTCCCAAGCCCGCCCAGCGCAGGGTCCCGGTGCTCATCGGCGGCCACGGTGCGACCCGCACCCCGCGGCTGGCCGCCCGGTACGCGGACGAGTTCAACATGCCCTTCGCGTCCGTGGAGGACAGCGAGCGGCAGTTCGGCAGGGTCCGCGCCGCCGCCGAGGAGGCCGGCCGCAAGGCGGACGACCTTGTCTGCTCCAACGCCCTTGTCGTCTGCGTCGGCAAGGACGACGCGGAGGTCGCGCGTCGTGCCGCCGCCATCGGACGCGAGGTCGGGGAGCTGAAGACCAACGGCCTCGCCGGCTCGCCCGCGGAGGTCGTCGACAAGCTCGGCCGGTACGCCGCGGCCGGCTCGTCCCGCGTCTATCTGCAGGTCCTCGACCTGCACGACCTCGACCACCTGGAGCTCATCTCCTCCCAGGTCCAGTCCCAGCTCGGCTGATCCCCACCCCACCCACCTGACCCCACCCACCCACCTCACGTCACCTCGCTCACCCCACCCCAGCCCACCCGGAACCGGCCGGAGTCACCCGGAGTCACCTGTGAAGCCCGTCCGCAGCCTCGCCGCCGCTCTCGCCGAAGGGCCGCTCGTCCTCGACGGTGGTCTCTCCAACCAGTTGGAGGCGCAGGGCTGCGATCTGTCCGACGACCTCTGGTCGGCGCGGCTGCTCGCCGACGGCCCGGAGCAGATCGAGGCCGCCCACACGGCGTATGTGCGGGCGGGCGCCCAGGTGCTCATCACCTCCAGCTACCAGGCGACCTTCGAGGGCTTCGCCCGGCGCGGCGTGGGCAGGGCCGAGGCGGCCGCCCTGCTGGCCCGCAGCGTGGATCTCGCCCGTGCCGCGGCCGAGCACGCGGACCGGGAGGTGTGGGTCGCGGCGTCGGCGGGCCCGTACGGGGCGATGCTCGCGGACGGCAGCGAGTACCGCGGCCGGTACGGACTCACGGTGCGGGAGCTGGAGGCCTTCCACCGCCCCCGCATCGAGGCCCTCGCGGCCGCCGGCCCCGACGTACTCGCACTGGAGACGGTGCCGGACACGGATGAGGCCGAGGCGCTGCTCAGGGCCGCCCACGCGGTCGGCCTGCCGGTCTGGCTCTCGTACACCATCGCGGGAGAGCGCACCCGCGCCGGCCAGGACCTGGCGGCGGCCTTCGCCCTCACCGCGGGCGACGACCAGGTGATCGCCGTCGGCGTCAACTGCTGCGAGCCCGGCGACGCGGACCGGGCAGTGGAGCTCGCCGCCCGGCTGACGGGCAAGCCGGTCGTCGTCTACCCGAACAGCGGCGAGCGGTGGGACGCCGGCGCACGCTCCTGGCGCGGTGGCGTCACCTTCGATCCGGCACGCGCGCGCGACTGGCAGTCGGCCGGCGCACGGCTCGTCGGCGGCTGCTGCCGCGTGGGCCCGGACCGTATCGCCGGGCTGGCCGCCCTCACCCGGCCGCAGCCGTAGCGGTACGCCATGGCCGTACCCGTGAAAATACCTGGTCAGAGGACGTCGACCGGGCAATACTCGGACACGTGTTCATGACGATCAGCACGACCGGTACCCCCGAGCGTCCCGCCACCGACCTGGGCTTTCTGCTGCACAAGCATCCCGACAAGGCGCAGATGTTCTCCACCTCCCACGGCACGGCGCACATCCTCTACCCCGAGGCCACCGCCGAGCGCTGCACAGCCGCGCTGCTGCTGGAGGTGGATCCGGTGGCGCTCGTGCGGCGCGGCAAGGGCAAGGGGCGCGGCGGAGCGCCGGATTCGGCCCTCGCGCAGTACGTCAACGACCGGCCCTACGCGGCGTCCTCGCTCCTCTCCGTCGCGATGAGCACCGTCTTCAAGAGCGCACTGCGCGGCGTGTGCCACGCGATACCGGAGCGGGCGGAGAACCCGCTGCCGCTGCGGATCGAGGTTCCCGCACTGCCCGCGCGCGGTGGGGCCGAGCTCGTGCGGAAGCTGTTCGGCCCGCTCGGCTGGGCCTCCGTCGACGCCGAACCGGTGGCGCTCGACGAGCAGTTCCCCGAGTGGGGCGACTCGCGGTACGTACGGCTCGTCCTGGAAGGGGAGCTGCGGCTCGCCGACGCACTGCGGCAGCTGTACGTCCTGCTGCCGGTCCTCGACGACGCCAAGCACTACTGGGTCGCACCCGACGAGGTCGACAAGCTGCTGCGGGCGGGCGAGGGCTGGCTGGCCGAGCACCCCGAGCAGAGGCTCATCACCAGCCGCTATCTGTCCCGCCGCTGGGGACTGACCCGGCAGGCGATGGAGCGGCTCGAGCTCGTACGCCTCGCCGAGAGCGACGACCTCGAGGTCGAGGACGTCGACAACGCCGTGGACGAGACCACGGACACCGACGAGCGCCCCGTGCCCCTCGCCGAGCAGCGCCGCGAAGCCGTCCTGGAGGCCCTGCGCGCGGCGGGCGCGGCCACCGTGCTCGATCTGGGCTGCGGGCAGGGCCAGTTGGTGCAGGCGCTCCTCAAGGATATGCGCTTCACCGGCATCGTCGGCGTGGACGTGTCCGTGCGCGCCCTCACCGTCGCCGCCCGCCGACTGAAGCTGGACCGCATGGGCGAGCGCCGGTCCAGCCGCGTCACGCTCCTCCAGGGCTCGCTCACATACACCGACAAGCGGCTCACCGGCTACGACGCGGCCGTGCTCAGCGAGGTCATCGAGCACCTCGACCTGCCACGGCTGCCCGCCCTTGAGTACGCCGTCTTCGGCTCCGCACGCCCGCGCACCGTGATCGTGACGACGCCGAACGTCGAGTACAACGTCCGCTGGGAGTCCCTGCCCGCCGGGCACGTCCGCCACAGCGACCACCGCTTCGAGTGGACCCGGGCCGAGTTCCGGGACTGGGCGGAGCGGGTCGCCGGGCGCCACGGATACGACGTCCGTCACGCGGGCGTCGGCGACGACGACCCCGAGGTGGGCGCCCCGACCCAGATGGCCGTATTCACTCTGACCACGAAGGAGGTGGGGGCGGCATGACCACCACCACCCGCATCCTGCCCGTCCCCGACCTCTCCCTCGTGGTCCTCGTGGGCGCCACCGGCTCGGGCAAGTCCACGTTCGCCCGCAGGCACTTCAAGCCCACCGAGGTGATCTCGTCCGACTTCTGCCGCGGCCTGGTCGCCGACGACGAGAACGACCAGAGCGCCAGCGGCGACGCCTTCGACGTCCTGCACTACATCGTCGGCAAGCGGCCGCCGCCGGCCGGCTCACCGTCGTCGACGCCACCAGCGTCCAGCAGGAAAGCCGCCGCGGGCTCGTCCAGATCGCGCGCGAGCACGACGTCCTGCCCGTCGCGATCGTCCTCGACCTGCCCGAAGAGGTGTGCGCCGTCCGCAACGAGGGCCGCCCCGACCGCGCGGACATGCCGCGCCACGTCATCCAGCGGCACCGCCGCGAGCTGCGCCGCTCGCTGCGCGGACTGGAGCGCGAGGGCTTCCGCAAGGTGCACATCCTGCGCAGCGCCGAGGAGGTGGAGTCGGCCGAGGTCGTCCTGGAGAAGCGCTACAACGACCTGCGGCATCTGACAGGCCCGTTCGACATCATCGGCGACATCCATGGCTGCCGCTCCGAGCTGGACACCCTGCTCGCGACGCTCGGCTACAGGGACGGCGCACACCCTGAGGGCCGCACCGCCGTGTTCGTCGGTGACCTCGTCGACCGGGGCCCCGACAGCCCCGGTGTGCTGCGCCGCGTGATGGGCATGGTGGCCACCGGCAACGCCCTGTGCGTGCCGGGAAACCACGAGAACAAGCTCGGCCGCTGGCTGAAGGGCCGGCAGGTCCAGCACACCCACGGCCTCGCCGAGACCATCGAGCAGCTGCAGCGCGAGGACGCGACCGACCCGGACTTCCGTGCGCAGGTGCAGGAGTTCATCGAGGGCCTCGTCAGCCACTACGTCCTCGACGAGGGCAAGCTCGTCGTGTGCCACGCGGGCCTGCCCGAGAAGTACCACGGCCGTACCTCCGGCCGGGTCCGCTCGCACGCGCTGTACGGCGACACGACCGGGGAGACCGACGAGTTCGGGCTGCCCGTCCGCTACCCCTGGGCCGAGGACTATCGAGGCCGGGCCGCCGTGGTGTACGGCCACACACCCGTGCCCACCGCGTCCTGGATCAACAACACCATCTGCCTCGACACCGGTGTGGTCTTCGGCGGAAAGCTGACCGCGCTGCGCTGGCCGGAGCGTGAACTCGTCGAGGTTCCGGCCGAGAAGGTGTGGTACGAGCCCGTAAAGCCACTGGTCACCGAGGCGCCCGGCGGACACCAGGGCCGCCCGCTGGACCTCGCCGATGTCCACGGGCGCCGCATCGTGGAGACCCGTCACATGGGTCGCGTCGCCGTGCGGGAGGAGAACGCGGCCGCGGCCCTCGAGGTGATGAGCCGCTTCGCGGTCGACCCGCGGCTCCTCGCCTACCTGCCGCCGACGATGGCACCGACTGCGACCTCGCAGGAGGACGGCTATCTCGAGCACCCGGCCGAGGCGTTCGCACAGTACAAGGCGGACGGTGTCGCGCAGGTCGTGTGCGAGGAGAAGCACATGGGCTCGCGGGCGGTCGCGCTGGTCTGCCGCGACGCGGACGTGGCCCGGGAGCGCTTCGGCGTGCAAGGAGCGACCGGCGCCCTGCACACCCGCACCGGCCGTCCCTTCTTCGACGATGCCCAGGTCACCGAGGAGATCCTGGAGCGCCTGCGCGCGGCCGTGACCGGTGCCGGCCTGTGGGACGAGCTCGCGACCGACTGGCTGCTGCTGGACGGCGAGCTGATGCCGTGGTCGCTCAAGGCGTCCGGGCTGCTCCGCAAGCAGTACGCGGCCGTCGGCGCCGCGTCCGGCGCGGTCTTCCCCGGCGCGACCGCCGCCCTCGAAGCCGCCGTCGCCCGCGGCATCGAGGTGGGCGAGCTGCTGGAGCGCCAGCGCGAACGGGCCGCGGACGCGGCCGCGTTCACCGAGGCGTACCGGCGGTACTGCTGGACCACCGAGGGCCTGGACGGGGTGCGCCTCGCGCCCTTCCAGATCCTCGCCGTCCAGGGCCGCTCCCTCGCCGCCGTACCGCACGACGAGCAACTGGCCTGGCTGGACCGGCTCGTGGAGGCCGACGCCGCCACGTCCGGAGCCGCCACGTCCGGAGCCGCCGGCGGATCCGGGCTGCTTCAGCGCACCCGCCGTCTCGTCGTCGACACGGGCGACGAGGAATCGGTGCGCGCCGGAGTCGACTGGTGGCTCGAGATGACCGGCGGGGGCGGCGAGGGCATGGTCGTCAAGCCGCTGCGTGCGCTCGTACGGGACGGCAAGGGCCGGCTCGTCCAGCCCGGGATCAAGGTGCGCGGGCGCGAGTACCTGCGGATCATCTACGGTCCCGAGTACACCCGCCCGGACAACCTCACCCGGCTGCGCAGCCGGTTCCTCGGCCACAAGCGGTCGTTGGCGCTGCGCGAGTACGCCCTCGGACTGGAGGCCCTGGACCGGCTCGCCGACGGGGAGCCGCTGTGGCGGGTCCACGAGGCGGTCTTCGCGGTGCTCGCCCTGGAGTCGGAGCCGGTCGACCCCCGGCTCTGACCGACGGCCTACGGCCCGCTCCGGTCGGCCTCCGGCTCCCAGCGCCGGGCCCCGTGGACGGATCGCACCGATCCACGGGGCCTGCCGCTGATCCGACGATTACTGCAGTCGGGGGAAAGGTGGCCGGATTCCGGCGGTGGGCTCGTTCTTCCGGACAGCAGGGTGTCCGCGATTTCTGGAAGGACGGAGTGCAGGATGAAGTCGATCGCGCGCGGGAGCCTCGGAGCGCTCATGGCATGTGTGGCCGCGGCGGTGGCGGCGCCGTCCGCCGTGGCCGCGCCGCATGTGCCGGTCGTGGTTCCGCTGGACCCGCTGGAGCAGGCCGTTCCCCTGGAGGCGCCCACCGTGAGCGCGGCGGCGCCACTGCCCGTGCCGAGCGCACCCGAGGGTCCGCGGTACGAGGAGGGGAAGGTTCTGCCCACCGGCATCGTGCCCCGGGTGCCGCTGACGAGTGAGCTGCCGGGGGCGCGGGCCGGGGTTCCGCTGCCGCACCCGCTGAGCGACGAGGAGGTGGGCGCCGTCCACCTCGCGTCGCCCGACACGGACCTGATGGCCGCGACTCCGGGCGCCGACGTCGCCGCGCCCCTGACGGCTCCCGCCGCCGGGACGGATGGTCTGCCGGGCCTGGCCCGGCCCGAGGCGGGCGTGTCGCTTCCGGAGCTCCGGGCGACGCCGGGGGCCGTGCTCGGGTTCGACCAGTAGCGCCGCAGGAAGCGCGGCCCGGCTCCCGCCCACGCCCCGCCCCTCGCCCCTTCCCATCCTCTCCGCCCCCGCTTTGCCATCAGTGTGGGCGGGGAGGGGGCCGGTCTGGGAACGTTTCCCCATGGGATTCCACGTCGACTCCGAGACCGGGCTGCTGCGCCGGGTCATACTCCACCGCCCCGATCTGGAACTGAAGCGGCTCACCCCCCGCAACAAGGACGCGCTCCTCTTCGACGACCTCCTGTGGGTCCGGCGCGCCCGCCAGGAGCACGACGGCTTCGCGGACGTGCTCCGCGACCGCGGAGTGAAGGTGCATCTCTTCGGTGATCTGCTGCGTGAGTCACTGGAGATCCCGGCAGCCAGGAAGCTGGTTCTCGACCGCGTCTTCGACGAGAAGGAGTACGGCCCGCTCGCCACGGACCATCTGCGGGCCGCCTTCGACGCGATGGACACGGCCACCCTGACCGAGGCCCTGGTCGGCGGGATGACCAAGAGGGAGTTCCTCGCCGGTCACTCGGAGCCCGCGTCCGTCCGCTTCCATGTGATGGACCTGGACGACTTCCTGCTCGGCCCGCTGCCCAACCACATCTTCACCCGCGACACCTCCGCCTGGATCTACGACGGCGTCTCCATCAACGCCATGCGCTGGCCCGCCCGCCGGCGCGAGACGGTGCACTTCGAGGCGATCTACACACACCATCCGCTGTTCACCGGCCCGGAGGCGGGCGAGTTCCGCCACTGGTCGGAGGGCCAGGCCGACTACCCCTCCACCATCGAGGGCGGCGACGTCCTGGTCATCGGCAACGGTGCGGTGCTGATCGGGATGAGCGAGCGCACCACCCCGCAGGCCGTGGAGATGCTGGCACGCGGGCTGTTCCAGGCCGGGTCCGCGCGGACCATCGTGGCCCTGGACATGCCCAAGCGGCGGGCCTTCATGCACCTCGACACGGTGCTGACGATGGTGGACCACGACACCTTCACCCAGTACGCGGGCCTCGGCATGCTGCGCTCGTACACGATCGAGCCGGCGGAGGGCGAGCGGGGCGTGGCCCTGCGGGTCACCGACCATCCGCCCGAGCACATGCACAGCGCGATCGCCGCCGCCCTGGGTCTGCAGGACATCAGGGTCCTCACGGCCAAGCAGGACGTGCACGCGGCGGAGCGCGAGCAGTGGGACGACGGCTGCAACGTCCTCGCCGTCGAGCCGGGCGTGGTCGTGGCGTACGACCGGAACGTCACGACCAACACCCATCTGCGCAAGCAGGGCATCGAGGTCATCGAGATCCCGGGCAGCGAACTGGGCAGAGGGCGCGGCGGCCCGCGGTGCATGAGCTGTCCCGTCGAGCGTGACGCCGCCGGCGCCGGCACCCCCTGACCGTATAGCAATGCAGTGCCTCGTATAGACTTCCATGGTCCCGCATTCGCGACCCAGGAGCACCCACCATGGCGACACACCTCGAAGGCCGCCACTTCCTCAAGGAGCTCGACTTCACCGCGGAGGAGTTCCGAGGCCTGATCGACCTGGCCGCGGAACTCAAGGCCGCCAAGCGGGCCGGTACCGAGGTCCCGCGACTGCGTGGCAAGAACATCGCGCTCATCTTCGAGAAGACGTCGACACGTACGCGCTGCGCGTTCGAGGTCGCCGCCGCCGACCAGGGGGCGTCGACGACGTATCTCGACCCCGCCGGTTCGCAGATGGGTCACAAGGAGTCGGTCAGGGACACGGCTCGGGTGCTCGGGCGGATGTTCGACGGAATCGAGTACCGCGGGAACAGCCAGGAGACCGTCGAGGAGCTCGCCGCCCACGCCGGGGTCCCCGTCTTCAACGGGCTCACCGACGACTGGCACCCCACCCAGATGCTCGCCGACGTGCTGACCATGACCGAGCACAGCGACAAGCCGCTGACCGGCATCGCCTTCGCCTACCTCGGTGACGCCCGCTTCAACATGGGCAACTCGTACCTGGTCACCGGCGCCCTGCTCGGCATGGACGTGCGGATCGTCGCGCCCGCGGCGTACTGGCCGGCGGACGAGGTCGTCGCCGCCGCACGCGAGGCCGCCGCGGCCTCCGGCGCGAGGATCACGCTCACCGAGGACATCGCCGAGGGCGTCGCCGGCGCCGACTTCGTCGCCACCGACGTCTGGGTGTCGATGGGCGAGCCGAAGGAGAAGTGGGACGAGCGCATCAAGGCCCTCTCCCCGTATGCGGTGACGATGGACGTGCTGCGCGCCACCGGCCATGCGGACGTCAAGTTCCTGCACTGCCTGCCGGCCCTCCACGACCTGGGCACCACGATCGGGCGGGAGATATTCGAGAGGCACGGCCTGAGCGAGCTCGAGGTCACGGACGAGGTCTTCGAGTCCGCGCATTCGGTCGTCTTCGACGAGGCGGAGAACCGGATGCACACGATCAAGGCGGTGCTGGTGGCGACGCTGGGCGGCGCGAGCGAATAGCCGCTACGACTCCGGCAGCGGCGGGCGAGGGGACGGCACGCCCGGAGCCGGACCCGCCGCGGCAGCGGGCCCCTCAGCCGCGGGAAGCGTGAACCAGACCGCCTTGCCGTGAGGAGTGGGGCGGTGCCCGCAGGCGGAGCTGAGGGCGCGGATGAGGAGCAGGCCGCGCCCGTGCTCCTGCCAGGGGTCGGGCCCGCAGTCCGGCAGCGGCTCGCAGAGGCCGCCCGGCGGGGCGGGGTCGTGGTCGTGCACCTCGACCTGGCAGCCCGTCGGCAGCAGCTCCACGACCAGCTGGATCGGGCCCCCGCCCGCGGTGTGCTCCACCGCGTTGGCGACGAGCTCCGCCGTCAGGAGCTCCGCGGTGTCGCTGTCGGCCGCCTCGAGCTCCGCGAAGGCGGTACGGATCAGGGCACGGGCGAGCGGTATGGCGGCCGTCGTGTGCGGCAGCGCGAGACGCCAGGAAGTGGTGGTGGCGTCCGCCGCCGCCGCGGCGGCGGTGGAGGGGGCTTTACACAAGGCGGGTCCGTTCGCAGTGCTCCGTACCTGCTGGTACTGCTTTCCACCGTACGGAGGGGTAGGACCCTATCCAAGGGCCTCTGGGCCGTCCGTCCGAGGACCTGTGCCCCACCTGATACGGGACCTTTGCGCGGCCGCGACCATGTGACGGGTCGTCGGGCCTGCCCGGGCTGCCGGGCCCGCCGTATCGCGCCCTCGTGACGGGAGTCACGTGGAAGTGATAACTTCGTGGGGCAGGCACTGGCCGGCGGCAGTCCGCAGCAGCCGGCAGCCCGAGGGAGGCCGCGTCCATGAGCCCCTTTCCCAGCTCGGCGCCCCGCACCGACGAATGGCGCCATCTCCGCCTGACCAGGCAGGACGGTGTCGCCACCGTCACGCTCGACCGCCCCGACAAGCTCAACGCGCTCACCTTCGGCGCCTACGCCGACCTGCGTGACCTGCTCGCCGAACTGTCCCGCGAGCGATCCGTGCGCGCACTCGTCCTCGGCGGCGAGGGCCGCGGCTTCTGCTCCGGCGGCGACGTCGACGAGATCATCGGCGCCACGCTAGCCATGGACACCGCCCAGCTCCTCGACTTCAACCGGATGACCGGGCAGGTCGTACGTGCCCTGCGCGAATGCCCCTTCCCCGTGATCGCGGCGGTCCACGGCGTCGCCGCCGGAGCCGGGGCGGTGCTCGCGCTCGCCGCTGACTTCCGGGTCGCGGACCCGTCAGCCCGCTTCTCCTTCCTCTTCACCAAGGTCGGACTCTCCGGCGGCGACATGGGCGCCGCGTATCTGCTGCCGCGCGTCGTCGGGCTCGGGCACGCCACGCGGCTGCTGATGCTCGGCGAGCCGGTCCGCGCCGTCGAGGCCGAGCGGATCGGGCTGATCAGCGAACTGACCGGGGAGGGCGAGGCGGACAAGGCGGCCGCGGCGCTCGCCCGCCGGCTCGCCGACGGCCCCGCCCTCGCCCACGCCCAGACCAAGGCCCTGCTCACCGCGGAACTCGACATGCCGCTCGCCGCGGCGGTGGAACTCGATGCGGCGACGCAGGCGCTGCTGATGAACGGCGAGGACTACGCGGAGTTCCACGCGGCCTTCACGGAGAAGCGCGCCCCGAACTGGCAGGGGCGCTGACGATGCCGTCGTACGCGGGGGAGCCCCGCGGCCACGTCGGCTCCGCGGGCGAGCCCGCAGCCCCCAGGGACGTGTCCGGTACCGCCCGGTCGGCCCGGATGTCCGTCCACCATCGCCGGACAGGCTCAGCAGGAGCCCCTCCGGCGATCGAGGCGGGGGTCCCCCCAGGCCCGCCAGGGCGTAGGGGGAGGGGACGCGGGGACGGCGCCCCCGAATCGGGGTCCGGGGCGGAGCCCCGGTGGGGGGCCGGGGGGGATGCCTCCCGCTTCGCGAAGGGGCAGGCCGGGCAGGAACCCGCCACAGACCCCGCCCCCCACCGCGGCGCACCCCTGCGCGTCGCCGTCATCGGCGGCGGCCCCGGCGGGCTGTACGCCGCCGCGCTGCTGAAGCGGCTCGACCCCCGCCGCGACATCACCGTGTGGGAGCGCAACGCCCCCGACGACACCTTCGGCTTCGGCGTCGTCCTCTCCGACGAGACCCTCGGCGGCATCGAGCACGCCGACCCCGCCGTCTACCGGGCGCTCCAGGACGAGTTCGTCCGCTGGGACGACATCGACATCGTCCACCGCGGCCAGACCCTCACCTCCGGCGGGCACGGTTTCGCCGCGCTCGGCCGGCGCAGACTGCTGGAGATCCTGCACGAGCGGTGCGCGTCCCTCGGAGTGCGGCTCCGGTTCCGCACCGAGGCCCCGCCCGCCGCCGAGCTCGCCGCCTCGTACGACCTCGTCGTCGCCGCCGACGGTGTGCACAGCCTCACCCGCGCCGCGCACGCCGCCGTCTTCGCGCCGCGCATCACCACGCACCGCTGCCGCTACATCTGGCTCGCCGCCGACTTCGCCCTCGACGCCTTCCGCTTCGAGATCGCCGAGACCGAGCACGGCGTGATGCAGCTCCACGGATACCCCTTCTCCCGCCCTTCACCCGACCACCACCCCACAACGAGTCCCTCCGGGCCGCAGAACCCGTCCGGCGCCTCCACCGTCATCGTCGAGATGCGCGAGGAGGTCTGGCGGGCGGCCGGGCTCGACGAGTGCGACGAGCAGCAGTCGGCCGAGCGCTGCGCCAAGGTCTTCGCCGACGCCCTCGGCGGCCGCCCGCTGCGAGGCAACAGCTCCGCGTGGATCGCCTTCCGCACCGTCGTCAACGACCGCTGGGCGCACGGAAACACCGTGCTCCTCGGCGACGCCGCGCACACCGCCCACTTCTCCATCGGCTCCGGCACCAAACTCGCCGTCGAGGACGCCCTCGCCCTCGCCGCCTGCATCGAGGAGCAGCCCACGCTCCCCGAGGCCCTCGCGGCGTACGAGACCGAGCGCCGGCCCGTCGTGGAGTCCACGCAGCGCGCCGCGGCGGCCAGCCTGCGCTGGTTCGAGGAGCTCGGGACGTATCTCGACCAGCCGCCACGGCAGTTCGCGTTCAACCTGCTCACGCGCAGCCGCCGTGTCACACACGACAATCTCCGGCTGCGCGACCGGGCGTTCACCGACTCCGTCGAGGAGGACTTCGGCTGCCCGCCCGGCACGCCCCCGATGTTCACGCCCTTCAGGCTGCGCGGGCTGACCCTGCGCAACCGTGTCGTCGTCTCGCCCATGGACATGTACTCCGCCGAGGACGGCGTCCCCGGCGACTTCCATCTCGTCCACCTCGGAGCGAGGGCCCTCGGCGGCGCCGGGCTCGTCATGACCGAGATGGTCTGCGTCAGCGCCGACGGCCGCATCACCCCCGGCTGCGCCGGCCTCTACACCGACGAACAGGCCGCAGCCTGGCGCCGCATCACCGACTTCGTCCACACCCGGTCGCCCGGCACGGCCATCGGCGTCCAGCTCGGCCACTCCGGCCGCAAGGGCTCCACCCAGCTCATGTGGGAAGGCATCGACCAGCCCCTGCCGGACGGCAACTGGCCGCTCGTCGCCGCCTCACCGCTCCCGTACCACCCGGGCGTCAACCAGGTCCCGCACCAGCTCGACCGGGCCGGACTCACGGCGATCCGCGAGCAGTTCGCCGCAGCCGCCGGGCGCGCCGCGCACAGCGGATTCGACCTGCTCGAACTCCACTGCGCCCACGGCTACCTGCTCTCCGGCTTCCTCTCCCCGCTCACCAACCGGCGCACGGACGGATACGGCGGCTCACTCGCCGCCCGGCTGCGCTTCCCGCTCGAAGTGTTCGACACGGTCCGCGCCGTCTGGCCCGACGACCGGCCCATGACCGTCCGCATCTCCGCCACCGACTGGGCACCGGGCGGCACCACCGCACAGGACGCCGTGGAGATCGCCCGCGCGTTCGCCGCCCACGGCGCCGACGCCATCGACGTCTCCACCGGCCAGGTCGTCCCCGACGAACGGCCCGAGTACGGCCGCTCCTACCAGACCCCCTACGCCGACCGGATCCGCAACACCCTCCGCGTCCCCGTCGTCGCCGTCGGCGCGATCTCCTCCTGGGACGACGTCAACTCCCTCCTCCTCGCGGGCCGCGCCGACCTCTGCGCCCTGGCCCGCCCCCACCTGTACGACCCCCACTGGACCCTTCACGCGGCCGCCGACCAGAACTACACCGGCGAGGCCGCCCCCTGGCCGCCCCCGTACCGCGCCGGCAGCCGCAAACCCCCGACGGGCCGCACGGACGCCCCCAAGCCGCGCCTCACACTGCCGTCGTCATGAACTCCGCGCCCGCGTCCCGCAGCCGCTTGTGCAACCCCGCGAAGACCGCCGCCGAGCGGCCGCCCGGCCAGTCGTCGGGGAGGAGCTCCTTCGGCAGACCCGGGTCCGCGTAGGGCAGCCGGCGCCAGGAGTCGAGGGCCAGAAGATAGTCCCGGTACGCCTCCTCGGGCGGGGTGTCGGAGCGGGACTCCCAGGACCGCAGCACCGGTTCGTGCGTGTCCAGGAACTCCTCGTGCTGCTTCGCGATCGCCTCCAGGTCCCACCAGCGCCCCGCCGCCTCCGCCGTCGGGGCGAAGCCGAGGTGTTCGCCGCGGAAGAGATCCACGTAGGGGTCGAGCTGCAAACGGCGCAGGGTGTGACGGGTCTCCTCGGCGAAGCGGGCGGGCGCGATCCAGACGCCGGGCGCGGCCGTGCCGAAGCCCAGGCGGGCCAGACGGGAGCGCAGCAGGTGCCGCTTGTGGCGTTCGGCCTCCGGGACGGAGAAGACCGCGATCACCCAGCCGTCGGACGGCTTCGGCACGGGGTGGCCGTAAATGCGCTCGTCACCGTCGTCGAGGAGCTGACGCGCGTCCGCCGACAGTGCGTAACCGGCCGCACCGGACGCCGTGCGCTCGGCGACGAGCAGACCGCGCCGCTTGAGCCGGGAGACCGAGGAGCGCACGGACGGAGCGTCCACGCCGAGCGCACCCAGCAGACGGATCAGCTCCGCCACCGCGAGCGGACCCGCGGTCTCGCGTCCGTACGCGCCGTACAGGGTGACGATCAGGGAACGGGGAGTGTGCTGCTCGGCCACGTGATCACTCTAGGCCCCTCAGCCGGAAGCGCTGCAGCTTGCCCGTCGGCGTACGGGGCAGCGCGTCGAGGAAGACGATCACGCGCGGGCACTTGTACGGGACCAGGCGGGACTTGACGAAGTCGCGCAGCGCCCGCGCCGTCACGACGTCGCGCACCACCCCCTCGCGCACCACGACGTACGCCGCCGCGATCTGGCCGCGCAGCTCGTCGGGGCGGGCGACCACCGCGGCCTCCACCACGTCGGGGTGGTCCAGCAGCGCGTCCTCGACCTCGGGCCCCGCGATGTTGTAGCCCGCCGAGATGATCATGTCGTCGGCGCGGGCCACATAGCGGAACCACCCCTGCGGCTCGCGTACGTACGTGTCACCGGTGACGTTCCACCCGTCACGCACGTAGTCGCGCTGCCGCGGGTCCGACAGATACCGGCAGCCCACCGGCCCGCGCACCGCCAGCAGCCCCGGCTCGCCGTCCGGCACCGGCACCCCGGTCGTGCCGTCCACGACCCGCGCCTCCCAGCCCGGGACCGGCAGCCCGGTCGTGCCGGGCCGGATGTCCCCGTCGGCCGCGGAGATGAAGATGTGCAGCAGCTCGGTCGCGCCGATGCCGTTGATGATGCGCAGCCCCGTCCGCTCCTGCCACGCGTGCCATGTCGCGGCCGGCAGGTTCTCCCCGGCCGACACACAGCGCCGCAGGGACGTCAGGTCGTACCCCGCGGCGTCGTCGAGCATCACGCGGTACGCGGTCGGCGCGGTGAACAGCACCGACACCCGGTGCTCCGCGATCGCCGGCAGCAACTGCCTCGGCCCCGCCTGCTCCAGCAGCAGCGCCGACGCGCCCACCCGCATCGGGAAGACGACCAGGCCGCCGAGCCCGAAGGTGAAGCCGAGCGGCGGACTGCCCGCGAACACGTCGTCGGGCGTCGGCCGCAGCACCCGGGCCGAGAAGGTGTCGGCGACAGCCAGCACATCCCGGTGAAAATGCATGCACCCCTTCGGCCGCCCCGTCGTCCCGCTCGTGAAGGCGATCAGCGCGACATCGTCCGCCGCCGTGGCCACGGCCTCGTACGACGCCGGCTTCCCGGCCGCCAGCCGCAGCAGATCGTCGGGCGCGTCCCCGCCGTACGTCACGATCCGCAGCCCCGGCACCTCGGCCTTCACCAGGTCGTCGACCGCACGGACGTCGCACAGCGCATGGCCCACCCGGGCGATCTCGCACATCGTGGCGAGCTCCTGCGACCGCTGCTGGGCCAGCACGGTGACAGCCACCGCACCCGCCTTCACCACCGCGAGCCAGCAGGCCGCGAGCCAGGGGGTGGTGGGTCCGCGCAGCAGCACCCGGTTGCCAGGCACCACACCCAGCTCGTCGGTCAGGACGTGCGCGATCCTGTTCACATGCTCGCGCAGCTCGCCGTACGTCCAGACGGTGCCGCTCCCGTCACGGAAGACGGTCCGGCCCGCCCCGTACCGCTCGATCGTCGCGTCCAGCAGTTCCGCCCCGCAGTTGAGCCGCGCCGGATAGCGCAGCTCGGGCAGGTCGAGCAGCAGCCGGGGCCATTGCTCCGCGGGCGGGAGATGCTCGCGCGGGAAGGTGTCGCGGTGGGCCGAGGGTGTCAGCTCCATGTTCGCCCCCTTGTCGTGGTGGGGTCGCGCATCGAGCGTATCGTGATGGTGACGACAGTCAACAGTTCGCGATACGGTGCTTTTCCCGGGTCCACCCCCGGACCCCCTGCCGCAAGAAGTGGGGGCACGGATGTCCGCATTCTCGCTCGACCCGGCACAGGCCGCCTGGTGCGCGGAGCTCCGTACGCTCGCGGCCGAGCGGCTGCGCCCCCTCGCCGAGAAGGGCGAGCCGGGCCGCGTCAACCGGCCCCTCGTCGCCGCCCTCGGCGAACTGGGCCTGCTCAAGCGCCTGTTCGGCGACACGAGCGCCCTCGACCTGTGCCTGCTGCGCGAGTCACTCGCCTACGCCTGCACGGAGGCCGAGACCGCGCTGGCGCTGCAGGGCCTCGGCACCTACCCGCTCGTCCAGGCCGGTACCGGCGCGCAGCGCGAGCGCTGGCTCCCGGACGTCGTCGCGGGCCGGGCCGTCGCCGCCTTCGCGCTCAGCGAGCCGGACGCCGGGTCGGACGCCGCGGCGCTCGCCCTCGAAGCCGTGGGCAGCGGCGCCGAAGGCTGGCGGCTGACCGGCGAGAAGCGCTGGATCTCCAACGCCCCCGAGGCGGATTTCTTCACCGTGTTCGCCCGAACGGGTGAGGCGCACGGCGCGCGCGGCATCACCGCGTTCCTCGTCCCCGCCGACCGGCCCGGCCTCACCGGCAGCGCGCTGGAGATGCTCTCCCCGCACCCCATCGGCGCCCTGGCGTTCGACGGCGTGCCCGTCACCCGAGAGGACGTGCTCGGCGAGCCGGGGCGCGGCTTCCGCGTGGCCATGAACACCCTCAACCTCTTCCGGCCAAGCGTCGGCGCCTTCGCGGTCGGCATGGCGCAGGCCGCACTCGACGCGACGCTCGCGCACACCTCTGGCCGGTTCGCCTTCGGCGGACCGCTGAAGGACCTCCAGGCCGTCTCCCACCGGGCCGCCGAGATGGCCACGCGGACGGAGGCCGCGAGGCTGCTGGTGTATGCGGCGGCCTGCGCGTACGACTCCGGCGCGGCGGACGTACCGCAGCGCTCCGCCATGGCGAAGCTCTTCGCGACCGAGACCGCCCAGTACGTCGTGGACGCGGCGGTGCAACTGCACGGTGCACGCGCCCTCCAGCGCGGCCATCTGCTGGAGCACCTCTATCGCGAAGTGCGCGCCCCACGGATCTACGAAGGCGCGAGCGAGGTGCAGCGCAGCATCATCGCCAAGGAGCTGTACGCCGGGACCTGCGCCGAGGAGGACGCCCGATGAGCCTCGAACGCATCAACCCGCCCGGGCTGTCCCCGGCAAGCGGCTTCTCGCACGCCGTCGCCGCCGCCGGCTCCCGGATGGTCTTCCTGGCCGGGCAGACCGCACTCGACGCGGACGGCAAGGTGGTCGGAACCGGTCTCGTGGAGCAGTTCGAGACGGCCCTCGCCAACCTCCTCGCCGCCCTCGCCGCGGCCGGCGGCACCCCGCACGACCTGGCCCGTGTCACCGTCTACGCCACCGATGTCGCGGACTACCGCACCCACGCCGCCGAACTCGGCCGCGTCTGGCGCCGGCTCGCCGGCCGGGACTATCCCGCGATGGCGGTCATCGGGGCCGTGCGCCTCTGGGACGAGCAGGCACTGGTCGAGCTGGACGGGATCGCCGTACTGCCGTAGGGCCTTGCACGCGCCGCCGCGCCGCCGCACGCCGCCGCACACCGCCGTGACATTGCGCGGTCACCCGTCCAGCAGTGCGCCCATCCACGCCTCGGCGGCGTCCGGCGTACGCGGCAGTGCCCCTCCTCGACATCAGCCGGACGCCATCGGTCGTGACGACCGGGTCCAGCCGCGGCAGTGGGCCTTCGACGTGCCGGCTACGCGAGCAAGCAGGTCAGGGCACAGTTCCACCGCGTCCTCGGCGCCGAGGAGCCGCTCTCCGGCGACACCAACACCTCGCTGAACATCGTCCTGTACGGCTCGCGCGCCGACTACGAGGTCTACCACCCCATCCTCACCGGCATGGGCACCGACAACGGAGGCATCTACATCGAGCGCGGCGCCACCTTCTACACCTATCAGCGCCGCGTCCCGCAGGACCCCTCGCTCACCCTCGAAGAACTCTTCCGGCACGAGTACGTCCACTACCTCAACGGCCGCTGGGCGGTGCCCGGATACTTCGGCGAAGGCCCCTGGTACACCGGCGACCGCACCACCGCGATGGACGAGGGAACGGCGGAGTTCTTCGACGGCGCCACCCGCGACGACGGCGTCGCGGTCCGCAAGTCGCTGGTCCAGGGCATCATCGACGACACCGCCGCCGGCGGCCCGCGGATGACCGTGAACCAGCTGCTGCACGCCACCTACGACGGCGACGGCTTCCGCTTCTACGACTACGCGGGCACGTTCTTCGAGTTCCTGTGGACCGAACGGCCCTCGTTGCTGAGGGAGATGTACGGCCATCTGCGGGCCGACGACCCGGCGGGCTTCGACGCGTGGCGCAACCGGCTCGGGGCGATGCGGAGCTGCAGCGCTCCTATGACACCTTCCTCGACGCGCAGATCGCGAAGGTCGACGAGCTGTTCGTGCCCCACACCACGTACACGCCCGACGAACGGCTCAGGGACGCCTCGGTGGACGCCGTGCGCGCCTCCTTCGCCTCCGCCACGTACGCGGACCCGGCCTGCACGGAGAACGGCGATCCCGGCAGGCGGCGCTTCACCTGCACGGGCAGGATCACCGCCGGCCTTGCCGACTCCGGCGATCCGGACCTCGTCTTCAAGGCCATGTCCGACACGGTCGACTACTTCATCCTCGACCGGCCGGAGCGGCCTCCACCAATCTCGCCGACATGAACTGCTCCTTCGGGCCGGTCGAGATCTGGGCCAACGGCCGAGCAGGCACGTCGGCTTACCGCTGTGAAGGGCCGTTGCGCAGCTGAGCCGCGCGGGCCCGTGCCGTTCCACGTGATTCCCTTCCCCGGCACATAGCAATGTGACATATTACTGCTGTGCCCACCAGAAACCCTCGTGGTCCCCTGGACGCCGTCATCATCGGCGCCGGCGTGGTCGGAGCGGCCTGCGCCTACTACGCGAGCCGCGCCGGACTCGCCGTCGCGGTCGTCGACCGTGGTTCGGTTGCGGGCGGCACCACCGGCGCCGGGGAAGGCAATCTCCTCGTCTCCGACAAGGAGGCGGGACCCGAGCTCGACCTCGCGCTGCTGTCCACCCGGCTCTGGCGCGAACTCGCCGATGTGCTCCCACCGGAGACGGAGTACGAGCCCAAGGGCGGTCTCGTCGTGGCGCCCGACGAGACCGCCCTCACCGCACTGCGCGACTTCGCCGAAGGGCAGCGGAAGGCCGGCGTCGAGACGGAGGCGATCACCGCCGACCGGCTCCACGACCTGGAACCCCACCTCGCGCACGGACTCGCGGGCGGTTACCACTACCCGCAGGACGCCCAGGTCCAGCCGGCCCGGGCAGCCGCCCGACTCCTGTGCGCGGCACAGGAGTCGGGCGCCGGAATCCGCCTCGGTGAGCAGGTCACCGACGTCCTCACCCGGCCGGACGGCACCCTCCACGGCATCCGCACACCACGCGGCGAACTGCGTGCCCCGGCCGTCGTCAACGCCACCGGCACCTGGGGCGGCGACCTCGCCCGGCTCGCCGGCACCCACCTGCCGGTCCTTCCGCGCCGCGGCTTCGTCCTCGTGACCGAACCCCTGCCGCGTGTCGTCCGCCACAAGGTCTACGCCGCCGACTACATCTCCGACGTCGCCAGCGGCTCCGCCGCCCTCCAGTCCTCCGCGGTCGTCGAAGGCACGCCCGCCGGACCGGTCCTGATCGGCGCGACCCGCGAGCGTGTCGGCTTCGACCGGAGCGTGTCCGCCGAAGCCCTGCGCCGGCTCGCCGGCCAGGCCGCCGCACTCTTTCCCGTACTCGCCGACGTACGCGTCATCCGCGCCTACCACGGCTTCCGCCCGTACCTCCCCGACCACCTGCCCGCCATCGGCCCGGACCCGCGCGTGCCCGGACTGTTCCACGCGTGCGGCCACGAGGGCGCGGGCATCGGGCTCGCCCCGGCAACCGGGCTGCTGATCGCCGCCGTCCTGAGCGGTGATCAGCCCGCCCTGGACCTGCGGCCGTTCCGGCCCGACCGTTTCGACCAGGCAGGAGCGGCGCAGTGACCAGGACACCGGTCTCCCTGGTGCGGGCCGAGCCCGGACCCCCGTACGAGATCACCTTCGACGGGCGCCCCGTCACCGCGCTGCCCGGGCAGAGCATCGCCGCCGCGCTCTGGTCGGCGGGCATCCTCGCATGGCGCACGACCCGCGACGGCGGCGCGCCCCGAGGGGCGTTCTGCGGCATCGGCACTTGTTACGACTGCCTCGCCACGGTCAACGGCCGTCCCAACCAGCGTGTCTGCCTGGTCCCGGCCCGCCCGGGCGATGCGGTCACCACTCAGAAGGGCACCGGCCATGACGACCTCGCCGTCTGAGCCCCGTCAGCCCCCTCAGCCCTCGGAGCCCTCCGGGCCTGCTGAGCCCTGCGAGCTGGCCGTCGTCGGAGCGGGACCCGCCGGGCTCGCCGCCGCCGTCACCGCGGCCGCACTGGGGCTGCGGGTGACGCTCATGGACGCGGGGGAGCGGCCCGGCGGACAGTTCTACCGCCATCCCGCACCCGGCCTCCGCGCCGCGCGGCCCGAAGTCCTGCACCACCAGTGGAAGGCGTTCGCGCGCCTCGAACGCGGACTCCGCGCCCACACGTCCTCGGGCCGCATCCGCCATCTGCCCGCTCACCATGTGTGGACCGTCCTCCCCGAACAGGCCCCGCAAAGGGGGGAGCGGGGCGGGACACCATGCCGGCGGCTACACGCCGTCGCGGGCCACGGCGGCGACGAGCGCGCCGTCACCGTCAGGGCCCGGACGGTGCTGATCGCCACCGGCGCATACGAACGTCAACTGCCCTTTCCCGGCTGGACCCTGCCCGGCGTCGTCGGAGCCGGCGGGGCACAGACCATGCTCAAGTCCGGCCTCGTCCTGCCCGGCAAGCGGGTCGTCGTGGCGGGCAGCGGACCGCTGCTGCTCGCCGTCGCCGGGTCCCTCGCCGCCGCCGGGGCCACGGTGCCCGCGCTCGTGGAGGCCGCCGCGTACCCCGCGTACGCCCGTCATCTGCCCGCCCTGGTCCGCAATCCGGCCAAGCTCGCCGAAGGGGCCGCGCACGGCGGCGCGCTGCTCCGGCACGGCGTACGACTGCTCACCCGGCACGCAGTCACCGAGGCGCACGGCTCGGACCGGGTCGAGGCCGTGACCGTGACGCGGCTCGACCGCGACTGGCGTCCCGTGTCCGGCAGCGCGCGCCGCATCCCGTGCGACGCGCTCGCCGTCGGACACGGCCTGGTCCCGCAACTGGAGCTCGCCACCGGACTCGGCTGCGCCACGCGCCGCTCGGCCGACGGCACCGCCGTCCTGGATCTCGACGACGAGCAGCAAACCTCCGTCCCCGGTGTCTGGTCGGCGGGGGAGACCGGCGGGATCGGCGGGGCCGAACTCGCCCTGGCCGAGGGCGAACTGGCCGCTCTCTCCGTCGCTCGCGCCCTGCACGGCACCCCGCTCCCGCGGCGCGCGGCGGTGCTGCGGGCCCGTCGGGACCGGCTGCGCGCCTTCGCCGAGGTGATGACGGCCGTGCACCGCCCGGGGCCCGGCTGGACCGCGTGGCTCGACGACACCACCCAGGTGTGCCGCTGCGAGGAGGTCCCGGCAGGGCTGATCAGGGAGGCGGCCGGTCAACTCGGCGCGCACGACGCCCGCACCGTGAAACTGCTGACCCGCGCCGGAATGGGCTGGTGCCAGGGACGCATGTGCGGGCCGGCGGCGGCCTGTCTGGCCGGCGAGGAGCCCGCCCCGGACCGACGGCCGCTGTCCTGCCCGGTGCCGCTGAACCAGCTTGCCGGTCTGCCCGGCCCGGAAGCGCCCCCCGGCGAGCCCGTACCGCCGCACGAAGCGGACCGGGCCTGAGCCCCAGGGACGAGACTCGTGCGGGAGACTCGCCTGGACGCCGACGGTTCGTCAGACATGGGCACCGTGACGGCGCTTGCCCTTGTGGCGACGTCACGACGATTAGTAAAATGTCACACCTCACACTAGGAGTCGCCATGGCACCCGCATCCCGCACGCGCCCCTGGCGCGGCATCATGGTCGCCACCGCCCTGCCCCTCCGTGACGACCTCTCCATCGACTACGACGCCTTCGCCGCCCATGTCGCCCGGCTGATCGAGCACGGCTGCGACGGCGTCGTCCCGAACGGCTCCCTCGGCGAGTACCAGACGCTCACCGATGACGAACGCGCCCGCGTCGTCCGTACCGCCGTCGAGGCGGCGGGCGACGGGAACCGCGTGATGCCGGGTGTGTCGGCGTACGGGAGCGCCGAGGCCCGCCGTTGGGCCGACCAGGCCGCCGAGGCCGGCGCCGGATCCGTCCTCCTCCTGCCGCCCAACGCCTACCGTGCCGGTGAGGACGCGGTCTCCGCCCACTACGCCGCCGTCGCGCGCTGCGGCCTTCCCGTCGTCGCGTACAACAACCCGCACGACACCAGGACCGATCTCACCCCCGCCCTGCTCGCCCGGCTGCACGGCGAGCAGAGCATCGTCGCCGTCAAGGAGTTCAGCGGTGATGTGCGCCGGGCGTACGAGATCGCCGAATTCGCACCGGGGCTCGACCTGCTGGTCGGCGCGGACGACGTCCTGCTCGAACTCGCCCTGGCCGGCGCGGTCGGCTGGATCGCCGGATATCCCAACGCGCTGCCCGCCTCCTGCGCCGCGCTCTACCACGCCGCCGTCGCCGGGGACCTGGAAACCGCGCTGCCGCTCTACAAGTCCCTGCACCCGCTGCTGCGCTGGGACTCCAAGGCCGAATTCGTCCAGGCCATCAAGCTCTCCATGGATCTGGCGGGCCGTCCCGGCGGTCCGACGCGTCCGCCGCGCGCACCGCTCACGGGTGAGCAGGAGACGGCCGTTCGCGCCGCCACCGAGAAGGCGCTCGCCGAAGGCCACCAGTAGCCACCAGTAGCCACCGGCAGCCGCCGGGAACCAGCAGCGAGAAGGGGACCCATGCGCACGCGTCACGTCTACCATGCCGTCGACTCGCACACCGAAGGCATGCCCACCCGCGTCGTCACCGGCGGTGTCGGGGTCGTCCCCGGCGCCACCATGGCCGAACGCCGGCTGTACTTCATGGAGCACCTCGACCACATCCGCACGCTGCTGATGTACGAGCCGCGCGGACACTCCGCCATGAGCGGCGCGATCCTGCAGCCGCCCACCCGGCCGGACGCCGACTACGGAGTGCTGTACATCGAGGTGTCCGGACTGCTGCCCATGTGCGGCCACGGCACCATCGGCGTCGCCACCGTCCTTGTCGAGACCGGCATGGTGCCCGTCATTGAACCCGTCACCACGGTCCGCCTCGACACCCCGGCCGGGCTCGTCGGCGTGGACGTACAGGTCTCGGACGGCGAGGCCATCTCCGTCACCCTCACCAACGTGCCGTCGTTCTGTCTCGGGCTCGACCGCAAGGTCGATGTACCCGGACATGGCACGGTCACCTATGACATGGCATACGGCGGCAACTTCTACGCGTTCGTCTCCCTGGACGCCCTCGGCCTGCCCTTCGACCGTGCCCGCAAGGACGACCTGCTCGCCGCCGGACTCGCTGTCATGGACACCATCAACGCCACCGACCGGCCCGTCCACCCGGAGGACCCCGGTATCGGCGGCGTCAAGCACGTCTATCTCGCAGCCCCGGGCTCGGACTCCGTACGGTCCCGGCACGCCATGGCCATCCACCCCGGCTGGTTCGACCGCTCCCCGTGCGGCACCGGCACCAGCGCCCGGATGGCACAGCTCCACGCCCGCGGTGAACTGCCCCTCGGCCGTGACTTCGTCAACGAGTCATTCATCGGCACGGAGTTCACCGGCCGCCTCGTCGGGGAGACCACCGTCGGCGGACTGCCCGCCGTCGTCCCCACCGTCACGGGCCGCGCCTGGATCACCGGCACCGCACAGTACTTCCTCGATCCGTCCGACCCGTTCCCGGGAGGCTTCCTCCTGTGACCGCGCACGCGAAGGACCTGCTCCTGTTCGGCGCCGACGACATCGCGGCGCTGCTGGCACCCGCCGCCGCGGCCGACGCCGTGGAGGCGGTGCTCAGGGACGGCCTCGACCCCGAGAGCTGCCCACCCCGCACCCATGTCCCGGTGACGGCGGGCCAGTTGCTGCTGATGCCCGCCGCGGCCGGGACGTACGCAGGGGTGAAGATCGCGGGCGTCGCCCCGGCGAACCCCGCGCGCGGACTGCCCCGGATCACCGGGAGCCATCTGCTCCTCGACGGGGAGGCCCTGGTGCCGCTCGCCCTGTTCGACGGGGCGGCGCTCACCGCCCTGCGCACACCGGCCGTCTCCGCCGTCGCCCTGCGGCACCTCGCCGCGCCCGGCGCCGGGCACGCCGTGCTCTTCGGCGCCGGAGCACAGGCCCACGGGCACCTGGAAGCGGCCCTCGCGGTCCTGCCGTTGACGCGGGTGACGGTGGTCGCGCCACGCCGGGAGCCCGCCGAGGAGCTGGCCGCACACGCCCGGACACGAGGGCTCGACGCCCGTACCGGCACTCCCGACGATGTGGCGGACGCCGATCTCGTCCTGTGCTGCACCACCGCGCGCCGGCCGCTGTTCGACGGCCGGCTGGTCCCGGACCACGCCACCGTGATCGCGGTCGGCTCGCACGAGCCGGACGCCCGCGAGACCGACACCGCGCTCGTGCGCCGCTCGGCGGTGTACGTCGAGGCGCGGACGGCCGCCGGCCGCGAGGCCGGTGATCTCATCGTTCCCGAGACGGAAGGAGTCATCGGTCCCGACCACATCAGGGGCACGCTCGCCGAGCTGGTCACGGGACGGGCCACCGCGGCCGCAGGTTGTCCACAGCTCTTCAAGAGCGTGGGCATGGCCTGGGAGGATCTTGCCGTGGCCGCCGCTGTCCATCGGGCGGCCACGAGCCGACCGGGCAGCGCAACGTGACATTGTACGCTTGCCCTCCACTGGATTCTCGGAGGAAGCGCCATGGGGGACCTGAAGCAGATCAGCCTGATCACCGCTCAGGAGCGGCTTCGCGACCAGGTCGCCCACGCCCTGCGTGCCGCGCTGGTGGCGGGCGAACTCCGCCCGGGCCAGGTCTACTCCGCGCCCGGCCTGGCGGCCGACTTCGGGATCTCCGCCACACCGGTTCGCGAGGCGATGCTCGACCTCGCCCGTGAAGGCCTGGTGGAACCCGTCCGCAACAAGGGCTTCCGGGTCACCGAGGTCAGTGAGCGTGACCTCGACCAGTACACCGAACTCCGCGCGCTGATCGAGGTGCCGACCATCGGCGCCGTCACCCGGCTGGCGACGAGGGAGCAGTTGGAGAAGCTGCGCCCCGTCGCCGAGGAGATCGTGATGTACGCCAGCGGCCACGACCTGATCGGCTACCTCGACGCGGACCGCCGCTTCCACCTCGGCCTGCTCGCCCTGGCCGGCAACGACCGCCTGGTCGAGACCGTCGGAGACCTGCGCAAGCGCTCCCGGCTCTACGGCCTCACCCGGCTCGACGAGCTCGGTCTGCTGATCGCCTCCGCGGTGGAGCACCACGAGCTGCTCGATCTGATGCTCGCCGGGGACGCGCAGGCCGCCGAGGCGTGCATGACCCGCCATCTCGGCCATGTCCGCTCACTGTGGGCGGAGGCCGCGGACGGGCCGGTGGAGCCTCGTCCGAAGCGCGGTACCGGCATCCGCTGACGGCCCGGGTCCGGACCCGGCCCCGGCCCCGGACCCGGACCCGGCCCGGCACGGCTCGCAACGCCGACCGCCCGGTCCCCCTCCTCGTATGGCGTCGTGAGGAAACGAGGGGGCTCCATGCCCGAGATCGGACTCTCCGCAGGAACCATCGCATACGAGGACACCGGCGGCCCCCGGCCCCGTCGTCGTCCTTCTCCACGGACTCGTCCACGACGCCGGCGTCCGGCGCAAGGTCAGCGCCGACCTGGCGCGGGACCGCCGCTGCATCGCCCCGACCCTCCCGTACGGCGCCCATCGCACCCCCATGCGCCAGGATGTCCCGCTCGGCCCGGACGTGGTCAACGAGCTCGTCGCGGAGCTGCTCGACCGGCTCGGCCTGGACGACGTCACCCTCGTCGAGAACGACTGCGGCCGCGCCCAGAGCGTCGCCGCCCGCCACCCCGAGCGCCTCGCCCGGCTCGTCCTCGTCTCCTGCGAGGCCTTCGACAACTACCCCCCGGCGTGCCCGCCAAGATGATCCCCCTGGCCTGCCGTGTCCCCGGCGCCATCACGGTGCCGGCCCGCACCCTGGCACTCAAGCCCCTGCGAGGACTCCCGGTCGGAATCGGGGCGCTCACCAAGTACCCCGTCCCGGACGAGATCGTCGACGGCCTGGCTCCATCCGCTCCTCCACGACAAGGCGATCCGGAACGACTTCCGGCGCTACGGCCTCGCCGTGCGGAAGACGGAGCTGCTCGAAGCCGCCGAAGGCCTGCGGAAGTTCGACAGACCGGCGCTGGTGGTGTGGGCGACCGAGGACCGGATGATGCCCCGCGACCACGGCCGCAGACTCGCCGAACTCCTGCCGCAGCGGCGGCTCGTGGAGATCGAGGACAGCCGCACGCTGGTCGCGGAGGACCAGCCCGAGCGGCTCGCGGCGACGCTGCGCTCGTTCATCGCGGAGAGAACGGGTGCGGTCGTACGTCGCCGCCGCCCACGCCGTCGCCGCTCACGCCGCCGCGAGCTGGAACCACACCCATTTGCCGCGGTCACCGACCGTCGTCACACCCCAGGACCAGGCCAGCGCCTCCAGGAGGTCCAGCCCGCGACCGGTCTCCATGGCGTCCGCCGGTTCGTCGCCCGAGCGGGCTCCGCCACCCATGCCCGGCTCGGTGTCGAAGACCGCTCCGGTGATGCCGCCGGCGGCCTCGTCACGGGCGACGGCGACCTCGATGACGACGCCGTCGGCATGGCGTACGGCGTTCGACACCACCTCGGACAGCAGCAACGCCGCGGTCTCGGTGATCTCGCAGTCCGCGGGGGCGACCTCCTCGAGGACGCGGCGGGCCTGAGCCGCTGCGCGGGGGTGACGGGGCAGGATGGCGACAGCGCCGTTTCCGGTCATGAGTGCGCTCCAAGCAGTCACAGTCGGGGAGGTCCGTCCGTCGGACCGGTTGTCCCGCCGATTTTCTGGACTCCTTCCAGCGTGGCGGCGCGGGAGGGGCCCGGAGCGTTGCCTTCTGCCGGTTTCCGGGCTGTCGTACGTCACATCGCGACGCAACTTTCGTCGTGTGACGGCCGCGGGCTCGACGTCGGCAGATTCATCCGCCGGAAGATCGCGGTCATCCGCAGGACGAACACCAGGCCCGCCGGCACCGGTGTGGCCACACCGGTGCCGACGCCCGCCCGGTCCAGCAGCACGTAGCACACGGCGCCGGCGAGCGCGGCGGTCGCGTACACCTCCTCCCGCAGCAGCAGCGGGGGGAACTGCCCGCACAGCACGTCCCGCGCCACCTCGCCCGTCACGCCGGTGAGCACCGCCAGGATGATGACCGCGAGGGGAGTGACCCGCGCATCGACGGCGGCGCGCGCCCCGATGACGGTCACGACCGCGAGCCCGAGCGCGTCGACGATCATCAGCGCCCGCTGGGGCAGCTCCCACCTGTGCAGATACGCCGTGGTCGCGACGGCGACGACACCGAAGACCGCCGGCAGCACCCAGTCGTGCGTCCAGTACAGCGGGTGACGGTCCAGGATCAGGTCCCGCAGGGTGCCGCCCGACACGGAGGCGGCGAACGCGAGGACGAGCCCGCCGAAGGGGTCCATCCGGGAGCGGTGCGCGGCGAGCACACCACTGGCGGCGAACGCGGCGATACCCACGAGGTAGAGCACATGAGCAGGGGTTCAGTCTTGGGGACCGGCACACCGCTGTGGCGTGCCGATCGTCGCGATTCGGTACGACGAAAGTCATACAGTGGCCGAAAGGCGCACGACATGTACGACGTCACGTTCGACTTCGACGTCACGTTCGACGTCACGTTCGATGCGGCGTACGGCGTCATGTACGACGTGCGTGAGGTGGTGAGGGCGCAGTGAGCGGGTGGCGAGGCTGGTCGGTACGGCAGCAGGACGCCCTGCTCACCGCGGTCGTCGTGGTCATCGGCGTCGCCGACACCTGGGTCAAGCCGTCCAACGGGCTGCTCACCGGGCAGCCGATCGCCGTCGCCGCCGTCACCTCGGGCCTGGTCGGCTCCGTGCTGTGGTGGCGCCGCCGGAGCCCCGGCGTGGTGGCCGCGGTCATCATGGTGGGCTACGTGATCACCTTCACCCCGGTGGCCCTGGCCGTGGCCATGTACACCGTCGGCGAGGCGTACCGGCGCATCCGCACCCTCGTCTGGTTCGGCGTCGCGGGCTGCGCGGCGGGGGTGCTCGTGCTGTGGGCCGGTCCGCCGGACTGGGATCTGCGGGCCGCGGCCTTCACGCTCGCGTTCATCCTCGGACCGCTCGTCGTCGGCTACGCCGTCGCCATCCGCCGCGATCTCGCCCTCGAGGCGCAGGCCACGATCGACGCCCTGGAGCGGGAGCGGCATCTGCTGGTCGAGCGGGCCCAGGTGGGCGAGCGCGCCCGTATCGCCCGCGAGCTCCACGACGTGGTCGCCCACCGCGTGGGCAACATCGTGCTCACCGCCGGCGCGCTGAAGGTCGGCCCCGAGGCGCGCGGTGCCCCGGCCGTCGCACGGGCCGCCGAGCTGATCAGGGACGAGGGCCACCAGGCTCTGGACGAACTGCGCGAGGTCCTCGGCGTCCTCACCCCCGGCCGCCGGGGCCGCCAGGACCGGCCGGCCGCAAGGGCACCGCAGCCCGACGCCTCGCAGCTCGACAAGCTCGTCGAACGCTCCGCCCGTTTCGGCCGTCCGGCGACGCTGCGGATCGACGGGCACCCGGAGACGCTGACGGCCCCCGTCCAGCGCGCCATCCACCGCATCGTCCAGGAAGGGCTCACCAACGCCGCCAAGCACGCGCCCGGGGCGTCGGTCGGCGTCGTGGTCGAGTGCCGGCTCGACGGCGTCGAGGTGCAGGTCACCAACGGCAACCCGGCCACCGGCGCCCGGGACGTGGACGCGCCACCGCTGCCACCGAGCGGCGGAAACGGCCTGATCGGCCTGGCCGAGCGCGTCGCGCTGCTCGACGGCAGGATCACGGCGGGGCCGTACGGCAGCGGCTACCGGCTCGACGCCTTCATCCCGCACAGGCCCGCCGCACCGTGATCACCGGCCTGACGGCCGAGTCCCAGCGCCGCCGTACGGACCCGCTCCCGGCACCGGCCCGCAGGACCGACTCCGAGCACCACGCCGAGGCCGGACTTCGAGCACCGGCGTACGGATCGACTTCCAGCCCCGACCGCGGAGGGCGAACGTCACCCCCGGACGCCCTGAGCGTGGGTCAGCGCTCCAGGCGCGCCCGGTACGCCAGCCGGGCGGCCTGCACCCGGTTGTCGGCGCCGATCTTCGCCAGCAGCCGGCTGACCTGGCCCTTGACCGTCCCCTCGCTGATGTGGAGCGCGGCGCCGATATCGGCGTTGGACAGGCCCCTGGCGATCAGCCTCAGCACCTCGAGATCACGCTCCGACAGCGCCTCCAGTGCCTGCTTCTCCGCCGCCGTGAGCTGCGACGCCTGCCCGGCCAGCGTGTCCAGGACCCGCCCGGTCACCGCCGGATCCAGGGCCGCCTTGCCCTCGGCCACCTGACGTACGGCGCGCAGCAGTTCCTCCGGAGGCGTGTCCTTGAGGAGGAAGCCGCTGGCGCCGGCCCGTACGGCCTCGTCGACGTACTCGTCCGCACTGAACGTCGTCAGGATCAGCACCCGGGGCGGCCGCGGCAGCTCCCTCATCTCGCGCGTCGCGGCCAGCCCGTCCATGCCCGGCATCCGGATGTCGAGCAGGGTGACGTCCGGGCTGAACTGGCGGGCGGCATCCACGGCGCTTCGGCCGTCCCATGCCTCGGCCACGACATGCATGTCGTCACTCGACTCGATGATGTCGCTCAGCCCGCGGCGCACGATCTCGCTGTCGTCGACGACAAGGACATGGATCACGGTCCCATCATGCGGCAGGTCGCACCGCGACGCGCCGTCGCCGGCGGCGCCGTGGGCCCGGGCGCACGAAAGATCCGATCGCTTGCGCAGGGTCAGCATCAGGCGGAGTCTGGACCTGATGAAGCAGGCCGGTGAGGGCGTCATGAGCTACGCAAGGAAGGCGACCGGGGACGCCGACTTCCGTGGCCCGCTGGACGTGACGAAGGCTGCCACCTTCGTGGTCGACGGCCAGGACATCGTGGTCGGCTGGAGTCCCGCGGCGCAGGAGCTCCTCGGCTACCGGCCGACCGAGATCATCGGACGGCCTCTCGGCACATTTCTGCTGTCCACGGCCGGATCCACGGCCGGATCCACGGCCGAATCCCCAGCTGGATCCCCAGCCGAATCCGCACCCGGACCCGCGCCCGGACCCGGACCCGCGCCCGGACCCGCACCCGCACCCGCACCCGCACCCACGCCCGGACCCGCACCCGCGCCCGGACCCGCACCCGCGCCCGGACCCGCACCCGCGCCCGGACCTCCACCGGCCGACCGGCCCGCCGGCGAGCCGCTCCTGCCCTGGCCGCCCGAGCGTGACGTGCACATCGCCGTCCACCGCGACGGTCACCGTCTGCCACTCGTCACCGTGGCCTGTCAGCTGTCCGGAACCGGGCCGGCACAGCGGGTCCTCATGGCGGCCGAACGCGAACGGCTGAGGGACTGGGAGTCCCGGCTGGCCATGCTGGACGGGCTGGCTGTCCAGTCACCTCTGGGTTTCGCCATATACGACACCGACTTCCGTCTCGTCTGGTGCAACGCCGCCTCCGAGGTGGAGCTCGGGCTGCCACTCGCGCAACTCCGTGGCAGGCTGGCCGACGAGCTGTACCCCAGAGGCAGGTTCGTGACACCGGGCTACCCGGAAACGCTGCACGCGGTCATGCGCCAGGTGCTGGAGACCGGGGAGCCGATCATCGATCTGCACTTCCGCGGACAGCAGCCCAGCGACCCCGGCAAGGAACACCTGTGGTCCTGTTCGTACTACCGGTTGCAGGGCCCGGACGGTCATGTGTTCGGGGTGTGCGAGGACGCGTTCGACATCTCCGACCGCTACGAGACGCAGCGCCAGCTCAATCTGCTGGTCGAGGCCGGCCGCCGCGTCGGCACCACGCTGGACGTGATCGCCACCACGGACGAGCTGGCCGCCGTGGCGGTGCCCGAGTTCGCCGACCTGGTCGAGGTGGACCTCGCTCCGGCCGTGCTGGAGGGCGAGGTGCCGGGCGTCGCGGGCCCGGCGGTCACCGAGCTGGTCCGCGCCTCCTCCCGCTCGGCCGCATCCGAGGGTTCCGCGGACCCCGCGAACTCCGCGCGGGCACCGGGCCGTCCGCCGCGTCCGGTGGAGTACGAGAACGGCTCGCCCCAGCACCGCAGCCTCGCCTCGGGCGGGCTCGTGCTCGAGGACGACACACTGGTCGTGCCGCTGCGCGCCGGGGGCAGCTCCCTCGGCCTTGTCACCTTCGTACGCCGCAGCGGGTCGGGGATCTTCGACAGCGGTGCCGTCGCGGTCGCGGACGAGCTGGCCGCCCGGGCCGCGGTGTCCATCGACAACGCCCGCCGCTACACGCGCGAACGCGCTGCGGCGCTCGCTCTTCAGCGGCAGCTCCTTCCCCAGTACCTGCCGCCGAACTCGGCGGTCGAGGTGGCTCATCGCTATCTGCCCACGGACGATCTGAGCGGCGTCGGCGGCGACTGGTTCGACGTCATCCCGCTGTCCGGAACGCGCGTCGGGCTCGTGGTCGGGGACGTGGTGGGCCACGGGCTCCACGCGGCGGCCACCATGGGACGGCTGCGTACGACGGTGCGTGCGCTCGCGCCGATGGACATCCCGCCCGACGAACTCCTCAAGCGGCTCGACGATCTCGTGGGGCAGTCGGCGGAGGCCGGTGCGGACCCCCTCGAAGCGGCCGCCGACGACGATGTCGCAGCCGGGGCCACCTGCCTCTACGCGGTCTACGACCCCGTGTCGCGGTCCTGCACAATGGCCCGCGCAGGCCATCTGCCGCCCGCGATCGTGGAGCCCGGCGGGCATGTCAGCTTCCCGGATCTGCCGGCCGGCCCGCCGCTGGGACTCGGGGGACTGCCTTTCGAGTCCCTCGAGGTCCAACTGCCCGTGGGCAGTCTGCTGGCCCTCTTCACGGACGGTCTCGTCGAGTTGCGCGACCGGGACATCGACAAGGGGCTGGAGACCCTGGGGAAGGTCCTCAGCGAGAACTCGAGTTCCCTGGAGGACCTCTGCGACCGTGTCATCTCCGAACTCCTTCCCGGCAGCACCACCACCGACGACACGGCGCTCCTGCTGGTCCGTACCCGCGAACTCGACAGCCGCAGGGTCGCCGCCTGGACCCTGCGCGCCGAGCCGGTCGCTGCCGGCCGCGCGCGGGAGCTGGTGGCCGGCCGGCTGACCGACTGGGGCCTGGATGAGCTCGTGTTCTCCACCGAGCTGATCGTCAGCGAGCTGGTCACGAACGCCGTCAGGTACGCCGAGGGCCCGCTGCACGTGCGGCTCATCCGCGACCGCACCCTCGTGTGCGAGGTTGCGGACGCGGGCCACACCGCCCCCCACCTGCGCCACAGCGCGGACGACGACGAAGGCGGGCGCGGGCTGTTCATCGTGGCCCAGCTCGTCCTGCGGTGGGGGACGCGGTACAGCCGCGACGGCAAGTCCATCTGGACGGAACAGGCCCTGCCCTCGGGCTGACGGCCGTCCTCGCGGATCAGATGTCCCGGAAGGTCTCGATCTGCGCGCCCACCGAGTTGAGCCGCTCCGCCAGATCCTCGTAGCCGCGGTTGATGACGTACACATTGCGCAGCACGGACGTGCCTTCGGCCGCCATCATCGCCAGCAGGACGACCACGGCGGGGCGCAGCGCCGGCGGGCACATCATCTCTGCGGCGCGCCAGCGGGTGGGGCCCTCGACGAGGACGCGGTGCGGGTCGAGGAGCTGGAGGCGGCTGCCGAGGCGGTTGAGGTCGGTCAGGTAGATCGCACGGTTGTCGTAGACCCAGTCGTGGATGAGGGTCTTGCCCTGGGCGACGGCCGCGATGGCGGCGAAGAACGGCACGTTGTCGATGTTGAGGCCGGGGAACGGCATCGGGTGGATCTTGTCGATCGGCGCCTCCAGTTTGGAGGGGCGGACGGTCAGGTCGACGAGCCGGGTGCGGCCGTTGTCGGCGTTGTACTCGGCCGTGCGGTCGTGGTCGAGGCCCATCTCCTCGAGTACGGCGAGCTCGATCTCCAGGAACTCGATCGGCACCCTGCGAATCGTCAGCTGGGACTCGGTGACGACGGCGGCGGCGAGGAGGCTCATCGCCTCGACCGGGTCCTCGGAGGGGGAGTAGTCGACGTCGACGTCGATGGTCGCCACACCGTGCACGGTCAGGGTCGTGGTGCCGATGCCCTCGACGCGTACGCCGAGCGCCTCCAGGAAGAAGCACAGGTCCTGGACCATGTAGTTGGAGGAGGCGTTGCGGATGACGGTGACACCGTCGTGGCGGGCGGCGGCGAGCAGCGCGTTCTCGGTCACGGTGTCGCCACGCTCGGTCAGCACGATCGGGCGGCGCGGTGTGGTCGACCGCTCCACGACGGCGTGGTAGAGGCCCTCGGTCGCGGTGATGTCCAGACCGAAGCGGCGCAGGGCGATCATGTGCGGCTCGATCGTCCGGGTCCCGAGGTCGCAGCCGCCGGCGTAGGGCAACCGGAAGCGGTCCATCCGGTGCAGCAGCGGGCCGAGGAACATGATGATCGACCGGGTGCGCCGCGCCGCGTCGGCGTCGATGGCGTCCATGTCGAGCGTGGCGGGCGGGACGATCTCGAGGTCCGTGCCGTCGTTGATCCAACGGGTACGGACGCCGATCGAGTTGAGGACCTCCAGCAGCCGGTAGACCTCCTCGATACGGGCCACACGGCGCAGGACCGTACGGCCCTTGTTGAGGAGCGAGGCGCAGAGCAGAGCGACACAGGCGTTCTTGCTCGTCTTGACGTCGATGGTCCCGGAGAGCCGGCGTCCGCCGACGACCCGCAGGTGCATGGGCCCGGCATAGCCGAGCGACACGATCTCGCTGTCGAGCGCCTCACCGATGCGGGCAATCATCTCAAGGCTGATGTTCTGATTGCCGCGCTCGATACGGTTGACGGCGCTCTGGCTGGTGCCGAGTGCTTCGGCCAGCTGTGCCTGTGTCCAGCCCCGATGCTGACGGGCGTCACGGATGAGCTTGCCGATGCGTACGAGGTAGTCGTCTGCCATGGCGGCAGGCTATCTCAGATATGAGATGAGGCGCCCCGTGGGATGGACCATTCGAGTGATGCGCTGTTTTGATGGTGCATCATTGGTCCAACTCGGGCAAATCGGACCCGTGTGTCAGTGAGGTGTCGCGTGTCGCGGTGCAACGTGACATCGGGGGCTCACCCCGTCACCCGTGTCCGGGCATGACCGTTCCGCGGTCATGTACTAGAGTTATCTCGACATCGAGATATCTACAGAAGGCGAGCCGCACAACCTTCCGCCGCGGTCATTTCAGTAAGGGTGACCTAAGTAAGCCTTACCTTAGCGGATTGCTGAGAAAACACAGGCGGCAGGATGCGGTCAGTACGCGCACATTGATGAAGGAGACTGTCGTGTCGGCGAACAGCTTCGACGCCCGCAGCACGCTGCGCGTGGGCGACGAGTCGTACGAGATCTTCCGGCTGGACAAGGTCGAGGGCTCCGCGCGCCTCCCTTACAGCCTCAAGGTCCTGCTGGAGAACCTGCTCCGCACCGAGGACGGCGCGAACATCACCGCCGACCACATCCGGGCGCTCGGCGGCTGGGACTCGCAGGCGCAGCCGAGCCAGGAGATCCAGTTCACGCCGGCCCGCGTGATCATGCAGGACTTCACCGGCGTGCCCTGTGTCGTGGACCTCGCCACGATGCGTGAGGCCGTGAAGGAGCTCGGCGGCGACCCGGCGAAGATCAACCCGCTGGCCCCGGCCGAGCTGGTCATCGACCACTCCGTCATCGCGGACAAGTTCGGCACCCCGGACTCCTTCGCGCAGAACGTGGAGCTGGAGTACGGCCGCAACAAGGAGCGCTACCAGTTCCTGCGCTGGGGCCAGACCGCCTTCGACGAGTTCAAGGTCGTCCCGCCCGGCACCGGCATCGTCCACCAGGTCAACATCGAGCACCTGGCCCGCACCGTCATGGTCCGGGGCGGCCAGGCCTACCCCGACACCCTCGTCGGCACCGACTCGCACACCACCATGGTCAACGGCCTCGGTGTGCTCGGCTGGGGCGTCGGCGGTATCGAGGCCGAGGCCGCCATGCTCGGCCAGCCGGTCTCGATGCTCATCCCGCGCGTCGTCGGCTTCAAGCTCACCGGTGAGCTGAAGCCCGGCACCACCGCCACCGACCTCGTGCTCACGATCACCGAGATGCTGCGCAAGCACGGCGTCGTCGGCAAGTTCGTGGAGTTCTACGGCGAGGGCGTCGCCGCCACCTCCCTCGCCAACCGCGCCACCATCGGCAACATGTCGCCGGAGTTCGGCTCCACCGCCGCGATCTTCCCGATCGACGACGAGACCCTGAAATACCTCAAGCTGACCGGCCGCAGCGAGCAGCAGGTCGCCCTCGTCGAGGCGTACGCCAAGGAGCAGGGCCTCTGGCTGGACCCGGCCGCCGAGCCCGACTTCTCCGAGAAGCTGGAGCTCGACCTCTCCACGGTCGTCCCCTCCATCGCCGGCCCGAAGCGCCCGCAGGACCGTATCGTCCTCGCCAACGCCGCCCAGCAGTTCGCCCAGGACGTGCGCAACTACGTCGAGGACGACGACGAGGCGGGCAAGGAGTCCTTCCCGGCTTCCGACGCCCCGGCCACGTCCAACGGTGTGCCGACCCGCCGGACCACCGTCACCGCCCCCGACGGCACGACCTACGAGATCGACCACGGCGCCGTCACCGTCGCCGCGATCACCTCCTGCACCAACACCTCGAACCCGTACGTCATGGTCGCCGCGGCGCTGGTGGCCAAGAAGGCGGTCGAGAAGGGCCTGACCCGCAAGCCGTGGGTCAAGACCACCCTCGCCCCGGGCTCCAAGGTCGTCACCGACTACTTCGACAAGGCGGGCCTGACCCCCTACCTCGACAAGGTCGGCTTCAACCTCGTCGGCTACGGCTGCACCACCTGCATCGGCAACTCCGGCCCGCTGCCGGAGGAGGTCTCCAAGGCCGTCAACGAGCACGACCTGGCCGTGACCTCGGTGCTCTCCGGCAACCGTAACTTCGAGGGCCGCATCAACCCCGACGTCAAGATGAACTACCTGGCGTCCCCGCCGCTGGTCGTCGCGTACGCCCTCGCGGGCTCCATGAAGGTGGACATCACCCGCGAGGCGCTCGGCACCGACACCGAGGGCAACCCGGTCTTCCTCAAGGACATCTGGCCCTCCGAGGCCGAGGTCAACGACGTCGTGGCCAACGCCATCGGCGAGGACATGTTCAACAAGTCCTACCAGGACGTCTTCGCGGGCGACGCCCAGTGGCAGGCACTGCCGATCCCGACCGGCAACACCTTCGAGTGGGACGCCGAGTCGACCTACGTCCGCAAGCCCCCGTACTTCGAGGGCATGACGATGGAGACCACCCCGGTCACCGACATCGCCGGTGCCCGCGTACTGGCCAAGCTGGGCGACTCGGTCACCACCGACCACATCTCCCCGGCCGGTGCGATCAAGGCCGACACCCCGGCCGGCAAGTACCTCACCGAGCACGGTGTGGAGCGTCGTGACTTCAACTCCTACGGCTCGCGCCGAGGCAACCACGAGGTCATGATCCGCGGCACGTTCGCCAACATCCGTCTGCGCAACCAGATCGCGCCGGGCACCGAGGGCGGCTACACCCGCGACTTCACCCGGGCCGCAACTGCTGACGCGGCTCCGGTCTCCTTCATCTACGACGCCTCGCGCAACTACATCGAGCAGGGCATCCCGCTGGTCGTCCTGGCCGGCAAGGAGTACGGCTCCGGCTCGTCCCGCGACTGGGCGGCGAAGGGCACCGCGCTGCTGGGCGTCAAGGCCGTCATCGCCGAGTCGTACGAGCGCATCCACCGCTCGAACCTCATCGGCATGGGTGTGCTGCCGCTGCAGTTCCCCGAGGGTGTCTCGGCCGAGTCCCTCGGTCTGACCGGCGAGGAGACCTTCTCCTTCACCGGCGTCACCGAGCTCAACGAGGGCACCACGCCGCGCACGGTCAAGGTCACCACCGACACCGGTGTGGAGTTCGACGCGGTCGTCCGGATCGACACCCCCGGTGAGGCGGACTACTACCGCAACGGCGGCATCATGCAGTACGTGCTGCGGAGCCTGATCCGCAAGTAAGCGGTCCGGCACGCGGGCGACCGCACGGACAGCCGCACGGACAGTCGCACGGCAAAGGGCCGCACCCCCGCACGGGGGTGCGGCCCTTCGGCTGTCCCACCCTGCCGCACCCGACACCCTGTGCCCGCCCCGGTCGGGCACTACGGTCGCCACCGGCGATCCGCGGGCTCGCCGCAGCCCTCACCCGGCGTTGTCGTCAGCGGCCTCGGTGCGGCGGGTTTCCTGGAGATGACGTTCCAGGAAGCTGGTCATCGCCGCCCATGTCTCGCTCTGCGCCAGCGCGTTGGCCTGCGGCGTACCGCCGGAGACGAGGTCCGCCGTCCGGTCGACGGTCGTCGGGATCAGCGGCGGGCGCAGGACGTGCCCCGCTCCCGGGTGGATCAGCAGCACGTCCTCGGCGGGCACGGTACGGCGGCGCTCGATCAGGGCGCGGGCCATCTCGTCGGCGGGCCATACCGCGTCCTTGCCCCCGGCGACCGCCATCAGCGGGGCCGCGATGTCCTCCACCGGGATCAGCGCGTTCTCCACCGCCGCCGCGTCCCTGAGCCCGGCCGCGAAGGCGAGCCGCGTCCGCAGCGCGGGGGAGCGGGACCGGCCGCCGGGCAGCCGCCGCAGGACGGCACGAGCCGCGAGCTGCGGCAGCAGCAGCTCGCTCCGCACGGGCACGTACGGCAGGGCCGCGTCCTTGTACGTCCAGGCGGAGGTCCTCGGCGGCGGGCCGCCGGGACCGAGGGCCTGCCAGACGACATGCGTCGGCGCGACGGCCACGACCGCCCGCACGGGTACCCGCCCCAGGGCGAGAGCGGCCAGTGCCCCGCCCGTACCCACCGAGCAGGCGACCACGCCGACACGGCGGCCGTCGGCCAGCGCCCCGACCGCCCGCGCAAGGCGTTCGAGCGGCACCTCCCGCAGCGTCGCGGGCTGCCCTTCCCCGCCGGCGTATCCGAGCACCACCGTGGTGAAGCCGCAGCGGGACGCCAGCAGCGCGGCCGTCGGCGTGACCGCCTCCACGCCGGTGGAGCCAGGGATCAGCACGACCACCGGCCGGAGCCCGGAATCGAGCGCGCGCGGGGCGAACTCGACGACCCGCAGGCCTTCGTCCACCGCCTCCGTCCGCGTGATCCGCCGCGCACGCCAGCGGCGCACGACCGTCCGCCGGACCTGGCGCGCCGCGTCGGCCGCGCAGCGGACGGTCCAGACCAGCTGGTCGTCCGGTGCCGAGAAGGCGACGGGCGGCACATCGCGCTGTACATGCGCCATCGACCACCACGGACCCGTCGGGTCCACACCCGTGTAGGAACCCGCGACCGGTGCGCACGTGGCCGGGCCGGCGACGCCCCCGGCGTCCGCGCGGTAGCGGTTGACGGACCGCCAGGCCCTCCCGGCGGCGTCGGTCACATCGATCCGTACGGTCACGTGCTCATGCGTGCCGAGCCCCTGGACGACGAGGTCCGGGACCTCGTCGACGAGACCGTCCCCGGGTGCGATGGTGAGTTCCACGCTTCGGAAGGTAAGCCGGGGCCGACCCGCGGGCGACCGGGCGCTCGCCGGTCGAGTGAGGTCCGGACCCGGACAGCCGAGCAGCCGACCAGCCGAGCAGCCGACCAGCCGAGGAGCCGAGCAGACGAACAGAGGGGGCGTCAGGAGCCGGGCCGTCAGGAAATTCTTCGTCAGAACAGCAGACGGTACCGGTTCCAGTGGGCGCCGTCGCCGATCCGGGTCCGCTGCGAGAACGGCTCCTTCGCGCTGCCGGTGCCCTTGTGGAGCCACAGGCCCCCGGCCCGGTCACGGGCCAGCAGATCGCTGTGCCCGTCCTGGTCGAGGTCGCCGATCGAGGTCAGCAGGTTGTAGCGGTTCCAGCCGTGGCCGACGCCGGCGCGCTGTGAGAACGGCTTCCTCGGATCGCCGGTGCCCTCGTACAGCCACAGCACGCCTGCCCGGTCACGCGCGACGATGTCCGGTGTACGGTCACCGGTCAGATCACCGAGACCCGCGATCTGCGTGTACGCGTTCCACCCCGGCCCCACCGCGATCCGCGGCCGCAGCGTGGCGTCGGCGCGGGCGGAGAACAACCACAGCACCCCGCGCGGGTCGCGGGCGATGACATCGGCCTCCGGCGTGCCACCGAGATCGCCGGGGGACAGCAGCTGGTCGTACTGGCCCCAGTCGCCCTCCAGCAGCCGCTCGCCCGCCTCCGTCACATAGAAGAGCCGGCCGTCCGCCCGCTGCCCGTAGGCGCCCTCGGCGAGACCGTCCCTGTCGTGGTCGACGTGTGTGCCCGACCGATGGGTCTGCCAGCCGCCGAGCACGAACTCGCGAGGCTTCAGGCCGCCTCGTCCGTCCGGCCAGTAGACATGGACGTCGCCCCGCCCGTCGACCGCGGTGAGCGGGAACTGCGGGGCCTCCGGCGGCACGGGCGACGCGGTGCCCGACGGAACGACGGAAGGAACGAGGGAAGGAACGACGGAAGAGGTCGCGAGCGCCTGCGGCGCCGCGAGCGAACCGGCGAGAGCGGTCGCGAGCGCCGCCGTGGCCAGGCGCGTCAGCACGCGCCCGCCACGGCGGCCGGAGAGGTGAGTCACGTCGTACTCCAGGAGTCGGTCGGAAGGGACGTGTGCCGCGTCCTGTGTGACGCGGCACACCGACTCCTGGATAACCACCGACGGTAATCGCCGGCTAACCACCTGCTCCTTGCGTGGCCAGCAGTTCGATCTCGGCCAGCTGAGCGGGCCCTTGCGACTCGGGCGCGCCGCTCGGCACCAGCCGGTAGTGCCGGTACGAGCCGGGGTCGGCGATCGTGAAGACCCGCGTCTGCCGGTCCCAGGCGAACGCCTCGCCCTTCCGCTCGTCCAGCGCCGTCCACTTCTGCCCGTCGTCCGAGCCCTGGAGCACCCAGCCCGTGGGGGCCCGGTCCCGGACCGACGAGGTCAGCGTGTACTGGACGGCCCGCACCGCGCCGGTCACCGGCAGGTCCAGCGCCGCCGGCGTCCCCTCGGGCAACTCGGGCAACGACCCGTCCGTGGCGGAGGAGTTGTCGAAGAGCGGACCCGTCGCGCCGATCACGTCCCTGCGGGGCGAGGGCACCTTGTCGTCCTTGGTGACCGAGACCGGGGCCGCCTTCTTCCCCGTCCCCCAGCTCGACGGCTTCGGCCCCATCGCGAACTCCAGCGTGCCGCCGCGAGCGAGCAGCGAGTGCGGCAGCGCGGTGGAGTTCCAGGACTTTCCGTTCACCTTCAGGCCCTGCACATAGATGTTCCGCGAGCTGTTCCCCGGGGCCTTGACCACCAGCTCCCGGCCGTTGCCCAGATGCACGGTGGCCTTCGTGAAGAGCGGCGAGCCGATCGCGTACTCCCCGCTGCCCATCACCAGCGGGTAGAAGCCGAGCGCGGAGAAGAGGTACCAGGCGGACTGCTCGCCGTTGTCCTCGTCACCGTGGTAGCCCTGGCCGATCTCGCTGCCGGTGTAGAGGCGGGAGAGCACCTCGCGCACCTTCTCCTGAGTCTTCCAGGGCTGCGAGGCCGCGTTGTACATGTAGGTGACGTGGTGGGCGACCTGGTTGGAGTGCCCGTACATGCCCATCCGTACGTCCCGGGCCTCCGTCATCTCGTGGATGACGCTGCCGTACGAGCCGACGAACTCCGGCGAGGCCGTCTCCGGCGTCGCGAAGTAGGTGTCCAGCTTCTTGCCGAGCGCCGCGCGGCCGCCGTACAGATTGGCGAGACCCCGCGAGTCCTGGGGCGCGGTGAAGGCGTAACCCCAGCCGTTCGTCTCGGTGTAGTCGTAGCCCCAGATGCGGGGGTCGAACTGCCCCGAGGGAACCCGCCACTCGCCCTTCAGGTTCCGGCCCTGGAAGAAGCCGGCCTCGGAGTCGAAGAGCGTGACGTAGTTACGGGCCCGGTTGAGGAAGTACGCCGACTCCTCCTTGTAGCGCGCCTTCTTCGTCTTGGCGTAGAGCGCGTCGGCCATCTTCGACAGGCCGTAGTCGTTGAGGTAGCCCTCCAGCGACCAGGACAGGCCCTCGTGCGTCTCGGTGGAGGCGTAGCCGAGGAAGGGCGAGGTCTCCATGCCCTTGCGGCCCACACCCCTGCTCGGCGGCGCGACGGTGGCGTTCTTCAGCGCGGCCTCGTACGCCGCCTCCGCGTCGAAGCCACGGACGCCCTTGACGTAGGCGTCGGCGAAGGCGACGTCGGAGGAGGTGCCGGTCATCAGATCGGCGTAGCCGGGGGAGGACCAGCGGGAGATCCAGCCGCCGTCCTTGTACTGCTGGACGAAGCCGTCGACGAGCTCGCCCGCCTTCTTCGGGGTGAGGAAGGAGTACGCGGGCCAGGTCGTCCGGTAGGTGTCCCAGAAGCCGTTGTTGACGTACACCCGGCCGTCGACGATCTTCGCGCCGGTGTGGGTCGGGGTGTCGGGTCCGGTCTGGGGCGAGAACGGGCTGGCGTACTTGTCCTTGCCGTCGACCTTCTCGAAGCCCGAGTTCGGGTACAGGTAGAGCCGGTAGAGCGACGAGTACAGGGTCACCAGCTGGTCGTGGGTGGCGCCCTCGACCTCGACCCGGCCGAGGATGTCGTCCCAGGCGTCCTGCGCCCGGTCCTTGATCCGGCCGAAGCTCGCCGACTCCGGGATCTCGGCCGTGAGGTTCTTCTTCGCCTGGTCGATGCTGATCAGTGACGTTGCAATGCGCAATGTCACCGTACGGTCCGTGCCGGCGTCGAAGCGCAGATGCCCCTTCACACCCTCGGACGCGGACGAGGTGACGGGCGCGTCGAAGACGCCGTACACGAACAGCCGGGTGGCGCCCGTGGACAGCCCGCTCTTGACGTCCGAGTAGCCGGTGAAGGAGCTGGTCGCCGGGTCGAGCGTGAGCCCGGCCTGGTCGGTGACGTTGTCGAAGAGCACGGCCGCGTTCTCACCGGGATAGGTGAACCGCATGATCGCGGCGTGGTCCGTGGGGGCGATCTCCGTCTTCAGCCCGTTCTCGAACGTCACCCCGTAGTAGTGCGGGCGTGCGATCTCCTTCTCGTGGCGGAAGGGCAGGGCGCGGGCGGTGCGTGACGGGTCCGGTGTGCCCTCGGCGACGGACGGCATCAGCTGGAAGGTCTGCCGGTCGCCCATCCAGGGACTCGGTTCATGGCTGGCGCTGAACGCCTGCACGGTGGGCAGGTTGTCCGCGTTGTTCGCGCGTGCGTACTCGTACAGCCAGCTGAGCGAGGCGGCGTTGGTGACCGGTGTCCAGAAGTTGAAGCCGTGCGGCACCGCGGTCGCCGGGAAGTTGTTGCCCCGCGAGAAGGAGCCGCTGGAGTTCGTGCCGCGGACGGTCGACGCGTAGTCCGACAGATGCGCGAGCCGCTTCTCGGGCGCCTTGGGGGCGATGCGGATGTCGTCGATCCAGCCCTGGAACTTCGCCGGGCCCTTGGGCGAGTCGTACGCCACCAGGATCCGGTCCACCGTCCTGCCGGCCGCGACCGAGCCGATCCGGGAGGCCACCTGGTTCCACTGGTTGACGTAGAGCCGCTTGGCGGCGCCCTGGCCCTGCGGGGTCAGCAGGCCGCCGTGCGAGTCGACCGCCCGGAGGTCGCTCAGATACGTGCCGTCGGTGAAGGCGAGATCGACCGACACGTTCGTGGCCGGGTAGTTGAGGTCCGTCTCGGGCAGCGAGGGGTGGATCCGGTACGACAGTTCCGTGTCGCGCCCCACGGCCGTGTCGACGTCGAAGACCTTGTTGTACGAGTACGCGCGGCCGTCCGGCTTGTGCGTGCCCGCGTACCGCAGGGCGCGCTTTCCGGTGAAGCCGGCGTTCGCCTTCGCCGTCGGGGAGCCGGCGGGACCGCGGTCGACATGGCTGCGCATGTCCTCCGGCACCGGGGTGCTCGTGTCGCCGTCGGAGAACTGGACATCGGCGAGCTGGACGATGCCCGACGCGCCGTTGTTCCTGGTGATCTCCAGCCGGTAGTGGGCGTACGCGGCGGCGTTCGCGACATCGATGTCGTACGTCTTCGTCTCGAAGCGCTTCTCGAAGGTCTGGCCCTCGCGGGTGTCCAGGACCTTCCACTCCTTGCCGTCCGCCGAGCCCTTGAGGGTCCAGTCCTTCGGGTCGCGCTCGTCGAAGTCGTTTGCCGATGTCAGCGCGTAGGTGACGACCTTGACCGGGGCGTCCATGTCGAATTCGGCCCAGGCCGTCGGGGTGAAAGTCAGCCATTTGGTCGACGGCTGGAGGTCGACCAGATTCTCCTTGGTCTCACCGGCGCCCGCGTTCTCGCCGCTCGCGCGCAGTTCGACGACCTTGTCCGTCACATTTCCGGGTATTCCAGAAGCAAAGCCGCCGTCGACACCCGATGACCGCTTCTTTCCGTCGGGCCCCGTTTCGACGGTGTTGCGCCAATCGGGCTGGGTTTCGTCTGCCTCGAACGACGTGGTGAATTCCCCGGCCGGCGCAGCGGGTTGGGAGGGGAGTGCGACGGCGGCCGATTGCACCGTCACCACCAGCAGGGAAGCGGCCGCCACCAGGGCGGCCGCGCGGACTTGTCTGTGCCGAGGGCTTGGTCTGGGCTGCATACCGAGCCGTTCCTCCCACCGAAGCGACAACGTTGTCATGCGCATGGCGCAGGATCCAGTAGGGAGGTAAGTGCCGCATGATGTCAAGGGTGTTGGCGGTACGACAGGTTCGGAATCGGCCGTTGCGGTGAGATTCCGCCGGTGGAATGCATCCGGACAGTGTTCTCATATCCGCGAGGTCTCAACTCGGGAAAGACTGCTGTCGAACCTTGCTTTCGATCTTGCTCCCTTGGCGGGAAGTGGACTATACCTGTCGGCGTCCGGCTTGCCGTATCGAAACGGTGGGCGGGCGAGGGGGGACGGTGGACGGCGGAGCAGTCGAGTGCATCGTCTGCCGGCCGGACGCATCGCCGTTCCCGCTGCATCGCATTGCGCTCCACCCCTGCACGACCTGCATGACCCAGCTTCGGCAATTGACCGCGGTGGCGGGGCCCTTCGCCTCAGGCGAGAAGCACGGGCGACCGGTACACCGCCTGAGTCCTGGAGAAGGCGAGGACTTGAGCATGGGATCCACCTCCGCCCACAAGAATGAGGGCCTAGGCCGTCGCGATCTGATCAAGCGTTCTGCCGCACTTGGCCTGATCTCCGTCCCGACGATGAGTTTCCTGTCCGCCTGCGCCAGCAGCAGTGGTGACGACCAGTCCAAGCAGAAGGGTGAGGTGACGAAGGACAACCCGTTCGGCGTCGCCAAGGACGGTGTCCTCGATGTCGTCATCTTCAAGGGCGGCTTCGGCGACCAGTACGCGATCGAGTGGGAGAAGGAGTACAAGAAGGCCTGGGGCGGCAAGGTCTCCCACCTGGGCACCCAGGAGATCACCGGCAAGCTCCAGCCCCGCTTCGTCGGCGGCAACCCGCCGGACGTCATCGACAACTCCGGCGCCCAGCAGATCAAGCTCGACACCCTCTACAAGGACGGCCAGCTCGCCAACCTCGAGGAACTGCTCGACGCCCCGTCGTTCGACGACCCGGCGAAGAAGGTCCGGGACATCCTGATCCCCGGCACCGCCGAAAAGGGCAACTTCGACGGCAAGATGTACTCGCTGAACTACATCTACACCGTCTGGGGTGTGTGGTACTCCGGCAAGCTCTTCAAGGACAAGGGCTGGGAGGTGCCGAAGACCTGGGACGCCTTCCTCACGATCATGAAGGAGGCCAAGGCGGACGGCATCGGTGGCCTCGCCCACCAGGGCAAGCACCCGTACTACATCAACGTCATGATCATGGACCTGATCGCCAAGACCGGCGGCCTGGACGCCATGAAGGCGATCGACAACCTCGACCCGAAGGCCTTCGTCGGCAGCGAGGCCGCAACGGCCTCCATCGAGGCGATCTACGAGATCGTCGAGAAGGGCCTGCTGCTCCCGGGCACCAACTCGCTCGACCACATCGAGTCGCAGACCGCCTGGAACAAGGGCAAGGCCGTCTTCATCCCCTCGGGATCCTGGCTGGAGAACGAGCAGCTGAAGCAGACGCCCGCGGACTTCGACATGAAGTTCCTGCCGATGCCGCTGCTGCCCGGCAGCAAGCTGCCCTTCGAGGCGATCCGGGCCGGCGCCGGCGAGCCGTTCATCGTCCCCGAGAAGGCGAAGAACAAGGCCGGCGGTCTCGAGTTCCTCCGCCGGATGCTCTCCAAGGAGTGGTCGACGATCTTCGCCCAGCAGGCGAACTCGCTGACCATCGTCAAGGACGGCGTGGACACCTCGGTCCAGCTGCGGCCCGGCACCAAGTCCGCGGTCGAGGCGGTCACGGCGGCCGGTACCAACACCTTCGACTACTACTACATCAACTGGTACAGCGAGATGGACGAGTCCATCCGCACGGCGTCCGCCGAGCTGATGGCCAAGCGCATTCAGCCGAAGGAATGGCTCAAGCGGGCCCAGGCCGCGGTCGACAAGGCCGCCAAGGACCCGGCGAGCAAGAACAACAAGCGTTCGTAGCCGTTCCCGCACTGACCAGGGGCAGAGTCATATGCACAAGGGCAAGAACCGGTTCGTCGCCGGATTCCTGATCGGTCCGCTCGGCCTGTATCTGATCTTCATGATCTGGCCGTACGTCCAGACCTTCGGATACTCCTTCACCAACTGGCGGGGCCAGTCCTCGCAGATGGAGTTCGTCGGTCTCGACAACTACGCGGAGTTGTTCTCCGACAGCGTCTTCCTCCGGGCGCTGTGGAACAACCTCCTGCTGCTCGTGGCCCTGCCCCTGGTCACCATCCTGCTCGCCCTCTTCTTCGCCTTCATGGTGAACGTGGGCGGGCGGGGTGGTCAGGCCGGTATCCGCGGCGTCCGCGGCTCCGGCCTCTACAAGGTCATCTTCTTCCTGCCGCACGTCCTGTCGGTGGTCATCCTGGCCATCCTGTGGCGGGCCGTCTACCGCGGCGATGTCGCCGGCCTCATCAACGGCAGCCTGATCAAGCTCGGCATCTCGGACCCCGAGCAGCCCGTCGAGTGGCTCAACTCGCCGAATCTGGTGCTGTGGTGCGTCGCCTTCGTGCTCCTGTGGTGGGGCGTGGGCTTCTACCTCGTCCTGTTCTCGGCCGCCATGCAGTCGATCCCCAAGGAGATCTACGAGGCCGCGCTGCTCGACGGTGCCCGTCGCACCCAGACCTTCTTCAAGGTGACCCTGCCCCTGCTGTGGGACACGGTGCAGACGTCCTGGGTCTATCTGGCGATCATGGCCATGGACTGCTTTGCGCTCATCTCGGTCATGACGCCGGGCAACAGCTTCGGAGGCGGGCCCGACCACAGCAGTGAGGTGATGGCCACCTACCTCATGCGCAACTTCCTGGTGTTCGGCAAGAGCGGCTACGCCTGCGCCATGGGCGTGGTGATCCTTCTCCTCACGCTGATCCTGTCCGTCGTCACGCTGCGGGCCAGCCGCCGCGAGCGCATCGAGTACTGAGCGGGGAAGACGCGATGTCCACTACACCGACCATTGACGGCGTGACCAAGGAGACCGTACCGGTCCGGATCGGCGCCGGCGGCAAGCCCCGCGGCGGTCGCGGCGGTGACGGCGACGGCAAGATCCTCAACGTCTTCTCGCACGGCTTCCTCATCCTGTGGGCCGTGATGATCATCCTGCCGCTGATCTGGATCGTGCTCGGTTCCTTCAAGACCGACGCGGAGATCGGCGCCAGCTCCTGGTCCTGGCCCTCCAACTGGAACTTCGACGCCTTCTCACGGGCGTGGACCAAGGGGCACATCGGCTCGTACTTCCTCAACACCGTCATCGTGCTGGTCTTCTCCGTGCCGCTGACGATGCTGCTGGGAGCGATGGGCGCTTACGTACTGGCCCGCTACCAGTTCTGGGGCAACCGCCTCATCTACTACTTCTTCATCGCCGGCGCGATGTTCCCGGTGTACCTCGGGCTCATCCCGCTGTACTTCCTCATCAAACAGCTCGGCATGCTCAACACGTACCAGGGACTGATCCTGGTCTACGTCGCCTACTCCATGCCGTTCACGGTCTTCTTCATGCACGCGTTCTTCCGGACGCTGCCGACCGCGATCCAGGAGGCGGCGGTGATCGACGGTGCCTCGCACACCCGGATCTTCTTCCAGGTGATGATGCCGATGGCCAAGCCCGGACTCATCAGCGTGGGCATCTTCAACCTGCTCGGCCAGTGGAACCAGTACATCCTTCCGCTGGTGCTCATGCAGCAGCAGAGCGGCTTCGACCCGGACCGCTCGATGCTGACGCAGGGCCTGGTGCTGCTCAACCAGCAGCAGGGTTATGCCGGCGACCTGCCCGTGATCTTCGCGGGTATGACGGTGGCGATCCTTCCCGTGGTCGTCGTCTACATCTCCTTCCAGCGACAGGTCCAGTCGGGCCTCACCGCGGGCACGCTCAAATAGCGGCGCAGGGCGACGGCACAGCCCGTACAGCCTGGTCCGGGCCCCGTTCGACATGTGTCGGGCGGGGCCCGGACCGCGTTCCCCCATGCTCAAGGTCTTGACGCGACAGGGCACCAACAGGTGAGCTAAGAGTTCACAAGTTGGAGAGACGTCGGGGTTCCCTAGCGGCGCCCCGCGCCGGGAGCGGCGGTCGCGCCGCCCGCCGTGGGCAGGAGTGGATGAGTCGATGGAGACTCCGGGGTCGCAGACATCTCTGCATCGGGCCAATCTCGAGCGGGTCGTACGTGCCGTGCGCATGGCCGGCTCGCTCACCCAGGCCGAGATCGCGAGGAGTACGGGCCTCTCCGCCGCCACGGTGTCCAACATCGTTCGTGAACTGAAGGACGGCGGCACGGTCGACGTCACCCCGACCTCGTCCGGCGGCCGCCGGGCCCGCAGCGTCTCCCTCAGCGGCGACGCCGGCATCGTCATCGGCGTCGATTTCGGCCACACCCATCTGCGTGTCGCCCTCGGGAACCTCGCCCACCAGGTGCTCGCCGAGGAGTCCGAGCCGCTGGACGTCGACGCCTCGTCCGCCGAGGGCTTCGACCGGGCGGAGCAGCTGGTCAAACGGCTCATCGAGACCACCGGGATCGGCCGGGACAAGGTGATCGGCGTCGGTCTCGGCGTACCGGGACCCATCGACGTCGAGTCGGGGACGCTCGGCTCCACCTCGATCCTGCCGGGCTGGTCCGGGATCAACCCCAGCAACGAGCTCTCCCGCAGGCTCGGCGTGCCTGTGTACGTCGACAACGACGCCAACCTCGGCGCGCTCGGCGAGCTGGTCTGGGGCAGCGGGCGCGGGGTCAGGGATCTCGCGTACATCAAGGTCGGCAGCGGCGTCGGCGCCGGGCTGGTGATAGGCGGCCAGATCTACCGGGGGCCGGGCGGCACGGCAGGCGAGATCGGGCACATCACGCTGGACGAGTCGGGGCCCGTCTGCCGCTGCGGGAACCGGGGCTGTCTGGAGACCTTCGCGGCCGCCCGGTACGTCCTGCCGCTGCTGCAGCCCAGCCACGGCCCGGAGCTGACCATGGAGCGCGTCGTGCAGCTGGCGCGCGAGGGGGACCCGGGCTGCCGACGGGTGATCGCCGACGTGGGGCGGCACATCGGCAGCGGGGTGGCCAACTTGTGCAACCTGCTCAACCCCAGCCGGGTGGTCCTGGGCGGAAATCTTGCGGAAGCGGGAGAATTGGTACTTGCGCCGATCCGTGAATCGGTCTCCCGGTACGCAATCCCGAGCGCGGCCCGTCAGCTCTCCGTGCTCCCGGGTGCGCTCGGAGGACGGGCCGAGGTGCTGGGCGCGCTGGCACTCGTGCTCAGCGAAATGGGCGATTCAACACTTTTGGACAGCTCGATCCCGGCCGGAGAGCCTGCCTTCACTTAGATAACGAATGGCACCGTTGTCATCTCGTTAAGGATTTACTCCTTGACGTCGGCCTGGCAGCCGAGTTGACTTCCAGCCACCTCGGCCGCAACGACGCGGCCTCGTCAGGGAGGTTTCTGAATGAACACGCAGATGCGTCGTGCCGCCGTGGCTGTGGCCGCCACCGCGATGGCTGTGTCCCTCGCCGCCTGTGGTAGTGCCAAGGAGTCCGGGGACAACGGCAACAAGACCGGTGCCGCGAAGGGCGACGACCTCACCATCGGTCTCCTGCTCCCCGAGAACCAGACCGCGCGCTACGAGAAGTTCGACAAGCCGCTCATCGAGAAGAAGATCAGCGAGCTCACGAACGGCAAGGCCAAGGTCGTCTACGCCAACGCCAAGCAGGACCCGACTCTGCAGACCCAGCAGGTCGACACCATGATCACCAACAAGGTCGACGCGCTGATCGTGGACGCGGTCGACTCGAAGGCGATCGCGGGCGGGGTGAAGAAGGCCAAGGAGGCCGGCATCCCGGTCGTCGCCTTCGACCGCCTGGCCGAGGGCCCGATCGACGCGTACACCTCGTTCGACAACGAAGAGGTCGGCCGCGTCCAGGGCAAGGCGCTCCTCGAGGCCCTGGGTGACAAGGCCAAGGACGGCCAGATCGTGATGATGAACGGGTCGATCACCGACCCGAACGCCAAGCTGTTCAAGCAGGGCGCGCACTCCGAGCTCGACGGCAAGGTGAACGTCGGCAAGGAGTACGACACCAAGGAGTGGAAGCCGGAGAACGCCAACGCCAACATGGAGGCGGCGATCTCGGCCCTGGGCAAAGACAAGATCATCGGTGTCTACTCCGCCAACGACGGCATGGCGGGCGGCATCATCACGGCCCTGAAGGCCGGCGGCTTCACCAAGCTCCCCCCGGTCACCGGCCAGGACGCCGAGCTCGCCGGTGTGCAGCGCATCGTCGCGGGTGAGCAGTTCATGAGTGTCTACAAGCCGTACGCTCCCGAGGCCGCTGCCGCCGCCGAGATGGCCGTGGCGCTCGCCAAGGGCGAGAAGCTCGGCTCCATCGAGACGTCCCGCGTCGACAGCCCGACCACCAAGGCCATCCCCTCCGTCCTCGTCCCGGTCGTCTCGCTGACCAAGGACAACATCAAGGACACGGTCGTCACGGACGGCGTCTACACCGTCGCCGAGATCTGCACGCCGAAGTACAAGGCCGCCTGCGACGCGCTCGGCCTCAAGTAGGCCGCACGACCAGTGGGTCGCACGACCTGACCGAGGTCACCCGCGGCCCCACCGAGGTCACCCGAGGCCTGTCCGGTGCCCCGCCCCACCCCAGCCCCCGCTAACGGGGCGGGGTACCGGACAGAAACGCTTCACCCGAGTTTTTGGCTACTGCTCAACCACCGCGCCACCCCACCGGTGCGGTATCCCCGCCGGTCAGGCGGCGAAGGAGATGGTTCACGTGTCCGCTACGCCCGTGCTGGCGTTGCGCGGGGTCTCCAAGCGGTTCGGTGCCGTTCAGGCGCTCACCGACGTAGAGCTTGAGGTCCACGGCGGCGAGGTGGTCGCTCTCGTAGGCGACAACGGCGCCGGAAAGTCCACGCTGGTCAAGACGATCGCCGGTGTGCACCCCATCGATGAAGGCGTCATCGAGTGGGAGGGCAGGGCCGTATCGATCACCAGGCCGCATGAAGCCCAGAACCTGGGCATCGCGACCGTCTACCAGGACCTCGCGCTGTGCGACAACATCGACGTGGTCGGCAACCTCTACCTCGGCCGGGAGCTGCAGAAGCGCGGCATCCTCGACGAGGTCGAGATGGAGCGCCGCTCCCGCGAGCTGCTGAGCACCCTGTCGATCCGCATCCCCAGCGTCCGCATCCCGATCGCCTCGCTCTCCGGCGGCCAGCGCCAGACCGTGGCCATCGCCCGCTCGATGCTCGGCGAGCCCAAGCTCGTCATCCTCGACGAGCCCACCGCCGCCCTCGGCGTCGAGCAGACCGCACAGGTGCTGGACCTTGTGGAGCGGCTGCGAGAGCGCGGCCACGCGGTCATCCTCATCAGCCACAACATGGCCGATGTGAAGGCCGTCGCCGACAAGGTCGCGGTGCTCCGGCTCGGCCGGAACAACGGCGTCTTCGACGTCAAGTCCACCTCGCAGGAAGAGATCATCTCCGCCATCACCGGCGCCACGGACAACGCCGTGACCCGTCGTGCGGCGCGCACCTCGGAGGCGCAGAAGTGAGTACCGAAAAGACCTCCGCTCCCGTCGGCGGCGGACACCAGGTGGTGAACCCGGACGCCGCCCACGACGCGGTGACCGCGGTCGACCCCCGGCTGCTGGTCCGCGAGCAGGGCCTCGCGGGCTACCTGTCCGAGTTCAAGCGCAAGATGCACGCCGGTGACCTGGGCTCGATGCCGGTCGTCATCGGCCTGATCCTCATCTGCGTGATCTTCCAGAGCCTGAACTCCCAGTTCCTCTCCGCGCAGAACCTCAGCAACATCGCCGTCACGATGGTCGCCACCGGCATGATGGCCGTCGGCATCATCTTCGTGCTGCTGCTCGGCGAGATCGACCTGTCGGTCGGCTCGGTCAGCGGTGTCTCCGGCGCGATCGTCGCCGTCATGACGGTCTCCCAGGGCATGAACGAGTGGCTCGCCATCCTCGTCGCGCTCGTGAGCGGCGCGGCCATCGGCGCCCTCCACGGCTTCTTCTTCGCGAGGATCGGCGCACCGGCCTTCGCCGTCACCCTGGCGGGACTGCTCTTCTGGCTGGGCTTCATGCTCCAGCTCCTCGGCGACCAGGGCACCATCAACCTGGACAGCGACGGCGTCGTCGCCCAGCTGACCACCTACTTCTTCACGGACGTGGCGGCCGCCTACGCCTTCGCCGCGATCGCGGTGGTGGCCTTCTTCCTCTCGTCGTTCGTCGACAGCCGCCGCCGTGAGGCCGCCGGAATTCCGTCCCGGCCGCTCTCGGACATCGTGTTCCGTACGGTCCTGCTGGCAGTGATCGCCTTCGCCGCCGCGTACATGTTCAACCAGTACAAGGGCCTGCCCCTCGCGCTGGTGCTGTTCCTGCTCGTGCTGGTGATCACGGACTTCGTGCTCCGGCGCACGGCGTACGGCCGCAAGATCTTCGCCCTCGGCGGCAGCGTCGAGGCGTCCCGCCGTGCCGGTATCAACGTCACGGCGGTCCGGATCTCGGTCTTCGCCATCGCCGGCACCTTCGCGGCCGTCGGCGGTCTGTTCTGGGCCTCCAAGATCTCGGCCGCGAACCAGAGCGCCGGTACGGGTGACCTCCTGATGAACGTCATCGCGGCGGCCGTCATCGGCGGCACCAGCCTCTTCGGTGGCCGCGGCCGCACCTGGAACGCCCTGCTCGGCGTCATGGTGATCGTCTCGATCCAGTACGGCCTCGCGCTCGAGGGCATCGCCACCCCGATCGTGTACATGATCACCGGCGGTGTGCTGCTCGCCACGGTCGTGATCGACTCGGTCACGCGCAAGACGCAGAAGACCGCGGGCCGCGCGTAGCGACATCCCCTCTCAGTGCCCGGCGCCGGGAACCGGCGCCGGGCACTGCTGTGTGTCCGATGTCATGTGTGCTCCGAAGGCGTGACGCTCAACGCACCGCCCGATGACGGCAGCCGGGAGCGGAACATTAGACTCGACAAATCGTTGCCAAGCTCGACCAGCTCACACGCAAGGAGGCACGGGTGGCGCTGCTGACCCGTATCAAGGGACCGCGCGATCTGGACCGGCTCAGCCCGGAGCAGCTCGATCAGCTGGCCGCAGAGATCCGGACCTTCCTCGTGGACGCCGTCTCCAAGACCGGCGGACACCTCGGGCCCAACCTCGGCGTGGTCGAGCTGACCATCGCCCTGCACCGTGTCTTCGAGTCCCCGAAGGACAAGGTCCTCTGGGACACGGGCCACCAGAGCTATGTGCACAAGCTCCTGACCGGACGCCAGGACTTCTCCCGGCTCAAGATGAAGGGCGGCCTCTCCGGCTACCCCGCGCGTGCCGAGTCCGAGCACGACGTCATCGAGAACTCGCACGCCTCCACCGTCCTCGGCTGGGCGGACGGGCTCGCCAAGGCGAACGAGGTGCTGAAGAAGGACGACCACGTCGTCGCGGTCATCGGTGACGGTGCACTGACCGGCGGTATGGCCTGGGAGGCGCTCAACAACATCGCGGACGCCAAGGACCGCCCGCTCGTCATTGTGGTCAACGACAACGAGCGCTCCTACGCCCCGACGATCGGCGGCCTCGCCAACCACCTGGCCACCCTGCGCACCACCGACGGCTACGAGCGCTTCCTCGCCCGCGGCAAGGACATCCTGGAGCGCACCCCCGTCGTCGGGAAGCCGCTCTACGAGACGCTCCACGGCGCCAAGAAGGGGCTGAAGGACTTCATCGCCCCGCAGGGCATGTTCGAGGACCTCGGCCTCAAGTACGTCGGCCCCATCGACGGTCACGACATCGCCGCCCTGGAGTCCGCCCTGACCCGCGCCAAGCGGTTCGGCGGCCCGGTCATCGTCCACTGCCTCACCGAGAAGGGCCGCGGCTACCAGCCGGCTCTCCAGGACGAGGCCGACCGCTTCCACGCCGTCGGCAAGATCCACCCCGACACGGGTCTGCCCATCGCCTCCTCCGGCGCCGACTGGACCTCCGTCTTCGGCGAGGAGATGGTCAAGCTCGGCCGGGAGCGCGAGGACATCGTCGCGATCACCGCCGCGATGCTCCAGCCGGTCGGACTCGACCGGTTCGCCAAGGCCTTCCCCGAGCGGGTGTACGACGTCGGCATCGCCGAGCAGCACGGCGCGGTCTCGGCCGCGGGCCTCGCCACCGGCGGCGTCCACCCCGTCTTCGCGGTCTACGCGACGTTCCTCAACCGTGCCTTCGACCAGGTGTTGATGGATGTGGCACTGCACAAGTGCGGTGTCACATTCGTCCTCGACCGGGCCGGTGTCACCGGCACCGACGGCGCGTCCCACAACGGCATGTGGGACATGTCGATCCTCCAGGTCGTCCCCGGGCTCCGGCTCGCCGCCCCGCGGGACGCCGACCAGGTCCGCGCCCAGCTCCGCGAGGCCGTCGAGGTCAAGGACGCACCGACCGTCGTCCGCTTCTCCAAGGGCGCCGTCGGCCCCGCCGTCCCGGCCGTGGGCCGGATCGGCGGCATGGACGTCCTGCGCAAGCCCGGCACGGACCGGCCCGACGTCCTCCTGGTCTCCGTCGGCGCGCTCGCCCCGATGTGCCTGGAGATCGCCGACCTCCTCGACAAGCAGGGCATCTCCACGACGGTCGTCGACCCGCGCTGGGTCAAGCCGGTCGACGAGGCGCTCGCCCCGCTCGCCGAGCAGCACCGCGTCGTCGTCACCGTCGAGGACAACAGCCGCGTCGGCGGTGTCGGCTCCGCCGTCTCCCAGGCGCTGCGTGACGCCGGCATCGACGTACCGCTGCGCGACTTCGGCATCCCGCCGCGCTTCCTGGACCATGCGTCCCGCAAGGAGGTCCTGGCCGAGATCGGGCTGACCGCGCCGGACATCGCGCGGCACGTCACCGGGCTGGTCTCCAGGCTGGACGGCCGCCTCGACGACGATCCCGCACAAACCCCCGAGCCCGCGCGCGACTGACGGGCCGGTCACCCGGCGTACGCATTGGGCCGGTCGGAGCACCCCAGGGGGTCTCCGGCCGGCCCGTTCGTGTGAAAGGCACCGGCAGCGCGGGCGCGTTTCCCCACCCCTCTCGATCATGGGCATACGGCCATGGGTACGGAGGTACGCCGGTGAGTACGGACCAGCAGTCAAGCGATTCCGGGATGTTCCGGACCAAGACGGTCGAACAGTCGATCCGGGACACCGAAGAACCCGAGCACGCGCTCAAGAAGTCCCTCTCGGCCTGGGATCTGACGGTCTTCGGCGTCGGCGTCATCATCGGCACCGGCATCTTCGTGCTCACCGGCAAGGTGGCCAAGGAGAACGCGGGACCGGCCACCGCGCTGGCCTTCGTCGCCGCGGGCATCGTCTGTGCGCTGGCCGCCCTCTGCTACGCCGAGTTCGCCTCCACCGTCCCGGTGGCCGGATCGGCGTACACGTTCGCGTACGCCTCCCTCGGTGAGCTGCCGGCCTGGATCATCGGCTGGGACCTGGTTCTCGAGTTCGCACTGGGCACGGCCGTCGTCGCCGTCGGCTGGTCCGGCTATGTGCGCTCACTCATGGACAACGTGGGGTGGCACATGCCGGCAGCGCTGTCCGGACCCGATGTGCCGGGAGGCAGCTTCGACGTCCTCGCCTTCGTGCTGGTCCTGGTGCTGACCGTGATCCTGGTGGTCGGCATGAAACTGTCCGCCCGCATCACCGCGATCGTCGTCGCCATCAAGGTGACGGTGGTCCTGATCGTGATCATCGCGGGTCTGTTCTTCATCGTGGGCGACAACTACTCGCCGTTCATCCCCCCGGCCACGTCCCCGCCCGGCGGCGTCTCCGGCTGGGACGCCCCGCTGATCCAGCTGATGTTCGGTTACGAACCCACCAACTTCGGCGTCATGGGCATCTTCACGGCCGCGTCGGTCGTTTTCTTCGCCTTCATCGGCTTCGACGTGGTGGCCACCGCCGCCGAGGAGACCAAACTCCCGCAGCGCGACATGCCGCGCGGCATCCTCGGCTCGCTCCTCATCTGCACCGTGCTCTACGTCGCGGTCGCGCTCGTCGTGACCGGCATGCAGCACTACTCCCAACTGTCCGTCAGCGCCCCGCTGGCCGACGCCTTCAAGTCCGTCGGCCATCCCTTCTACGCCGGTGTGATCAGTTTCGGCGCCGCCGTCGGCCTCACCACCGTGTGCCTGATCCTGCTTCTCGGGCAGACCCGGGTGTTCTTCGCGATGAGCCGCGACGGGCTCCTTCCGCGCTTCTTCTCCATCACCCACCCGAAGTTCAGGACCCCCTACCGCCCGACCATCCTGCTCGGCGTGATCATCTCCATCGTCGCCGGCTTCACGAGCATCAACGAGCTGGCGACCCTGGTGAACATCGGCACGCTCTTCGCGTTCGTCATGGTCGCCATCGGTGTGATGGTCCTGCGCCGCACCCGCCCCGATCTGCACCGCGCCTTCCGCACCCCGTGGGTCCCGTACATCCCGATCCTCTCGATCGCCGCGACGGTGTGGCTGATGCTCAACCTGCCGGGCGAGACCTGGTTCCGCTTCGCCGTCTGGATGGCCATCGGCATCGTCGTCTACTTCCTGTACGGGCGCGGCCACAGCCGTCTCGGCAAGGTGGGCAGGAAAGCCGTCTACTAGGGGTTCCGTTCGGCCCCGTATGTCCTGCTCAAGTGGGGCATACGGGGCCCCTAGTGTGAGCGCATGCTCGCCGAGCCGCCGCCATCGCTGCGGTACGCATCCGCACGCGCGTCCACGACCGCCGGCCCGGAGGGCCGGTCGGCCGGCTACTGGCGGCGACTGCTCCCCGTCCTCGCCGCCCTCGCCGTCGTCACCCGCCTGCCCTCCTTCCGGCATCCGCTGTGGAACCCGGACGAGGGCTACCTCGCCGTCCAGGCCCGCATACTCGCCGACGGGGGAGCGCTCTACGAGACCGTCGTCGACCGCAAACCGCCGCTGCTGCCCTGGCTGTACGAGCTGTGCTTCACGGTCTTCGGCGACGACTCGCTGCACCCGCTCAAGGTCCTCGCGATCCTCGCCCAGCTGCTCACCGCCGCGACCCTGGCCGCCACCGCCCGCGACCGCTGGGGCGACCGGGCCGGACGGACCGCGGGCGTGCTCTATCTGCTGGTGTCGATCGGGCTCAACCCCGAGGACGCGCAGGCGGCGACCTTCGAGATCTTCATGCTGCCGTTCACGGCCGCTGCGGTGTACTGCGCGGGCAGGGGCCGCTGGACGGGGGCGGGGCTCGCCGTCGCCGGGGCGTTCCTGGTGAAACAGACCGGCGGGGCCGTCCTCGTGCCCGTGCTGTGGCTCCTCTGGCACGGCTCACCGCTGCGCTCGACGCGGCGCTCACCGCAGCGAGCGGACCTGGTGCGGCTGGCCCTCGCCCTCGTGGTGCCCGTGCTCGGCGCGGCCCTGCTGACCGATCCTTCGGGCTTTCTCTTCTGGACGGTGACCGGCTCCGGCGCGTACGCCACCTTCACCGGCTCCGAACTCCACGTCCTCTTCCGGGCGCTGGCGAACACCGCACTGCTCTGCGCCGCCTGCGCCGGACTGATCCGGCCCGTCGTGCGCGTCGTACGGGTCGCCCGGGCCGGAGCCGTCGACCTCTGGCTGTGGCTGGCCGCGTCGGCGGTGGCCGTCCTCGCCGGCTTCCACTTCTTCGGCCACTACTATCTGCAGCTCCTGCCGCCGCTCACACTGCTCGCGTCGGCGGCCCTGCGGGTCCTGCCCCGCGACCGGCTCGCGACCGCGCTGCTCACCTCGGCCGCCGCCTGCGCGCTCTTCCTCGCCTGGGGCCTGCTGGCGCCCCGGCCCGAGCTCGCGCACGCGCACCGGCTCGCCGCCCAGCTGCAGCACCGCACGGCCCCCGAGGACCGGGTGCTGCTGTGGGGCATGCATCCGGAGACGTACTGGCTCGCCGACCGGACCCCCGCCAGCCGCTATCTCACCGCCGGGCTGCTCACCAACTACAGCGGCGGGCGCGACGGCCCTCAGGTGGGTGAGAAACACGGGGTCGCGGGCGCCTGGCCGGTCCTCGTGACCGAGCTCAGGGAGCATCCGCCGGCGCTGATCGTCGACGACTCGCGCGGCAAGCCGTACGCCCCCGAGCACCTGCCCACGCTGCGCCGGCTGCTGGCCGGGCGCTACGAGCCCCTCCCGGACCAGATCGACGGCGCGGTCCTCTACGTACGCTCGCCGGGATACGTACGCTCACCGGGAGGCTGACGTACGGTCCTGGGCCCGGCGCACACGGCCCCGAGGGCCTGGACCCGCTCGCGCAGCCCCCGGTCGGCGGTCACCACGACACGGGTACGGTCCGGGGCCGCGCGGACCAGCTCCACGATGTGGTCGTCACCGCTGCCGGGCGCCGACTCGACCCGCACCTCGGGAAGGCTCTCCACCCCCCGGGCCCTGCCCTCGACGACCAGCACCACCTCGGCCGGGCCCGGAAGTCCCGGAATGCCGTCCCGGGCGAACGGTACGAGTCCGTCACGTAGCCGCTCGGTGGCGCCGAAACGGTCCCGCCACCAGCCGTCCGGGACCGAGCCGACCACGTTCGCGGCATCGACGATCATGAGAATCCGCATGTCAGGAGGGTGTCACAGGGGAGTCGTCCGCCACGGGGATCCGGCGGTTCGGCAAGTGTTATCGTCACGTGAATCAAGCGCTCGCACAGCGCTCAGGGAAGGTGGCAACGGGCGATGGCACTGCGGTCTGCGCGGAGATCGAAGCGGCGGACGGACGAGGCCCAGCGGCCCGGGGATCAGTCGCGCCCCACGGTCCGGGCGACGCCGTCGCTCCCGTCGGACCCTTCCCTGCCGCCGACCGCCGGCTGGCTGCTGCGCGGCAAGGACGGCCGGCTCTCCGCGTACGCGCCGGGCGCCGAGGGTGTCCTGCGCTGGACCGAGACCCGGCCCGGCGGACCCGAGTGGGAGGGGCCGCAGATCTTCCCCGCGCCGGGCGTGCTGCCGTCCCTGGGCGTGGCGCAGGGCAGCGACGGCTATGCGCAGCTCGTCGGGCTGCGGCACACGCACTCGGCGGACGGCGAGCTCATCACGGATCTGGCGATGGCCATCCAGTACCAGTCGGGCCGCCCCATGCGCGAGTGGAGCACTTTCGGGACGCCGTACCCGAAGAGCAAGGAGCTCTCCGACCGGATCGGCCGGCCGTCGGCAGCCGTGGACACCAACGGTCTGCTCCATGCGTTCATACGCAACGCCGGCGGTGGCGTGTGCGGCCGCACGCAGCACGCCAACGGCCGCTGGGGCTCGTGGGCCGACCTCAAGGGCAGCAATGTGCTCGGTGTGCCGGCCGTGACGCTGACCGACGCAGGCGTCATGGAGGTCCTGGCCGTGTCCAAGGACCGGGTGCTGCGCTGGGTGCAGGAATCCCCGGGAGCCCTCTTCACGCGCGTCGACGACATCGAGGCCTCCGCGGTACCCGGCTCGCTGAGCGCCGAGCGCACCGGCCGCGGGCGGCTGACCCACTTCTGGCGCGAGGCCGCCACCGGCACCGTCCAGGCCTGGCGCGAGGGCATGGACGAGCCTCTCCCGCTGGGCGGCACCGGCGGTACGGGACCGGTCGCCCTGCTCCGTACGCCGGTCGACGGGCACGACTGCACGATCATGGCGCAGCTCGGCCCGGACGGGCGTCCTTCGCTGGCCGCGTACCCGACCGAGGACGAGTCGGCGGGCGCGGTGTGGACCACGACGGGGGAGCCGTGCGTCGGCGCCCCGGCGCTCGCGATCGACGGGAACGGACGCGTGGTGCTGGCCGCGTTCGGTGCCGACGGCACGCTGCGGGTGACGCGGCAGAAGGCCGGGTCGGGGGTCGCGATGGAGGCGTGGACGGCCGTCTGAGCCGTCTGCTGCCTGAGCCTTCTGCCGTCCGAGCCATCTGCCGTCCCGGTTCGGTGCCGTCTGCCGTCCGCGCCGGCTCAGGGCTTCCGGCCGGTCAGCCGGTCAGCCCGTGGGGCGGTCCGCCGCGTCGCCCATGGACCACGCCGCCGTGACAGCGGTGACAGCCTCCGCCGCGCGAGCAGCCTGGGCCCGGGAGGTACGGACCGTGTTGCTGAACTCGACGTGCAGGAAGGCGACCCCCTCCTCCGCCGCCTTGCGGCCCTGCACATTGGTCCTGCCCTCGAGCGGGCACGAGCGCACCCAGGCGCGGCACACGTCGAAGTCGCGTACGCGAAGGGCGTCGGCGAGGGCGCGCCCCTCGGGTCGTGCCACCTCGCCGTTGCCCGTGGAGGCGATGACGTCGTAGCGCGGCGCCGAGTCGTCGGCGAATCCGTGCAGCTGGAGGCCCGGCAGCCCTCGCCGGACGAGCTCGTCGCAGACGGCGTCGAAGACACTGTCGGTGCGGTGCGCCACATCGGCCGCGTCCTCGCGCCCCGCGCTGCGATGTGCTCCCGCGATCACCAGGATCCCGCCGCGCGAGCCTCGCAGCACGCTCACGCCGAGCCGCTCGGTGCGCTTGTCGGCGACGGGATGGGGCACCTGCACGGACCAGCGAGCAGATCTGTCCAGATCGACATAGACCCGCCCCCAGCCCCGGGGCGAGCGCGCGTCCTCGGTGCGGTCGGCGATCTCCGCGTACCGCCGTCCCGTGGCGCTGTCGGTGACGGTCCGGATCTCGAAGTCCACGTCGGACAGCTGCTCCCGGGCCTGTTCGCGATCGCCGTCGAGGAGCAGCCCGACGCCCCGCGCGACCGCCCGCCGGTCGTCGCGTGACGGACGGCGATAGCCGCTGTCCTCACCGAACCGCGACGTGTACTCCCCGATCCGGCGCTCCAGGTCGACCGCTTCGGTGGACCCCTGGGTCCGGCTGTCGGCGGACCGTTTACCCTCTGGGGAGCCGGTGCTTGGGGCGAGGGTGAAGAGGAGCCCGGTGAGCAGAGTGGCCGCAACGACGATCGTCGTTGTCGCTATTGCTATCGTCTTGCTCCGGTTCGCGGTCATAGTCATACAAAGATATCCAGGGTGATGAAACGCTCTTCGCGCCGGTCGCTGACGACCTGTATAGCCATACTCGCGCTGCTCGGGGGTACCGCCGCCTGCGGTCCCTTCGGCTCGGACGACGAGAAGGCGGCCGCGGACAGCGGCAGCCCCACCTTCACGGTCGCAGCCGCCGGTGACATCCTCATTCATCCACAGCTGACCGACCAGGCGCGCAAGGATGCCAAGGCCACCGGCAAGGGCGTGAAGGGGATCGACTTCGAACCGCTGATGGCCGGTGTCAAGCCCGTCATCAGCAAGGCCGACCTGGGCATCTGCCACTTCGAGCCGGTCGTGGGCAAGCCCGAGGGACCGTTCCAGAGTTACCCGGCCTTCCTCGTCCCGCCGCAGATCACCACCGCCGTCAAGAGCGTCGGCTACGACATCTGCTCCACGGCGTCCAACCACACACTCGACCACGGATACCCCGGTGTCGTCCGCACCCTGGACGCCATGGACGCTGCGGGCCTGAAGCACACCGGCTCGTTCCGCAACGCGGCGGAGGCGGCGAAGACGGCCATCGTGGACGTGAAGGGTGTCAAGGTCGCCCAGATCTCGTACGCCTTCGGCTTCAACGGCTTCGAGATCCCCGAGGACAAGCCCTGGCTGGTCAACCAGACCGACTTCAAGGCGATCGCCGCGGCCGAGAAGAAGGCGCGCAAGGACGGCGCCGACGTGGTGATCCTGAGCATCCACTGGGGGCGCGAGCACTGGCCGAACCCGAGCCGCTCGCAGATCAAGCTCGGCCGCAAGCTCGCCAGGGAGACGGGTATCGACCTGATCATCGGCCATCACGCCCATGTCGTACAGCCGATGGAGAAGGTCGACGGCACCTGGATCGCGTACGGACTCGGCAATCAGGTCGCCCGGCACGACGTGCCGAGCGGGCTCACCGAGGAAGGTGCCATCGGCTGGTTCGAGTTCACGAAGCGGGGCGGCAGCTGGGACGTCCAGGCCAAGTACGTGCCGACCTTCGTGGATATCCCGCCGGATCCAGATGAATCGGGCAAATTGCCCGAAGGGGCGGTCGAGGACCACCGGTTGATCGATGTCGCCGCCGCCCTTCGGGACGGTGACGGTCTCAGCAAGGAGCAGACCGCCCGCTACCGACTGGCCTTCGAGCGCACCGAGGGCACGATGCTCAATCGCGGTGCGGCGAAGGACGGTCTGCAGCCGCTGGAAGAGCTTCCCGACTGAGCCGCTGTCGGCTGGATCACATTTTTTCGCATTCATACAACCGTTGTCGCATTGGCGCGGTCACATGTTCCCGGTCCGCCCTTTTTCGAGTGTGAGGGCGCGCGCCTGCACGCCGTGAACTCCACGAGAGGAGCCCCCGTTGGCCGCTTCGCCCTCGAAGCGGCGGCACAAGGTCCGCCGAAGAGCCGACATGTCCTTGTTGGGCGGCATACGTCCACCTATCGCCGTACTGTCTGTTCTGCTTCTCGCCCTGGCGGGCATCACCGCCCTCTCTCTCGGCCGCGTCGGTGACGACCCCATCCCGAAGGCCGTTCTGACCTCCCAGCAGCACTTCGCCGAGGACGGCGCCATCGGCATGCGCGCCTCCATCGACGAGAGCGTCACGGACCTCACACGCACCGCGGAGTTGTTCAACGCCGCGGAGCCCGTGTCCGCCGACGCCGTCCTGGACAAGATCGGCAACGTCTACCAGAAGTGGCTGGGCACGGCCGTCGTCGAGATCAAGTCGGGCAAACTGCTCGCCGCCCGTGGTGAGAACGTGCCGCTGACCGCCATCGACCGCTCCAAGCTCGGCGGCGAGAACGGCCTCGCACCCCGCATGGTCCGGCTCCCCAACGGCGAGACCCGGCTGCTGTCCTTCGCCCTGCTCACCTGGCAGGGCGAACCGCAGAAGCTGCTGGTCGCCTCCAGCGGCCTGAAGTTCCCCGGCATCAGCCTCGGTGGCTTCCGCGCCATCGCCGTCATCGACCAGGACGGCCACGTTCTCAGCCAGGACGGCATCCCCGAGCCCGAGCAGGTCCTCACCGACCTCCAGCGCGAGGAGGTCGCGGAGTCCAAGGAGCAGCTGAAGAAGTTCGCCGCGATCGCCGCCGAGAAGGCCGAGCAGCACCCCGTCAAGGCGAAGGAGCCGGGCTCCGGCGGCTTCCGTGGGGTGAGCGGCAGTCTCACGGGTGGCATCTACCTCGGCGACCGCTCGCTCGCCGGATACGCCACGATGGCCGCGCCCCAGGCCGGCGAGACGACCGTCGCCACCGGGCTCGGCCTCACCGTCGTGGCGATGGTCAAGGTCGCAGAGGACCCCGCAGGCACCAGCAGCCCGCTCTTCGGACTCCTGGCCGCGGGCGCCCTGCTCCTCATCGGTGGCATCACCGTCGCCCTGCTCCTCGGCACCGTGCAGCGTCCGCTGATCCGGCTGTTCCTCGAGAGCCGCCGCCTCACACGAGGCGACCTCACACGCCCGGTGAGCGCACCCAGGTACGGCGAGACCGCGCGGATCGGCGCTGCCCTGGAACGGCTGCGCCGCCAGCTCCTCGGCGAGCCCGCCGACGCCGACGCACCGGCGACGCCCGCGCGGCGCCGCTTCGGCGCCACCACCCTGCTCGCCGTCTGCGGGGTGATCCTGCTCGTCTGGTCGGCACCGCTCCTGCTGCTGCTCAACCGCGCCGGTGACTCGGTCGTCGTACCGCAGCAGATCGTCAACGACCAGCGGGAGCGCACCGACACGCTCACCGACCGGGTGCGCCGCGCACTCAACGAGGGCCACGCCGACCTCGCGTCGGTCGCGTCCCTCATCGGCGACCGCACCAAGCCGTCCCAGATGACCGAGGTCCTGGAGCGCACGGCGAACCAGCACCTTCGGTACCAGTCGCTGTACGTCCTCGACGCCGACGGCCGGGTCCTCGCCCAGGCGGGCGGCGACCCGCGCAGCCCCGCGGGCAAGGGCCCCGCCCCCGAGCCGATCCGGGTCCTCGACGACCAGGGTGCGGAGCCGGTGATCATCGGTACGGCGGAGGTGCCCGGCCGGCAGGGCGCCGCCGTGGTCGGCGAGTTCCGGATCGACTTCCTGAACTCCCTGCTCAAGCGGCCGGGGCTCGGCGCCGTCCGTGTCGTCGACGCGGAGCGTCGCGTCATCGCCGGCAACACCGGCTACCTCGCCTTCGAGGGACTGCCCAGCGGCCGTCTCGACGCCTTCGTCGAAGGCACCAACCAGAAGGTGGGCATGAGCCCGCGCCCCAGCGGCGTCCTCTACCGGGACGGCGGCGACATCCAGATCGCCGCAGCCGCGCCCTTCGTGGGCGGCGGCGCCGCCAAGTCCCTCGGCTGGACCGTGGTGAGCTGGCAGCCCGCGTCCGGACTCGCCATCGCCGAGTACCACCTCCAGAACCGCACGGTCCTCGCCGGGCTGCTGGGCATCACCGCGGCCACCGCCTGCCTGGGCTGGCTGTACATCGTCGTCGTACGCCCCCTGCGCACCCTCGCCGCCCAGGCGGAGGCGCTCGCGGACGGCGACCGGCGCACCGTTCTCTATCCGCGACACCACGACGAGGTCGGCGCCGTCGTCCGCAGCCTTGAGCTCATCCGGCAGCAACTGCCGGCCCAGCAGCGCAAGCGCGACGCGGCGACGTCCCTCGCCGGAAGGAACTGACCCGGCATGCTCTTCCTCTACACCGTGCTGGTGGTGTGCAGTGGCATCCTCCTGATCGCGGGGATCGTCGAGCAGCGGCGCCACTTCGTCAATCTGGAGCACATACCGACGCGGGTCCTGGTCAACGGCATCCGCGGCAAGTCCTCGATCACCCGGCTGTGCGCGGGCGCGCTGCGCGGCGGCGGGCTGACCACGGTCGCCAAGACGACCGGGACGGCGGCCCGCTTCATCCATCCGGACGCCACCGAGGAGCCGGTCTACCGCAAGTTCGGCATCGCCAACGTCGTCGAGCAGATCGGCATCGTGCGCCGGGCCGCCGCGTACCACCCGGACGCCCTGGTGATGGAGTGCATGGCCGTCATGCCGGCCCTCCAGGAGATCAACCAGTCCAAGCTCATCCGCTCCACGATCGGCGTCCTGTGCAACGTCCGCGAGGACCACGTCGCCGAGATGGGCCCGACCCTCGACGACATCGCCCGCTCGCTGTCCCGCTCGATGCCGCACGGCGGCATCTGCGTCACCGCGGAGAAGGAGCGCTTCCACGTCCTCCAGGAGGAGGCCGACGCCCGGGACTGCAAGCTCGTCTACGCCGACCCCGAGATGGTCACCGACGAGGAGCTGCGCGGCTTCGGCTGGTTCACCTTCAAGGAGAACGTGGCGATCGCGCTCGTCGTCGCCGAGCTGCTGGGCGTCGACCGCAAGACCGCGCTGCAGGGCATGTACGACGCGCCGCCGGACCCGGGTGTCCTCTCCGTCGAGCGGTACGTCGCGCCGGGCGGCAAGCGGCTGCGCTTCGCCAACGTCTTCGCGGCCAACGACCCCGAGTCGACGCTGATGAACATCAACCAGCTCCTCGATCTCGGCGCGATCAGCCGTCCGCTGAACGTGGTCATCAACTGCCGGCCCGACCGCGTCGAACGCAACGGCCAGATGGGGCAGATCGTCCCGGACCTGCAGCCGGACAAGGTGTTCGTCATCGGCCACCCGGCCAAGAGCGCCATCGACGCGATCCCCGCCGAATGGCGCGACCGTGCCGTCGACCTCGGTGGCGACGGCCGCGACGGCGAGGAGTTCATGCACGAGCTGCTCGGCCACCTCGGCCCGGATTCCTCCCTCGTCGCCATCGGCAACATCCACGGCCAGGGCGAGCTGCTCCTCGAGCACCTGGCGGAACTCCCGGCCGACGACAGCGCCGCCGAACCGGCCGCCGTGTCCGCGCCGGTCGCTGTCGCTGCGGCAGCGACCGCGCCCGCGGACCCCTCCGAGACCATGCAGCTGTACGCGCCGCGGCTCGACCCGTACCAGCAGTACTCCGAGGCGTACGAGAGCAGGTATGCGCCCCGGCCTCAGGTGCCCCAGGCATACCAAGTGCCTCAGGCCCACGCACCTCAGGCGCCTCAGGCGCCTCAGGCGCCCCAGGCGCCCCATGTGCCCGTACAGCGCGGAGCCGAACAGGAGCGGCCCCGCGGCCTCTTCGAGCCCCGCGTCACCCCGACACCCCCCGCCGACGACCCGCAGCAGTGGTACAGCCCAGGAGACCAGCGTTGATCCCCTCCGTCCTCACCCCCGAGATCGCCGCGGTCGGCATCGCCCTCGGGCTGCTCTTCTCCCTGGTCTGCTACCTGACGACCAACCTCTCGCCCGGGGGCATGATCACCCCGGGCTGGCTCGCGCTCACCCTCGTCGAGGACCTGCAGCGCGCCGCGATGGTCGTCGGCGTCACCGTCCTCGCGTACGTCTGCACGCTGCTGCTGCAGCGCTACGTGATCCTCTACGGCAAGCGGCTGTTCGCGGCGGTCGTGCTCACCGGCGTGATCCTGCAGGCCACGGTGATGATCGTGCTCTCGCTCGAATTCCCGCTGATGTACAGCAACCAGACGCTCGGATTCATCGTTCCCGGCCTGATCGCCTACCAGCTCGTGCGCCAGCCCAAGGGCCCGACGCTGCTCGCCACCGGTTCGGTGACGCTCATGGCCTATGTCGTTCTCACCGCCGGGATCCTCCTCGGCGTCATGCCGTCCGCCTGACCGCCCCACCGGAGCCGACCTCATGAGTGCCAAGAAGAAGACCAGCCCCGCCCTGCACGCGGCGGTCGTGATCGGGCTGCTCGCGAGCAGCGCGTACCTGACCGTCGAACTCCGGAAGGAGGAGCAGGCCAAGGCCCCGGCCATCCAGGCCGTCACCGACACCCCGCTGCTCGAGTCCAGCAGCGGCCAGATGAGCGGCAAGCAGACCTGGGAGCGCCTGAAGAACCCGGAGCGTTCGGTGCTGCGGGGCGAGGGCGGCCAGGTCCTCGCCACCTTCACGGACAACGCCCGCACCGCGACCCTCAAGGGCCCGAGCCGCACCTTCACCGAGGCCGCCAACACCAAGTCGCGTGTCGTGACCGAGGACTGGGTGCGGCTCATGCCGGAGCCGTGGCGCAAGGGCGCCGAGAAGGAGCAGTGGTTCAAGGACTGGTTCAAGGAGTACTACGGCAGCGAGGAGGACGACATCTTCGCGACCGCCTTCCAGTACGTCGAGGGCGCCCCGGTCAAGAAGGACGACGAGGGCATCGCCTACGCCGGTGACGCCGCGTTCGGCCCGCTCAACCCGAACGGCAGCGCGGGCAACGACCTGCGCGAGGAACTGTCCGACTTCTACGACTACCTCGGCATCCCGTACAGCTTCCGCGACGGCACGGGCAAGCAGCCCGAGGCCAAGCGTGCCCGCTCCGTCGACTGCTCGGGATTCATGCGGCTGGTGTGGGGTTACCGCGCCCGCTACCCGCTCGCCTCCTCGGACACCACGGGCGACGGCCTGCCGCGTACGGCGAACGGCATGGCCCGCTCCGACGCCGGCACCGAGGTCATCCCCCTGAAGGGCGTGGGCGCGGCGGACCGTCCCAAGTCGATCGACGTGCTCCAGCCGGGCGACCTCGTCTTCTTCAAGCTGGACGCCCGTACCAAGAGCCGCCTCGACCACGTCGGGATCTACCTGGGCCACGACAGCGACGGCCACAAGATCTTCATCTCCAGCCGGGAGGAAGTGAACGGCCCGACGATCGGCGACAAGGGCGGTACGTCCCGGCTGGACGGGAACGGCTACTACGCCACCACGCTGCGCAGCGCGAAGCGGCTGTAGCGGCCGGCAGGGCGCCCCGGGCGTCGGGCCGCCGGGTACGCGCCCGGCGTCGTCGGCGCCGTCGCCCGGTCGTCGGGCCGGGCAGGCGGAAGGGCCGTACGGGACGGATCCCGTACGGCCCTTCGCCGTGCTGTCAGGCGGTGTCGTGCCTTACGCGGGCACGCTCGCGACGCCCTGCGCCAGGAACTTCTTGCCGTTCACGCGCTCGCTGACGCCCTCGCGGTCCAGGTAGGGCGTGATACCGCCCAGGTGGAAGGGCCAGCCGGCACCGGTGATCAGGCAGAGGTCGATGTCCTGCGCCTCGGCGACGACACCCTCCTCCAGCATCAGCCCGATCTCCTGCGCGACCGCGTCCAGGACGCGGGCGCGGACCTGCTCCTCCGTCAGGACCGTGTCGCCCTGCTTGAGCAGCGCGGCGACCTCGGGGTCGAGCTCCGGCTTCCCGGAGTCGTACACGTAGAAGCCCCGCTTGCCCGCCTCGACGACCGCCTTGAGGTTCGGGGACACCGTGAAGCGCTCCGGGAAGGCGCGGTTCAGGGTCTCGGAGACGTGCAGACCGATGGCCGGGCCGACCAGCTCCAGCAGGACCAGCGGCGACATCGGGAGCCCGAGGGGCTCGATGGCCTTCTCGGCGGTGGCGACCGGGGTGCCCTCGTCGATGACGTTCTGGATCTCGCCCATGAAGCGGGTCAGGATGCGGTTCACGACGAACGCCGGGGCGTCCTTCGTCAGCACCGCGGTCTTCTTCAGCTTCTTGGCGACGCCGAAGGCCGTGGCCAGCGAGGCGTCGTCCGTCTTCTCACCGCGGACGATCTCCAGCAGCGGGAGCACCGCGACCGGGTTGAAGAAGTGGAAGCCGACCACGCGCTCCGGGTGCTGGAGCTTGGAGGCCATCTCGGAGACCGACAGCGAGGAGGTGTTGGTGGCGAGGATCGCGTGCGCCGGGGCGACCGCCTCGACCTCCGCGAACACCTTCTGCTTGACGGACATCTCCTCGAACACGGCCTCGATGATGAAGTCCGCGTCCGCGAAGCCCTCGGCCTTGTCCAGGACACCGGTGACCAGGGCCTTGAGACGGTTGGCCTTGTCCTGGTTGATCCGGCCCTTGCCCAGCAGCTTCTCGATCTCGGCGTGGACGTAGCCCACACCCTTGTCGACGCGCTCCTGGTCGATGTCCGTGAGGACGACCGGGACCTCCAGGCGGCGCAGGAACAGCAGCGCCAGCTGAGAGGCCATCAGACCGGCGCCGACGACACCGACCTTGGTGACCGGGCGGGCCAGGCTCTTGTCCGGGGCACCGGCGGGACGCTTGCCGCGCTTCTGCACCAGGTTGAAGGCGTAGATGCCGGAGCGCAGTTCGCCGCCCATGATGAGGTCGGCGAGCGCGGTGTCCTCGGCGTCGAAGCCCTTCTGGAGGTCGCCGTCCTTGGCCGACTCGATGATGTCGAGGGCGCGGTACGCGGCCGGGGCCGCGCCGTGCACCTTGGAGTCGGCGATGAACCGGCCGCGGGCGACGGCCTGGTCCCAGGCCGCACCGCGGTCGATCTCCGCGCGCTCGACCGCGATCTCGCCCTTGAGGACGGACGCCGTCCAGATCAGCGACTGCTCCAGGAAGTCGGCGCCCTCGAAGATCGCGTCGGCGATGCCGAGCTCGAAGACCTGCGCGCCCTTGAGCTGCTTGTTCTGGTTGAGCGAGTTCTCGATGACGACCGAGACCGCGCGGTCGGCGCCGATCAGGTTCGGCAGGATCGTGCAGCCGCCCCAGCCCGGCACCAGGCCGAGGAAGACCTCGGGGAGCGAGAAGGCCGGCAGGGCCTTGGACACGGTGCGGTAGGTGCAGTGCAGACCGACCTCGACACCGCCGCCCATCGCCGCGCCGTTGTAGTACGCGAACGTCGGGACGGCGAGGGAGGCGAGCCGCTTGAAGACGTCGTGGCCGCCCTTGCCGATGGCGAGCGCGTCCGCGTGCTGCTTGAGCAGCTCGACGCCCTTGAGGTCGGCGCCGACGGCGAAGATGAACGGCTTGCCGGTGATGCCGGCGCCGACGATGTCACCGTTCGCGGCCTCGGCCTCGACCTGGTCGATCGCGGTGTTGAGGTTCGCGAGGGACTGCGGGCCGAAGGTGGTCGGCTTGGTGTGGTCGAAGCCGTTGTCCAGCGTGATGAGGGCGAACCTGCCCGCGCCGCCGGGGAGGTCGAGGTGGCGCACGTGCGCCTGCGTGACGACCTCGTCCGGGAACAGCTCGGCCGCACCCTTCAAGAGCTCAGCGGTGGTGCTCACTTGTTGCCTCCGGCGTCCTTGTGGTGCGGGTTCTCCCAGATCACCGTGGCGCCCATGCCGAAGCCGACGCACATGGTGGTGAGGCCGTAACGGACCTCCGGCTGCTCCTCGAACTGCCGCGCCAGCTGCGTCATCAGACGCACGCCGGAGGAGGCGAGGGGGTGACCGAACGCGATGGCGCCGCCGTACTGGTTGACGCGGGCGTCGTCGTCGGCGATGCCGTAGTGCTCGAGGAAGGCCAGGACCTGGACGGCGAAGGCCTCGTTGATCTCGAAGAGGTTGATGTCCTCGATCGAGAGGCCGGCCTTGGCGAGGGCCTTCTCGGTCGCCGGGATCGGGCCGTAGCCCATGACCTCGGGCTCGACGCCGACGAAGGCGTACGAGACGAGGCGCATCTTGACCGGGAGGTTGTGCTCGCGGGCGAAGTCCTCGGAGGCGATGATCGAGGCGGTGGCGCCGTCGTTCAGGCCCGCGGCGTTACCGGCCGTGACGCGGCCGTGGACGCGGAACGGGGTCTTCAGACCGGAGAGGTTCTCCAGGGTCGTGCCCGGGCGCATCGGCTCGTCGGCGGTGACCAGGCCCCAGCCGGTCTCGCCGGCCTCGGGGCTCGTGCGGCGCACCGAGATCGGGACGAGGTCCTGCTGGATCTTGCCGTTGGCGTACGCCTTGGCGGCCTTCTCCTGCGAGCGCACGGCGTACTCGTCGGCGCGCTGCTTGGTGATCTGCGGGTAGCGGTCGTGCAGGTTCTCCGCGGTCATGCCCATGAAGAGGGCCGACTCGTCGACGAGCTTCTCCGACACGAAACGCGGGTTCGGGTCGACGCCCTCGCCCATCGGGTGGCGGCCCATGTGCTCGACGCCACCGGCGATGACGGCGTCGTACGCGCCGAACGCGATCGACCCGGCGGTGGTGGTGACGGCGGTGAGCGCGCCGGCGCACATGCGGTCGATCGAGTAGCCGGGGACCGACTGCGGCAGCCCGGCGAGGATGCCGGCGGTGCGGCCCAGGGTCAGACCCTGGTCGCCGATCTGCGTGGTCGCGGCGATGGCGACCTCGTCGATCTTCGCGGGGTCGAGACCCGGGTTGCGGCGCAGCAGCTCCCGGATGGCCTTCACGACAAGATCGTCGGCGCGGGTCTCGTGGTAGATGCCCTTCGGGCCCGCCTTGCCGAACGGGGTGCGGACGCCGTCGACGAAGACGACGTCCCTGACGGTACGAGGCACGATGGCTCTCCTCCAGGGTGCGGGATGGCACTGCTGCGGGCGCACGGCTAAGCGCGCGCTTGCTTCCCTCATGCTACTTGTGGGTAACCACGTTGCCCACCCCCTGCGGCGGGAGCGGTGAAGGTCACACGTGACGCTCCGGGCGTGTCCGGCGCTGCGGGGTGCGCGGTGTCGGCCGGTGCCGTGACGGCGGCGGCTCGGTGTCTGCGCGGTGGCGATCGACGACGGGTGTACGCAGGACGTGCCAGGGCAGCAGCGGCTCTTCGAGGCCGGTCTCGGCGGCGTACGCGGCAAGCCCTTCGTCGTGGACAGGGGCGTCGTCCGGGTTGAGGTCGGGTGGGCTCGGCCCGGTGGCAGACCGTGCGGCGGGGCAGGCCACCTTCTTGCGACATCGCATGGCATCACATGACGTCGGATGGCGCGGCTTGGTGCCATCCGGTGTCGCCAGGTGCCGCCCGGCGCCATTCCACGCTCCCGAATGCACATGAGTACGCATGGCGCCACAATCACTCAGCTAGGTGCCAGTATGTTTTCGCAGGTCAGGGTGAGTGCGTCAGATACCGAACCAGAGATGTCACCTCACGGCTTGCGCATGGCGCCATTGTGGTGCCATGATGGCGTCATGGACCTCACTCCGTATGTCGACACCCTCCGCCGCGAACTCGCGGTGGCCGCCGAAGCCGGCGGCGACGAAGCCCGCGAGCTGGCAGAGAGGCTCACCGCTCCCCTGGAGTCGGCGGTCCGGTTGATCATGCTCAATGTGCTCTCCGCCGCGACGGACGAGATCACCCGCGAACTCGCTCCCGGCTCGGTCGACGTACGGCTGCGCGGGCTCGACCCCGACTTCGTGGTGACACCGCCGCCCACCGACGGCGGCGCCCCCGCGGAGCCGGCCGCGCCCGTCGAACCGCTCAAGACCCCGGCCGACGGCGAGGAGGGCGGCACCGCCCGCGTCAACCTGCGCCTGCCGGCCCACCTCAAGGCCCGCGCCGAGGAGGCCGCGGCCCGCGAGGGCCTGTCGGTCAACGCGTGGCTGGTGCGCGCCGTGTCGGCCGCGGTCGACGGCGGCACCCGGCCGCGTGCGACGGAGAAGACCCGGACCGTCGGACAGAGCTTCACGGGCTGGGTGCGCTAGCCGCGCCCCCGCCCGCACCACGTATCCCACACCACGTCCCACCAGCGGGGACGACCCAAGGACTCATGAGGACGGGACAGCCATGCCTTCTTTCGACACTCCCGAACCGATCTCGGCCACGGCGCACGTGGAAGCCGGTTCCATCCAGTTCACCGCGGGCGACCGCCGCGACACCGTCGTCGAGGTGCAACCCCGCGACCCGAAGAAGGACCAGGACGTACGGGCGGCCGACCAGACCGAGGTCACGTACGCGAGCGGTGTACTGACCGTCAGGACGCCCAAGCCCAATCTGCTCGGCCTCGGCCGCACCGGCACCGTCGACGTGACGGTCGAACTGCCCACGGGCTCGCGCATCGACATGACCGGTGCCTGGGTCCAGGTGCTCGGCGAGGGCCGGCTCGGCGAGGTCCGCGTCAAGACCTCGTCCGGCGACGTCCGCCTCGACACGACCGGCCCGCTGCAACTGACCGCGTCGCACGGCTCGATCACCGTGGACCGGGTCGAGGGCATGGCCGAGATCACCACCAGCTCCGGCAGCCTGCGCGTCGGCCTCGTCGACGGCCCCGCCGTCCTGAAGAACTCGCACGGCACCACGACCGTCGGCGCCGCGACCGGCGAGCTGCGGGTGAGCGGCGCCAACGGCGACATCGAGATCCGGCGCGCCGAGGACTCGGTCACCGCCACCACCGCCCACGGCACCCTGCGCGTGGACGAAGTGGCCCGCGGCACCGTCCAGTTGGAGACCTCCTACGGCGCCATCGACGTCGGCGTCCGCGAGGGCACCGCCGCCTGGCTCGACGTCAGCTCGGGCTCCGGCCAGGTGCGCAACACGCTCACCGCGTCCGAGACCCCGGAGAAGACCGAGGACGCCGTCAAGGTCCGCGCCCGCACCCGGCACGGCAACATCGACGTCCGCCGCGCCAAGGCCTGAGCGCCTCCATACCCCGCACCACCTTCAACTCGCCCACTCCCCCTGCCACTTCAGCCTTCGAACGGGAGGGTTCCATGCCTTCTTCTGTCATGCCCACATCCAGGCAGGGCGACGGTCACCCGTCGCCGGCCGCCGTCTCCACCGTCGGTCTGCGCAAGTCGTACGGCGACAAGACCGTCCTCGACGGCATCGATCTGCGCATCCCGGCCGGGTCCGTGTTCGCGCTCCTCGGGCCCAACGGCGCCGGCAAGACCACCGCCGTGAAGATCCTGTCCACGCTCATCGCCGCCGACGGCGGGCAGGCCCAGGTCGCGGGCCACGACGTCGCGACGTCACCGGACGGGGTGCGTGCCGCGATCGGCGTCACCGGGCAGTTCTCCGCCGTCGACGGGCTGATCACCGGCGAGGAGAACATGCTCCTCATGGCGGACCTGCACCACCTGTCCAAGCGCGAGGGGCGGCGGGTCACCGCCGAGCTGCTGGAGCGCTTCGACCTGGTGGAGGCGGCATCGAGGCCCGTCTCCACCTACTCCGGCGGCATGAAGCGCCGTCTCGACATCGCCATGACGCTGGTCGGCAATCCGCGGATCATCTTCCTCGACGAGCCGACCACCGGCCTCGACCCGCGCAGCCGCCACAACATGTGGCAGATCATCCGCGAACTGGTCTCCGACGGGGTGACCGTCTTCCTCACCACCCAGTACCTGGAGGAGGCCGACGAACTCGCCGACCGTATCGGCGTGCTGAACGGCGGGAAGATCGTCGCCGAGGGCACCGCCGACGAGCTGAAGCGGCTCATCCCGGGCGGGCACGTCCGACTCCGCTTCACCGACCCGGCCGCATACCAGTCCGCCGCCGTCGCCCTGCGCGAGGTCACCCGCGACGACGAGGCGCTGGCGCTGCAGATCCCCTCGGGCGGCAGCCAGCGTGAGCTGCGCTCCATCCTCGACCGGCTGGACGCGGCCGGCGTCGAGGCGGACGAGCTGACCGTGCACACCCCCGACCTCGACGACGTGTTCTTCGCCCTGACCGGCGGCACCAAGGTCCCCAACCAGTCCAAGGAGACTGTCCGATGAGCGCCTTCTCCCTCGCCGTACGCGACTCGAACACGATGCTGCGCCGCAACCTGCTGCACGCCCGGCGCTACCCGTCCATGACCCTGCAACTGCTGCTCACGCCGATCATGCTGCTGCTGCTCTTCGTCTACATCTTCGGAGACGTGATGAGCGCGGGCATCGGTGGCGGCGGCGCCGACCGCTCCGACTACATCGCCTATATCGTCCCGGGCCTGCTGATGATGACCATCGGCAGCACCGTGATCGGGGCCGCGATCTCCGTCTCCATGGA